>NZ_CAJPGY010000024.1:0-114313 GCF_905339915.1 Burkholderia sp. BCC1985
GCTCGGCAGGGAGTGCCCACATAAGCCAACCCGCCTCGTCGCCGCCGAATCCGATGCCTGCTTCCGCTTCCGCGCCGCAGCCGCCTGCCGGGCCGGGCGCCGCGGCGTCCCCATCGTCCGCGCACCCCGCGACGGCAGCACCTCGATCGCCCGCCGGCGCAACAGCAGCGGGACATCGCGCCGCATCATGAACGCGCGCACCGGCAGCCGTTCGCAAAACCCCGTGCCGCGACGATTCCCGCCGATGACGACGTTCAGCCGCGCGAGCGAAGTGTCGAGTGCCAGGTGACGCCGGGTTGTCGACGGCCCGCGCCGACCTAGCATGACGGCGTCGTCGTCAACACTTGACGGGTGTGCGAATCAGGCCAGCGGTGCGACCGACGCCCCGGCGATGCGATGCCGCCGCAGTGACTCCGCGACGAAGCCCGACGCCTTCATTGCCTCGACGAATTCGCCGAGCACCGCCGCGGCCGCTTCGCCGCGGCTCTTCGGCACGCCCATCGCCTGGCGGATCACCATGAAACGCTCGCCGAGCAGGCGCAGGCCCGGCGTCTTCGCCGCGTCGGCCTCGAGCTGCTGCTTCACGCCGGCCGCGACTTCGAGCTGCTGCTCGACGAAGGTCGGCACGACGGCCTGCGACGTCGGCGCGCGTACGATCTGCGCGGCCTTCAGCTCACGCGTGAGGAACAGGTCGTACGCGCTGCCCTTGCCGACCGCCACGCGGTTGTGCGGCTGGTCGACGTCCGCGTTGCCGCGGATCGGCGAAGCGTCGCGCACGAGATAGAAGCCTTCGATCAGCACATAGGGCTCGGTGAACGCGACCGTTTCGCCGCGCAGCGGATCGACCGCGAAGAAGCCGAAATCGGCGCGCTCCTCGGTCAGCGCCTGCACCGACTTGGCGGCCGTATCGAACACGACGAGTTCGAGCTCGGCCGACAGCCGCTCGGCGAACGCGCGCGCGAGGTCGATCGACACGCCGAACGGCTCGCCCGTCGCCGGGTCGCGGTTCGCGAGGATCGGGTTGCCGAGATTGATCGACGCGCGCAGCTTGCCGGTCGGCGTGAACGCGGAGAGGACGGAAGGGTCGACGGTCATGAAAGGGCTCGTTGGGAATGCGGGTGCGCTGGCGCGGCGGACGGTCAGGGCGCCGACGCAGCGTCATCCGCGATGGATCGGTTGGCTCGTTGCGGCGGTTGCTTCACCGCGCTTACTTCACCGCAACTTCCGTATGCACGACCTGCGGCGGGCTCTTGAAGAACGGGCCCGCCAGCTGACGCCACGCCTGGAAGTCGTCCGATTGCCGGAAATGCACCATGTGATCGTCGACGCTGTCCCACTTGACGACGAGCAGGTAGCCGCCGCTGCGCTCGATCACGCGATGCAGCTCGGCGCCGCCGCAGCCGCGCGCGCGGGCGAACAGCGGGAGGGCCTGGCGAACCGCCGCCTCGAATGGCTCGGCCTGCGACGGATCGATTTCGAGCGATGCCATTTCCAGAATCATGAATGCTCCTGTGGAGTGAATGAGGCGAACGGATCGCGATGCGACGGGGCGCCGCGATCGACGCGTCCCGCAACGATACCGGAAGTCGTGGTCGCGCGTTCCGGATGACCGGCTCCCGCGCTGCCGGGCGTGCGTCGCATGCCGCTTCGGTTCATACGAATCAGCGTTTTCCCCAATACGGAATACGCGGCACGCGCCGATGTCACAGAGGTAGTGAAGATAAACAATCCGAGGCCTGCCATGACGACATCCGCGACAAACGGAACGAACGTTACACCACGCGAATCGATCGCCGACGCCGCATCTGACACCCCCGCCGCCGCCCCATCGATCCTGCTGGTCGACGACGAGCCGAGCGTGCTGTCCGCGCTGCGGCGCGTGCTGCGGCCTGCGCGCTACCAGATCCTGACCGCCGAAAGCGGCGAAGCCGCGCTCGAGATCCTCGCGTCGACCGAAGTCGACCTGATCGTGTCCGACATGCGCATGCCGAACATGAGCGGCGCGGCGTTTCTCGCCCGCGCCCGCGCGCTGTATCCGGACACGATGCGCATCCTGCTGACCGGCTATTCCGACATCGCATCGATCGTGGCGGCCGTCAACGAAGGCGGCGTGTATCGCTACCTGAACAAGCCGTGGGACGATCACGATCTGCTGATGACCCTCGAGCAGGCGCTCGAGCAGCGGCGCCTGCGCGGCGAAGCAGCGCGACTGGCAGCGCTGACCGAAGCGCAGAACGAAGCGCTGCGCCGCTTCAATACGGAACTCGAAACGCAGGTGCGCGCGCGCACCGAGGAACTCGGCCAAACCGTGATGTTCCTCGAAGCCGCACAGCACGACCTGAAAAGCAGCTTCACCGCGATGGTCCAGGTCTGCGCGAGCATGATCGAAATGCGCTGCGGATCGGCGAGCGGCCATGCGATGCGCGTGGGCGAAATCGCGCGCCGTCTCGCGTTGTCGGCCGGGATGAGCAGCCTGCACGCGCAGGACGCGTATTACGCGGGACTGCTGCACGGCATCGGCAAGCTGTCGCTGCCCGACGAACTGCTGCACAAGCCGCTCGTCAAGATGACGACGGACGAGCACAGCCTGTTCCAGCAGCATCCGCTGCGCGCGCAGATGGTGCTCACGCCGGTCGCGCAGCTGCACAAGGTTGCGTCGATCGTGCTGCACCAGTACGAGCGCTTCAACGGCCGCGGCACGCCCGACGGGCTGGCGGGCGACGCGATCCCGCTCGGCTCGCGGATCGTCGCGATCGCGCGCGATTTCGAGGGGTTGCGAAACGGCGAGATCGGCTCGCCGCATTCGGTCGAACAGGCGATCGACGTGCTGCATTCGCAGGCCGGCGTGCGTTACGACCCGCTGCTCGTCGCGCGCTTCATCGAGCTGGTGCGGGATCCGGCGAGCCTGCGCATCGCTGCGTCCGTCGCGGAGATCCGGTCCGAACAACTGCGCGAAGGGATGCAGCTCGCCGACGATCTGCGCACGCATCGCGGCGTGCTGCTGATGACGAAGGGCAGCGTGATGTCGGCGCACCAGATCGAGCTCGTGCGGCGCTTCGAAGCACGCGAGGGCACGTCGTTCGACATTCTCGTGCAGACCGGCGCGGCCGCGTCGACGCAGGCGAGCGCCGCCGCGCCGCCCGCGTGACGCTGCACGGAGCCGCACCGCCGCGGCGGGCGCGCGACCGCGCGCCGCGGCACCGCGTTCATTTCGACCGGGACGCCGATCATGCATGGCACCTATAACCTGCTGCTGGTCCTGCTGTCGCTCGTCATCGCGACACTGGCCTCCTATACGGCGCTCGACCTGGCCGCGTTCATCTCGCTGCTCGACGACCCGCGGCTCAAGCGCGCGTGGCTGGCCGGCGGCGCGGCCGCGATGGGCACCGGAATCTGGTCGATGCATTTCGTCGGGATGCTGGCGCTGTCGCTGCCGATTCCGCTCGGTTATGCGCTGCCGGATACCGGCGCGTCGCTTGCGATCGCGGTGCTCGTGTCGTATTTCGCGCTGAACGTCGTCACGCGTGCGCGATTGAGCCGCCGGCACCTGCTCGCGGGCGGCGCGCTGATGGGCGCCGGGATCGTCGGGATGCATTACACGGGCATGGCCGCGATGCGCATGGCGCCGGGCATCCGCTACGAGCCCGCGCTGTTCGCGGCATCGATCGGCGTGGCCGTGATCGCGTCGACCGCCGCGCTCTGGATGGCGCAGACGTTGCGCGCGCAACAGGCGCGCCATGCGACCGCGCAACGCATCGGCGCCGCGCTGATCATGGGCATCGCGATCACGGGCATGCACTACACGGCGATGGCGGCCGCGCATTTCGCACCGGACGCGCGCTGCGGTGCCGCGAACGGCATCGATGCGCCGTGGCTCGCGACGACCATCGCGCTGTTCACGACGGCGACGCTGATCGTCACGCTGCTCGTCTGCCGCTTCGATGCACGCACGACCTTTCTGCGCGGCATGACGGACACGCTCGAACGGCTGGTGCGATTGCGTACCGCCGAACTCGAAACGGCGTTGCGGCGCTACGAGCAGACGACGGCGATGCTGCAACGCACGCGCGAGAACATGGCGAGCGAGATCGACGAGCGCCGCGCGGCGCAGAGTCGGCTCGAACAGGAGAAGGACGAACAGCGGCGCCTGCTGCGCGCGCTCGAGGAAACCCACGTGCAGCTGCTGCAATCGGAAAAACTCGCGTCGATCGGCCAACTCGCGGCCGGCGTCGCGCACGAGATCAACAATCCGATCGGCTTCATCAGCGCGAACCTCAATACGCTGAGGACATGGGTGCGCAGCCTGCTCGACGTGATCGCCGCGCACGAAGCCGTGCTGCCGCAGCTGGAACCCGCGGCGCGCGACGCGCTGACGGCGCTGCGCGGCGCGGCCGATCTCGACTACGTGCGCGACGAGATCGTGACGCTGATCGACGAATCGATCGACGGCGCGGTGCGCGTGCGCCGGATCGTGCAGGACTTGCGCGATTTCTCGCGGCCGGGCAGCGGCGAGTGGAGCGTGGCCGATATCCACGCGGGCCTCGAAAGCACGCTCAACGTCGTCCACAACGAACTCAAGTACAAGGCCGACATCGTGCGCGAGTACGGCGACCTGCCGCTGGTCGAATGTCTTCCATCGCAGCTGAACCAGGTGTTCATGAACCTGCTCGTCAACGCGGCGCATGCGATGCCGACGCGCGGCGTGATCACGATCCGCACGTCGAGCGACGGCGAGCAGGTGTCGATCGCGATCAGCGATACCGGAACCGGCATGACGCCCGATATCGTCCGGCGGATCTTCGATCCGTTCTTCACGACGAAGCCGGTCGGGCAGGGAACGGGGCTCGGGTTGTCGGTGCCGCACGGGATCGTCGAGCGTCATCGCGGCACAATCGACGTGACGAGCGAGCCGGGGCGCGGCACGACGTTCCGCGTTCGACTGCCGATCCGGCGCGCGCAGGGCCATGCGGACGCGGCGGCGGCAGTCGGGCAACGCGTGTGAATGACAGGCGACGCGTCGCTCCGCTACCGCTTGCGCCGCCGCCTTCGAAAGAAATTCCAGAACATCGCGGTCGCGTCCGGCCCGGTCGCGGAGTGGAATGCTTCGCGCGGATCGCCGCCGCTCCACGCGTGCGCCAGGCGGCGCACGATGCAGACCCGCACGATCAGCGTGCCGCCGCGCAGATAGTCGGTGTAATCCGCATCGTCGTGCGCGTACGTATGTTGCTCGCCGACGCGCAGCTCACCCTGTGCGTCGACGAGCCGATTGATCCGCGCGAACGCGACTCCCAGCTGCAGCGCATTCTGCTCGGCGACGACCGTATCGAGCCCGCCGTGCACGACGAGTGCCGGCATGCCCGGATAAGCGCGCCCGTCGACGCAGGCATCGACGACGCGTATCGGATCGTCGCGCAGACCGCGGCGCATCAGGCTCATCGCGGCCATCGTCGACAACGGCGGCGCGATGGCCGGCCCGGAGTGCAGGCCGACGGCCGCGAAGCGATCGGGAAAGTCGAGCGCCAGACGCGCGGCCAGCCCGGCGCCGGCCGAGACGCCGGCCAGATAGACACGGTCGCGATCGAACCCGCGCTCCCGCACGATCGCGTCGACGAGCGATGCGATCGCCGGGGCCTCCGACTGCGACGCATCGCCATGCCAGTTCCAGCAGCGATGGGCGTGGGCGGTCTTCGCCTGTTCGGGAAACAGCACGGCAAATCCGGCGCGCTCGGCGACACGGCAAATACGGGTGCCAGCGGCGAACGACTCGGCGGTCTGCTTGCAGCCGTGCAGCATGACGACGACGGGCAGGCCGTCGGTCGTCGCCGGTGCGGCGGGCAGGTACAGCGCGTACGCAAGATGGTTGACGAGCTGGCCGGCGGCGGGGCGCGCGGAATGAAACGAGCGCAGCCACGTGCCGGGTGCCTGGCGCGGCGATGTGCGGGCGGCGGGCGCCGGTGCGCGGGCGGGACGCGCGGTTCGTGCGGTGGCGGGGCGTTTCGCCGATGGCGCCGGCTTGGCGGTCTTCCTTTTGGGCCGCGCGCGCGTCGCGGCGGTCAACAGGTCGAAAGGCCGTAGCCAGAGGCTGGATTTTTTCCTGGGCATGGACGGATCTCGTGCCGGCGGCGCGCGCGACAGCATGCGGCGAAGCCGGCCGTCGGGTGGAAGGCGAATGATGGCGGCGCACGATGCGTGCCGCGGGAAGCGTCCGCGTCGACGTGCCGCGGCATGACCGGCACGGAGGCGACGGCGCGACCCGCACCGCCGCGCGACATGTTGCCGGCAGCCTCGCGATTCGGACAGGCCACGCGCCATGCTAGCAGGCATCGCTCGTCTCGGGTGCGATGGTTCCGTGACGGATCGATGAATGCTTCGACCCTACCGCGGGCCGTCCCGAACGCGATGCTCGACATCGTCCATGTGCATTCGGCGACCGGCTTCGCGATGAACCGGGCCTGCTCCCCGACGACGCAATCCGATGCGGATGCGTTCGTCGCGATGCGTGGAATGGGTCGGCGATGCCACGACGGCATGCGGCCGGCCGCGCCGGCGGACCTTGTATCGATTGCGCGTTTGCAATCGCCGGAATCACATGTCGCGATGCCGGCGTGAAGGATTCACCGATACGTCCACACCCGGTGCAGTACGAACATCGTCGGCGGGATCAGCAGCGCGATCGCGACGATGGCCCAGCCGCGCGGTACGTCGAGCAGTTCGGCGGCGCGCGCGAGCGCCATCGTTTCGGCGAAGCCGGCCAGCGCCACGGTCAGATAGCGCACCAGGTTGCGCGAATGCACCGTCGACGAGAAGCTCCATAGCGTATTCGCGAGATACGAGAACGCCGTCGCGCCGACGAACGCGACGGCGTTCGCGATCACTTGCGTCGCATCGAACAGTGCGTACAGTGCGGACGCGATCAGCACGTGCAGCGCGGTCGAGCAGAGCCCGGACAGGCCGAAGCGCGCCAGCCGCACGCGCTCGGCGTAGAGCAGTGCGAACATCGCAGGCTGCACCGATCAGCGGGCGCCGACCCGCATGCGGGCCGGCTGGACGCGGCGGCGTGCGGCCGCGCGGCGCGTATCGCGCGCGACCGGCAGCTCGACCACCTTGCCTTGCGTCTGGTAGCGGCGGCGGATCAGATAGACGGGACGTTGCTTCGATTCGTCGTAGATGCGTCCGATATATTCGCCGACCACGCCGATGCCGATGAGCTCGATGCCGCCGATGAACAGCACGACCGACAGCAGCGACGCGTAGCCGTGCACCGGATTGCCGAACAGCAGCGTGCGTCCCACGATGAACGCGCCGTAGAGGAACGCGAGCGCGGCGATGCCGAGGCCGATGTAGGTCCAACTGCGCAGCGGCACGGTGCTGAAGCTCGTGATTCCTTCGATCGCGAAATTCCACAGCTTCCATCCGGAGAACTTCGAATGCCCGGCGCTGCGCGCGTCGCGCTGGTACTCGACGATCACGGTCCGGTAGCCGACCCATGCGAACAGCCCCTTCATGAAGCGATGGCGCTCGGGCAGGCTGCGCAGCGCGTTCACGACCTTGCGGTCCATCAGCCGGAAGTCGCCGACGTTCTCCGGCAGCTTCACGTCCGACAGCACGTTGTGCACGCGATAGTAGATCGCGGCGGCGGTGCGCTTCGCGAACGAATCGCACGCGCGGTTGCTGCGCTTCGCGGCGACGACTTCCGCGCCGTCGCGCCAGTGCTCGAGCATCACCGGAATCAGGCTCGGCGGATCCTGCAGGTCGGCGTCGAGCGGGATCACCGCGTCGCCGGCCGCTTCGTCGAGACCGGCGGTCAGCGCCGCTTCCTTGCCGAAGTTGCGCGTGAGATCGATCACGCGCACACGGCGGTCGTTCAGGCTCGCGCGGATCAGGCGGTCGAGCGTGTCGTCGCGGCTGCCGTCGTTCACGCAGACGATCTCGAAGCGGATCGCGTCGAGGCTGGCCATCAGCGGGATCACGACGTCGAAGAAGCGTTCGACGGCTTCGCCTTCGTTGTAGAACGGTACGACCAGCGAGACGAGCGGTGTGTAGAGCGGTTCGCGCATGATGGGTCCCCTGTGATGACGTGTCAGCGGCCGACGCCGAAGGTCGGGCGGCCGCTGCGGCGCAGTCCGTGCGCCGGGCGGTGGTGTGAGCGGACCGGATGCGGGAAGCCGGTCTCGGTCGAGTTGTCGCGTGCGTCGGGCATCGACGGCACGTCGTGCCTTTCTTGTGCAATCCGGCTGACGAGCAGTGCCAGCGAGGCCAGTGTGACCAGCGGCATGAACTGGAACGACAGATGCGGCACCAGCACGAGGCCGGCGAGCGGCATCACCCACATCAGCAGCAGCCATTCGCGATCGAAGCGCCGCCAGCCGTGCGTCCACGCATAGCGTGCGTACCATGCGATCACGAGCCCGTACCAGGTCAGGTCGTAGTCGTACAGATAGGGGCTGACGATCAGGCACGCGCAGGCGAGCGTCGCGGCACGCAGCGCGTACGAACACGCGCCGCGCCATGCGTACACCACGGCGATCGCGGCGGCCGCGGCCGACAGCAGCTGCAGGCCGCGCGCGACGTAGGCGGGCCAGCCGGCGAGGGTGGCGAGCGCGAAGACGGTCGGCATGCGCGCGAGCCGTGCGTGGCCGGCGCCGACGAGCTGCGCTGCGTCGTGAATTCCGTGTGCGAAAGCGAACCACGCGCCGAGGCCGAACGCGAGCGTCGACAGCGCGAAGCCGCCGGCGATCGTTGCCGCCCACGCGGCCAGCGCGCGCCATTGAGCGGCGCACAGTAGCGCGAGCGGGAACAGGATCGCCATTTGCGGCTTCATCGTCAGCAATCCGAAGCAGATGCCGGCGATGACGGGACGACGATTCAGCATCAGCAGCCCGCAGCCGGCGAGCGTCGCGCTCAGGAGGCTCGTCTGCCCGACGATCACCGTGAGAAACGCGCCGGGGAACGCGAGCGCGCAGAGCAGCGCCGCATCGCGCTGCACGGTCGCGCGGATCGTCACCGCGAACAGCGCGTAGGTGACGCCGATCCACAGCACGAGCGCGAACATGTACGGCAGCCAGCCGAGCGGCAGCACGAACAGCAGCATCGTGGGCGGGTAGAGCCACGGCAGCGAGCCGTCCGCGGCATTCATCGTCGGAATCGCGAGTTTCTCGATCGCGAAGAGCGACGGGAAATGCCACGCGTCGATCGCGTGGCCGTGCGCGGCGAGCCGTGCAGCGCTCCAGATCGGCGCGAGATCCTGCGCGAGCGGCCCGGGCACGGACGTATGCGACGCATGCACGCGTGCGAGGTAGACGCAGAGGAACAGCAACTCGGTCAGCAGTACCGCTGCCGCATAGACGCGTACCCGATCGCGATTGAGCCAATGCGGGAACCGGCGCGGGCCGGCGATCGGCAGTTCCGGGTGTGCGTCTAGCACCGAATCGCCGTGCAGAAGGGAGCGCGGCGATCTCATCACGCATTCCCCGATGCAAGCGTCGAGCGCCGCACGACGACGAACAGGACGGCGAGCAGCACGACCGGGCCGATCTGCGGCAGCTTCGTGATCCGGTTGAATATCTCGAATATGGGCAGCAGCCACGCGAGCACGATCACGATCTGGTCTCCCGGCAGCCAGCCTTCGTCGAGCCCGTGGGCGATCACGCAGAAGAACGCGATGCCGAGCCACGCGAGTTCGTAATGCCACAGATAGGGGGTCGTCAACAGCGTGGCGATCACCAGCGCCGCGCCGCGCAGCCGAATGTCGGCCGTGCGACGCCACACCTGGACGGCGGCGGCGATTGCGAGCAGCCCGACGGCGGCCTGGGCGGCGAGCGAGACCGGAATCGATGCGCCCGCAAGCCGCAGCGCCGCGAACGTCGTGGGCGAAACGAACCAGTAGGCAGGAAGGGTGAAATGCATGCCGCGCACGATCGACATCGCCTGAGCCAGGCCGTGCAGGGAGCTGGTGCCGGTCAGCGCAATGCCGGCCACGGTGAACAGCACCGTGGTGATCGCTGCCGACGCGAAGGTGCGCCACGAGCGGGTCGCGACCAGCACGAACGGAAACACCACCGCAAGCTGCGGCTTGATGGCGAGCAGCCCGATCAGCACGCCGGCGACGATCGGGCGTCGGCCGAGGAAATGCAGCGCGAATGCGGCGATGCCGGCGGTCAGGATGCTGTTCTGCCCGTACAGGACGGACGCGAACACGCCCGAGTAGGCGAGCACGACAAGCGCGGCGGCGCGCGGAGCGGGCAGGTGCGCACGCAGACCCGACAGTCGCAGGACTGCGTACGCATAGCATAAAAGACTGCCCGCAAAAAAGAGGAAATACGCGGGCAGGAAAGGCACGAGGGCGACCGGCGCGATGAACAGCAGCATCGTCGGCGGATAAAGCCAGGGCAGCGACTGGTGGCCAATGTAGGCACCGAATTGCGCTACCTCGGCATGGGAGAAGAGGACCGGATCGTAGATCGCAGCGGCATTACCTTGCAGCACGAGCTGCGACGCGGTCCAGAAGACGGAGAAGTCGACACCCGGCCGTGCGGTGGTCTGTGACGTGAAGGCATCCGTCACGAAGCCCCAGGTGATCAGGAATCCAACACACAGCATCAGCATGATGCAGCTGTACGGAATGATCCGGTCGGCTGTCAGCCATTGAGCACAGCGTTTGGCGCGATAGCGCACTCCACGATTGGCTGTGTACATGATGCCCCGTTTGCGGTGAAGGCTGCTTCTCTGCCGCAGCCTTTTTGTGTTGCTGTGTATCCGGATCGAATCGCGTTCGATGGCGCTGTCCGGTGAATGCATTGTTGGAGAAAAAATCGCGTGACGCAAACCGCGGGCTGAATCGTGAGATATCGATTCGGCAGCGACAGCGCGGAAAACCGGGTTTTCACGTCTGAGAAAACCGTAGCGGCGCAAATGATGTTTCTCGCTTGAAACATTCCGGGTTTTTCGCCGGTCCGGCGGTGTGCGGAATTCGTGTCGGGCGACGGGCTGCATGGATTCGGGAAAATCCCGAGAAAATTTTTGGGTGCCCTTGCACAGCACGGCGGCGCCCCGCCGGCATCCCGGGCCGGCCTGCGTGCGTATATCAAATCTGAAACATTTTGTGCAGCGCGCCGAAACACGACTGACGGGGGGATCGCCGGAACCCTTGCTGCGTCTGGATTTCCTTCTGGCTGGCCTGCTCTTTGCGTCAAGGTCCGCACGAAAGTCGACGACGTGATGAACGACCGGTTGAAGCAACAGGCTGACAAGACCGGACTCAATCACCTGCGGAAAGCAACGGATCGAGGGCGCGTCGGGGAATACGCCGCCCAGGCCGTGAAAACCGCCGGAAACGTCGACCGAGCGAATAGGCGACGGCATCGTCCGCGCAACAAGAATCACATGACAGCATTTGGGGAATAAAAATGAAAGACCAGAGCACGTCGCGGCTCGCATGCCGCGAAGCATATCCGCAGCAGCATCGACGCGCTTGCGTCATCCGTTCAATCCGTATCCATGCACGGGGCGGTCGTTGCGCCGTTCTCGCTCTGCTCGATCGCGCCATTCGCCAGATCGCAGCGCGCATGGATATCGCACGCATCAGCCCACCGACAATCGTTCGACCGGCCAGGCTCGTACGCTGCCGTATCCGTCGCTGAGCACCGCATCCGAATCCATTTGTTGTGCCGTTGTGCCGGTAGTGCCAGCTCCCCGCGTCGATACCCGACAACGGGATTTCAATAGTAGTGCGAAAGGAGATTAGCCATGTCCACGTTCATCCAGAAAGTCCGCGGTTTCGTCCAAGACGAGCAAGGTGTGACGGCCATCGAATACGGCCTGATCGCCGCGCTGATCGCAGTCGGCCTCGTTGCAGCATTGACGCTGGTCGGAAACGATCTCAAGACCGTGTTCAACACGATCGCAGACGACCTCAACGCGGCCATCTGAATGGCGGGGCGGCGAACGGTGAGTCCGGCCCGTTCGTCGTCATCCCGTCGCTCGATCAGGGCCGGACACCCAACCAACGGATGTCGAATGAACCGAACGGCGGATGACTCGGCCGGTGCACTGCTCGAGTCTCCCCCGCTCTCTTGATCAACCGAATCGGAGGTCGTCATGCGGACCAGGGGATGTGCGGTAGCGGTATCGCGATGGATCGCCGACGAGCAGGGGGTGACGTCGATCGAATATGCGCTGATCGCGGCAGTATTCGCCACCATCGTGCTGGGAAGCGTGGTCGTACTGAAGGGTTCGCTTGAAGACATGTACAACGCGATCGCGTCGATCGTGACCGCGGCGGTGAATACCGCACTGGGTCAGTGATCCTGATCATTACATCCCGTCGAGGTTCGCCATGTTGCCTGCCGCGCTGCCTTACCCGGTCCCGTTGTGCGTGACGCTGCTCGTCGTCGTCGCGGCCAGCACGGACATCACGAGCCGACGCATCCCGAACCGGCTCGTCGCGCTCGGGCTGGCCGGTGCGCTGGTTGCCCAGTGCGCGCTGCACGGCATCCAGGCGGGCGCGCTCGCATGGCTTGCCGGCGCCGCGACCGGCTGCGGCCTGCTGCTGCCGTTCTATCTGTTGCGCGGGATGGCTGCAGGCGACGTGAAGCTGATGCTCGCGATCGGCGCGTGGGTCGGCGCCCAGATGACGTTCTACATCGTGCTGGCCGCCTTTCTGGCCGGCGGGATCGGCGCGATCGGTTTCGCGCTGCTGCGCGGACGCGTGCGCCAGATGTGGGCGAACGTCGTGGCGCTGATCGCGCGTCGCGCGTCCGGGGCGCGTGCAGGGGCAACCGACGGCCCCGTGGAGTTCGCGTCGGTCGGTGCGTTGCCGTATGGCGTGGCGATTGCCGCCGGCACGCTGGGCATGCTGTTCGTATCGTGCGCGTAGCGCGCCGAACCTGCAACGAGGATGGACCGAACATGAACACGAATCCCACCGAACCGAGACGCGACGCGCAGGTTGCACACCTGCCGCTTCCGTCGCCCATGCGGGAGGCGCACGCGAAGCCGGGCGCGCAACTGCCGGCGGCGCCGCGCTCGCTCGAGGAAACCGGACTGAGCCAGGCGTTCATCGCAGGGCTCGTGCTGAAGTCGACGCTGGTGCTCGGCCGCCCGTCCTACGGCGACCTGATCGAGCGTCACTGTCTCCCGCTCGCCGTGCTCGACGACATCTTCGCGTTCCTGGTGCGCGAGCATCTGGTCGAACTGACCCATCGCGGCAAGACGGACCTCGACGTGACGTTCCGCCTGACCGAGGCAGGCCGCCTGGCCGCGCTCGAAGAGCGCGCGCGCAGCAGCTACAGCGGCCCTGCGCCGGTGACGCTCGACGCGTATCTCGACTGCGTGTCCACCCATTCGGTGCGCAAGCTGCGCGTGGCCCAGAACGACGTGTGGGCCATCTTCGACGGCGTCGTCATGGATACGGCGATCCTCGATTCGGCGGCCGCCGCGCTGAACTCCGGCCGTCCGCTTCTGATCTACGGCCCGGCCGGCAGCGGCAAGACGTTCCTCGCGGAGCGGCTCGGCGCGCTGATGGGCGGCCACGTGCCGGTGCCGTACGCCATTTGCGCCGCCGGCGAAGTGATCCAGATCTACGACCCACTCGTGCATGTCGATGCGGCAGCGCAAGCGGACGGCCAATCGGTCGATCGCCGCTGGCGCCTGTGCGAGCGGCCGGTCGTGATGTCCGGCGGCGAGCTGACGCTCGACGAGCTCGACCTGCGCCGCGATGACGCGGCGGGCTTCTACCAGGCGCCGCCGCACATGAAGGCGAACATGGGCATGTACATCGTCGACGATCTCGGCCGCCAGCGTGTCGAGCCGCGCGACCTGCTCAACCGCTGGCTGCGCCCGCTCGATCGCGGCGTCGATTTCCTGACGCTCGAGTCCGGCAACCGCTTCGTGCTGCCGTTCGACGTCTGGCCGGTGTTCTCGAGCAACCTGGCGCCGGAGCAGTTCGCCGACGACGCGTTCCTGCGCCGGCTCGGCTCCAAGCTTCACGTCGGCGCGTTGTCGATCGACCACTACCGCGCGGTGTTCGACGCCGCATGTGCGTCGCTCGGCCTGGTATCGACGCAGGACGCATTCGACTATCTGCTGCACCGGCTGCACCTGCCGACCGGCAAGGCCTATCTCGCATGCTTCCCGATGGATCTGCTGCGCCTCGTCGCCGCCGGCGCGCGGTATCGCGGCGATCCGCTCGAAGTGACGCACGACGCGCTGCACGACGCATGGGCCAGCTATTTCGGCACGGCGCCCGAGCGCGACGGCGTGTATCTGCCGCCTGCCGACCACGGCGGTCGCACGCACGTAACAGGTTGAGCCGTTTCTTTCACGATTCGTTGAGGAGCATTGCCATGAAAAACAGTCGAGCGCTCATGATGCTGATCGTCGCGATGGTCGCGGGGCTTGCCGCGGTCGTGTTCGCGTCCCGCTGGTTGATGAATACCTCCAGCAGCTCGATCACGTCGGTCGCGGTGGCGACCACCGACCTGAACCTGGGCGAGCCGCTCGGGCCGAACCAGATCCACATGGTGAGCTGGCCGTCGGGCAGCGTGCCGACCGGCGCGTTCACCGACACGAAGGAACTCGAAGGGCGCGTCGTACGCACGAGCCTCGCCCGCGGCGAGCCGGTGATCGAGTCGAAGCTCGCGCCGGTCGGCACGAAGGGCGGGCTGTCCGCGGTGATCGCCGACGGCAGCCGCGCGATCACCGTGCGGGTGAACGACGTGGTCGGCGTCGCGGGCTTCGCGCTGCCGGGCAACTACGTCGACGTGATCGTCAACACGCAGGAACAGCAAGGCAAGACCGACGGGCAGAGCATCTCCAAGATCGTGCTCGAGCACATCCTCGTGCTGGCCGTCGCGCAGCAGGTCAGCCGCGACGACACCGCACCGAAGGTCGTCAACGCGGTGACGCTCGAAGTCACGCCCGACCAGGCCGAGCGCCTCGACCTCGCGCGCAGCGTCGGCACGCTGTCGCTCGTGCTGCGCAACCAGGTCGACCAGAAGACGCTGACCACCGACGGCGCGACCAAGCTCACGCTGCTCGGCAAGGCACCGGTACCCGAAGCGCCCGCACCCGCGCCGGTGAAGACCGTGCGCGTGCGTGTCGCATCCCATGCGGCACCGGGAGCACGCCGCGATTGCGTCGGCGTGCTGACCGGGGTACACGGCAGCGTCGAATGTTTCTGAATTCGTAGAACACGTGCAAATAACCACATTAACCAGATCGGCCGCCGTCAGGGCACGGCGGCCTTGAAAGTCGACAACCGGCGCCTCGCCGGTCACTCGGGGGATCAGACGAAATGAAGATCAATCCGCAACATTCAGGTACCGGCCCGGTGCGCACGCGTATCGCACGGGGCGCGATGATGGCCGCGATCCTCTGTGCCGGAACGCTGACCGTATACAGCGCACTGGCCCAGGAAGCCGCCGAATCGGCCGCGCTGATGAAGGGCGGTGCCGCTGCGCCGGCGGCGGCCGCCAAGGGGCCGATGCAGATGACGATCAGCATGACGCCGACTCCGGCCGCCGCGCCCGCCGCGGCGCCGGGGCCGCTGCGCGGGCCGAACTGCGTGGGCGCGGTACGCGAGTCGACCAGCGTCAGCGTGCCGCTCGGCAAGTCGCTGCTGGTGCCGATGCCGGAGCCGGTCCGCAACCGGACCATCGGCAACCCGGCCGTCGCGCAGGCGACGATGGTGTCGCCGCAGACGCTGTACATCCTCGGGCTGTCGGTCGGCACGACCAACATGATCGTGCAGGGGCGCAGCGGTGCGTGCCGCGTGATCGACGTGGCGGTCGGCGCGGACGCCGGCGGCCTGCAGGCGTCGCTGATGCAGCTGATGCCGAACGAACACGACATTCACGTATCGACCGCCGCCGGCACGATCGTGCTGGCAGGCAACGTATCGAACTCGCAGGCCGCGCAGCAGGCGGTGCAGATCGCCCGTGCGTACAGCGACAGCGCCGGCGACGGCGGCGGCAAGGGCGCCGGCGTGCTGAACATGCTGGCCGTCACGTCGCCGCAGCAGGTGATGCTCGAGGTGAAGGTCGCCGAAGTGTCGAAGACGCTGATCAACCAGATGGGCAGCGCGTTCAACATCCAGGGCGGCTTCGGCTCGTGGAGCGGTGCGCTCGTCAGCAACCTGCTCGCGGGCGTCGCAAGCGGCGCGGTGTTCAACAAGGCGAACAACAGGCCGTTCAGCATCGCGGCCGATGTGCAGAACACCGACAACCTCGTCAAGATCCTCGCGGAACCGAATCTCGTGACGATCAGCGGCCAGGAGGCGACGTTCCTCGCCGGCGGCAGGATCTTCATCCCGGTGCCGCAGAGCAGCGGCAACGGCACGTCGTCGATCACGCTGCAGGAGGAGGAATTCGGCGTCGCGCTGAAGTTCACGCCGACGGTGCTCGGGAACGGCAGGATCAGCCTGAAGGTCGCGCCGGAAGTGTCGGAACTGTCGCAGACGGGCGTGACGCTGAGCGCGTCCAACATCGGCGGCACGTCGATCCTGCCGCTGATCACGACGCGGCGCGCGTCGACGACGGTCCAGATGGGCGACGGCGAGTCGTTCGCGATCGGCGGGCTGATCAAGGACAACGGGACCGGTGCGCTGAAGGCGATCCCGGGTGTCGGTGAAGTACCGGTGCTCGGCGCGCTGTTCCGCAGCACGTCGTTCCAGCAGGATCGCACCGAGCTGATCTTCGTGATCACGCCGCACCTGGTGAGGCCGCTGCAGACCGCCGACGTGCCGCTGCCGACCGACAGCTTCTCGAAGCCGAACGAGGCCGACGTGTATGCGACCGGCAACATGGAAGGCCGCAAGGGTGTCCGCCGGGCGGGCGCACAACCGGCGAGCGGCGCGATGGATGCACCGCAGACGCCGGCTCCCGCACCTGCTCCGGCGCCGCAATCGGCTGAGCCGGCCGCACCGGCCGCCGCATTGCCCGCACCGCGTGCGCCGCAGCCCGCCGATGCACCGGCGCCGGTGCCGGCGGAGCCGCAGAAGGCCGCGGCTGCCGACGCGGCTGGGACGGTGAGCGCCGAACCGGCGCCGGCCGCGCAGCCGCAAGAGCAACCGCAGTCGCAGCCGCAACAGCAGTCGCAGCCGCAGGCCGAAGCGGCCACCGCGGCTACCGCGGCGCGGATCGCGCGCATCGAAGCGGCTGCCGCGCGTCTCGCGGCCGCCGGCTCCTCCGCGCCGGCAAAACCCGCGCCGCGTCCGAAGCACGGCTTGCCGGCCGCCGCGCACGCGCAGATCGCGCGGGCGGGCACGGAACCCCAGTCCACCGATCGTTGAAGCCATTCAAGGGGAAGCTCATGAAATCCGCCTACCTCGTATTCGTGCGCCGCGCGGCGCTCGCCGTCCCGCTCGCGTTCGCGCTCGCCGGCTGCATGTCGTCGACGCCGGTGTGGGACACCCGCTTCGGCGATTCGGTCCGCGCCGTCACGCAAGCCCAGATCATCGATCCGCATGCCGCCGAACACGCGGCATCGAACCCGGGGGTCAACGGCAGCGCCGCCGCGTCCGCACTCGACAACTACGAAAAGTCGTTCAAGCAGCCCGAGCCGAAAGCCAATGCATTCGTGATCGGGATCGGCAAGTCGGCGCAGTAACACGCAGGCAAGCTCAGGGAGAACGCCATGTCCAGCGCAGCTCGTCATCCGAATCTCACGCGTCGCGGTATGCATCGCCAGCGAGGCGCCGTCGCGATCATCGTTGGTCTCGCACTGGCGGTGATGATCGGGTTCGTCGGTCTCGCGCTGGACCTCGGCAAGCTGTACGTCACGCGCAGCGAACTGCAGAACAGCGCCGACGCATGCGCGCTGTCCGCTGCGCGCGACCTTACATCGGCCATCAGCCTGCAGGTCTCGGAAGCGGATGGCATCGCCGCCGGCCACTCGAATTTCGCGTTCTTTCAGCAGAACGCGGTACAGATGCAGACGGATTCGAACGTCACGTTCAGCGATTCGCTGACCAATCCGTTCCTGACCAAGACGGCGGTTACCACGCCGGCGAACATCAAGTACGTGAAGTGCACCGCGCAGTTGAGCAACATCGCGCACTGGTTCATCGAGGTGCTCAACACGATTCCCGGCGTGCGGGTCGCGAACGCGGCCCAGGTCGCGGCGAGCGCGATCGCGACGGTCGGCGCCGGGCAGACGGCCTGCGCGATTCCGGTGTTCGTGTGCCGTGCGGCTGCCGCCGCGCCCTACAAGGTCGGCGACTGGATCTCGTCGCCGTCCGGCTCGTCGTCGACTTACGGGCCCGGCAACTTCGGCTGGGCGGCGCTCGACGGTTCGACGAACGAGCCGACCATCGCCAGCGAACTGTCGGGCAATAGCTGCAACATCACGTCGCCGCCCGACCTCGGGTCGACGGGCCTGAAGTCCGCGTCGCTGCGTGCCTGGAACACCCGCTTCGGGATCTACACGAACGGCGCCAACGGCTCGAGCGGCCAGCCGGACTTCACCGGCTACGCGTACGTCGGCCCCAACTACGGGCCGCCGGGAACCGCGGGCATCGTCGGCGACGCATACACGCAGTTCGTGCTCGACCGCGCAAGCTTCAAGTCCTACCAGGGCGACGGCGCACCGCCCACCGGCAGCGGCATCTCGACCAACGGGACGGCAACGGCGAGCAATTACCAGACGTTCGGCGGCGACCGCCGGCTCGCGCTTGCACCGGAAGGCGACTGCTCGACGTTGTCGGGCAGCAGCAGCAAGCTTCACGTCACGCAGTGGGACTGCGTGCTGATGCTCGATCCGCTGCCGTTCAGCCCGGGCGCAGGCGGGGTGACGGCACACCTCGAATACCTCGGCACGACGGCATCCGGCACGACGCCCTGCGCGACGCACGGCTTGCCGGGTACCGGAAGTTCGGCCGGCATCAAGGTGCCGATGCTCGTTCAATAGTGGAGACGCGATCATGAAAAGGCTCCCGATTCGCCGGTCACGCATGCGCGGTGTCGCCGCGGTCGAATTCGCGCTCGTGCTGATGCCGATGATCGTGCTCGCGACCGGCGTGGCCGAGTTCGGCCGCGCGATCTACCAGTACGAGACCCTCACCAAGGCGACGCGCAACGCGGCGCGCTACCTGTCGGTCTTTCTGCCGACCGACAGCGCGTATCCGCTCGCGGAGGCGCAGTGCCTGGTCGTGTACGGCAGCACCACGTGCGGCTCCGCCGGCACCGAGCTGGTGCCGGGGCTCACGACATCGATGGTGATCGTCTGCGACGCCGCGCATTCGACCGATTGCGCCGATGCGTCCGACCCGCCGCAGTTCGCGAACCTGCCGACGTACGACTCGACCAACAATGCGGCAAGCGGCACGGCGACCGGCAGCATCAACGTCGTCGAGGTGAAGGTGAAGGGCTACCAGTACCAGCCGATTCCGGCCTACCCGGGGCTGTCCTCGATCACCTTCGGCAACATCGTCACCGTGATGAGGCAAGTGTCATGAACGCGCGCCCCTTTCCGCTGTTGCGCCGGCGCACTCAACGCGGCGCGACGATCGTCGAGTTCGCGCTGATCGCATCGATCCTGATCATGCTGCTGATCGGCGTGTTCGAATTCGGGCGCGTGCTGTTCTACTGGAACACCGCGACCGAGGCGATCCGGCTCGGCGCACGCACGGCGATCGTCTGCGACGTGAACGCCGCCGGCGTCGTGAAGCGCGTGAAGTCGCTGATGCCGATGCTGTCGAACGCGAACGTGTCGGTGAGCTACACGCCGTCGGGCTGCGACGTGAGTTCCTGTTCGTTCGTGACGGTCAGCATCACCAACGTGACGGTCAGGACGATGATTCCGATCGCGAACGTCGCGATCACGATGCCGTCGTTCACCACCACGCTGTCGCGGGAAAGCCTGAATTCGTCGACGGGCGGAAGCGCCTGTCAATAATCGAACCGACGAGGCACAGTCATGATCAATATCCTCGTAGCTGCCGACGATACCGCCCGGCTCACGCAGATCGCGCGCCTGGTCACCGACAGCGGACACTATCGCGTGACGCGCGCGCACGGACGGCCGTCCCAGATCGAGCATCGAACCGACGGGCTCGATTCGTTCGATATCCTGCTGATCGACGGTGCGACGACCGACGCGGCCGAGCTGTCGGCGCTCGAGCGGATCTGCCGGCTGCACCCGGGCCTGACCGGCATCCTGGTGACCGCGGATGCGGCGCCGCACGTGCTGCTGGACGCGATGCGCGCCGGCGCGCGCGACGTGCTGCAGTGGCCGATCGACCCCGCGGCGCTCGCCCGCGCGCTCGAACGCGCAGCCGCGCAGAGCACGCGGCGCGACAGCGACGATACGCGCTTCGTGTCGTTCATGTCGTGCAAGGGCGGCGCGGGTACGAGCTTCGCCGCGAGCAACGTCGCGTACGAGATCGCCGAAGGCCACAAGCGCCGCGTGCTGCTGGTCGATCTGAACCAGCAGTTCGCGGATGCCGCGTTCCTCGTCAGCGACGAGACGCCGCCGTCGACGCTGCCGCAGCTGTGCGCGCAGATCGAACGGCTCGACGGCGCGTTTCTCGACGCGAGCGTCGCGCACGTGACGTCGACGTTCCACGTGCTCGCGGGCGCGGGCGACCCGGTCAAGGCCGCGGAGATGCGGGAGGACGCGCTCGAATGGATCCTTGGCGTCGCGGCGCCACGCTACGACTTCGTGATCTTCGACGTCGGCGTCAGCATCAATCCGCTGTCGATGATCGCACTGGATCGAAGCGACCAGATCCAGCTCGTGCTGCAGCCCACGATGCCGCACGTGCGCGCGGGCCGCCGGCTGCTGGAGATTCTCGTGTCGCTCGGCTACCCGACCGACCAGTTGCGGCTGGTGGTGAACCGGATGACGCGCGCCGGCGAGCGGTCCCGCGCCGCGCTCGAGGAAGTGCTCGGCCTGCACGCCAGCAGCACGATACCCGACGACGCCGACACCGTGCGCGAAGCGCTCGACCTGGGGCATCCGGCCTCGCGCGTCGCACGCGGCGCGGCGGTCACGCGTGCGTTGCAGGCCTGTGCGAAGCAGATCGTCGAAGGGGACGTGCGCACCAGGCACGGCACGTCCAGCAGCGAACCGTTGATGTCCCGGCTGTTCGGCCGCAAGGCCACGCCGAAGCTCAAGTCCATGTGAATCTTGCGGGGAAACCATCATGTCATTGCGCGAACAGATGTCCTTGTACCGGACGCAGCCGCAGGCGGCGGGCACCGAACCGGCAGGTGCGACGCATTCGTCGGTACGCAACGCCTACCAGAAGCTGCGCCGCGAAATTCACCTGGCGGTGCTCGAACGCGTCGAGCTGGAGCGTCTGTCGCGCCTGCCGCAGGAACAGGTCCGGCAGGAAATCTCGGCGCTGATCTCGCGCATCCTCGACGAGGAGCGCCTGCTCGCGAACGACATCGAGCGGCGCCAGCTCGCGATCGACGTGTACGACGAGATGTTCGGTTTCGGCCCGCTCGAGGCGCTGCTGCGCGACCCCGGCATCTCCGACATCCTCGTGAATACGTACAAACAGGTCTACGTCGAGCGCGCCGGCCAGCTCGAGCTGACCGACGTGACGTTCTACGACGACGCGCACCTGATGAAGGTGATCGAGAAGATCGTGTCGCGGGTCGGGCGCCGCATAGACGAATCGACCCCGATGGTCGATGCGCGTCTGCCGGACGGCTCGCGCGTGAACGCGATCATTCCGCCGTCGGCGATCGACGGGCCGCTGATGTCGATCCGGCGCTTCGCGGTCAACCCGCTGAAGATGGACGACCTCGTGAGTTACCAGAGCCTCACGCCGCCGATGGCGGAACTGCTCGATGCGCTGGCCCAGGCGAAAGTGAACGTGCTCGTGTCGGGCGGCACCGGCAGCGGCAAGACGACGCTGCTCAACATCCTGTCGGGCTTCATTCCGCGATCCGAACGGATCGTGACGATCGAGGACGCCGCCGAGCTGCAACTCCAGCAGCCGCACGTGTTGCGGCTCGAAACGCGGCCGCCGAACATCGAGGGCAAGGGCGAGATCACGCAACGCACGCTCGTGCGCAATGCGCTGCGGATGCGGCCGGACCGGATCATTCTCGGCGAAGTGCGCGGCGCGGAAGCGCTCGACATGCTCAATGCGATGAACACCGGCCACGAAGGCTCGCTCGCGACGATCCACGCCAACACGCCGCGCGATGCGCTCACCCGGCTCGAGAACATGATCAGCGTCGGCGGCCTGACGCTGCCGCCGAAGACGATGCGCCAGCAGATCGCGTCGGCGATCTCGGTGGTGGTTCAGGCCACCCGGCTCACCGACGGCAAGCGCAAGATCGTCAGCATCCAGGAGCTGACCGGGATGGAGGGCGACATCATCAACATGCAGGAGATCTTCACGTTCAAGCGCACCGGCATGGATCGCGACGGCACGGTGCGCGGACACTTCTGCGCGACCGGCGTGCGGCCGAAGTTCGCCGAGCGGCTGCAGGCGTTCGGCATCAACCTGCCGGATTCGCTGTACGACCCGGCGCAGCGTTACGAGACGAAGTGACGACGCGCGGTCGTCTGATTCCGGGGAGGCCTCATGGACTCGATCTTTTACGGTTTTGTGATTCTCACCTTCGTCGCGGTCGTGCTCGCGATCGAAGGCGTCTATCAATGGTGGAACACGCGCCACGGTGCCGCGGCGCGCCGGATCGAGTCGCGCCTGCGCGCGATGTCGGCCGGCGGCAGCGTGCAGCAGGAGCGGCTGTCGATTCTCAAGAAGCGGATGCTCGACGAGTCGAAGCCGTTCGACCGGCTGTTGTTGCGCATGCCGCGCGTGCAGTCGCTGGACCTCCTGCTGCAGCAGTCCGGGCTCGACTGGACGGTCGCGAAACTGGTCACGCTCTGCGCCGCATTCCCGGTGGCGACGATGCTGGCCCTGACCCTGACCGTGTTGCCGCTGATCATCGTGGTGCCGATTGCGCTGCTGACCGCATGCATCCCGGTAATGTACGTGATGCGGCATCGCAACCGGCGGATGCTCAAGCTCGAGCGCCAGCTGCCGGATGTCTGCGACATGATCGCGCGCGCGCTACGCTCCGGCCACTCGTTTACGAGCGCGCTCGGGATGGTCGGCGAGGAGTTTCCCGATCCGATGGGCAGTGAATTCAGGATCACGTTCGACGAGATCAATTACGGCGTATCGCTGCACGATGCGCTGGTGAACCTCGCCACGCGCGTGCCGGCCCATGACCTGCGCTACTTCGTGATCGCGGTGCTGATCCAGCGCGAGACCGGCGGCAACCTGGCCGAACTGCTCGACAGCATCGCGTCGCTGGTGCGCGAACGCTTCAAGCTGTTCGACAAGGTCCGCGTGCTGTCCGCGGAAGGGCGGTTGTCGGCCTGGATCCTCGGCCTGCTGCCGTTCGGTACCGCGGGCATGATGGCGGTGTTGAACCGCGAGTTCCTGTCGGTGCTCTGGGAGGATCCGGCCGGCATCAAGATGGTTGGCGTGATGCTGGGGTCGATGGCATTCGGCCTGCTGTGGATTCGCCGCATCATCCGCATTCGCGTCTGACGCGTGTCCCGGGCTTCACGAACCGATTCGAGGCTGTCATGCAAAACCTGAGCGTAGTACACACCGTGATGCTGGCCGGCTTGTTCCTTTTCGTCGCCGGCGGCGTGCTGGTCGCGATGCTGCTGTTTGCGCCGCGCAATATCGAGCGCCGGATCCAGCAGGCGAGCGGAGCAAGCGTAGGCATCGGCACCGGTGCGAACGACGGCGGCGGGCAAACATCGCACTGGGTCGCGAAACTCGTCGAGCTGTCGAAACCGATTTCCCGGCTATCGCTGCCGCAGGAGGGCTGGGAGAATTCGCCGCTGCGGATCCGGCTGATGAATGCCGGCTGGCGCGATGCAAACGCGGGCGCGCTTTACTTCGCGGCGAAGACGGTACTCGCGCTGGCGCTGCCGGGCGCTGCGCTGCTGGCGCTCGCCACGACCCGCCTCGCGGGTCAACGCATGCTGCTGTCGTTCCTCCTCGTGGCGCTCGCCGGGATCGGCTACTACGTGCCGAACGTGATCCTCCGGCGCCGGATCGCGAAGCGTCAGCAGGTGATCTTCGAGGACTTCCCGGATGCGCTCGACTTGCTGACCGTATGCGTCGAAGCAGGGCTCGGGCTCGATGCGGCGCTGATGAGGGTGAGCGAGGAACTGCGCTTTCGCAGCGAAGTGGTCGCAGGCGAACTCGACTTGCTGCTGCTCGAGATGCGTTCCGGGTTCACGAAGGATACCGCGCTGCGCAACCTGGCGCTGCGGACCGGCGTCGAGGATATCGAATCGTTCTGCGCGATGCTGATCCAGGCCGATCGCTTCGGCACGAGCATCGCGGAATCGCTGCGCGTGCTCTCGGACATGCTGCGCACGCGACGGCGGATGCGCGCGGAGGAGCGTGCCGCGAAGATCGCGCTGAAGCTGCTGTTCCCGCTGATCTTCTGCATCTTCCCGGCGCTGATGTGCGTGTTGCTCGGGCCGGCGATGATTCACGTGTATCGCGTGCTGCTGCCGACCTTCACCAGCATCGGGCAGTAAGCGGCGGGGGTGCCGCGCGAACCGGATGTGCGTGCCGGCCCGGCGTCGCCTGGCGGCACGGTCACCGTCTTCATGGGAGGCTCCTTCTCCCCCCGGGCGGCGCCGCGAGACAGGTCGATCATAGCGGCGTCAACGCAACCCGGACCCATGGTCGACCCTGGACGCAGCCGTAGTCCACTGCCCGCGCGGGTGGCCCCCTACGGCTTCCCCTCAAGGCCGCCCCTCGCTCGGCACATCGGCCGCCTTGCTGAGCTCGCCCATGATGATCCGTGCGATCTCGTTGGCCGGTGCGCGTCCGTCCGGGCCGGACGCCGTGTTCGCCCACGTGACGATCGTCGTCTTCGTTGCCGGATCGTAGCCCGCGAACGTATTGAAACCCGGTATTTCCCCGGTGTGCCCGTAGAACGTGCCGAACTTCGCGAGCCCCATACAGTAGCTCGCCGACGCCGGATTCGACGGATCGATCGGCGTGCAGCTCGCGAGGCGTTGCGCCTGCAGGTCCGCATTCAGGTAGCCGCCGCCGACCATCCGCTGCACGTACGCACCCAGTTCGGCCGCGGTCGAGATGCCGGAGCCGGCCGTCCATGCCCACGACGTATTGACCGTCGTCACGTCGGTCGGCTGCAGCGTGCCGTTCTTCGCGGCGGCCTGGCGCGCGGGAGACAGCGCGTCGCCATCGATCGTCTCCACGTTGGTGCCCCATTGATAACCGCGCGGCGCCGGCGCGGGCAGCGCCGTGTTGTCCTGCGGCGGCAGCGATGTCTCGGTCAGCCCGAGCGGCGCGAACAGCCGCGTCCGGATCGCATCGGCGGCGCTCATGCCGGTGCGTTGCTCGATGATCAGGCCGAGCAGCACCGTATTCGTGTTCGAGTAGCGAAAATCCGCGCCCGGCGCGAAATAGACGGGCTGGTTCTCCGCGATACCCAGCAGTTCGTCGACGGCCCACACCCTGTCCGGCTGCGCGTCGAGCGACTGGTTGAACGCAAGGCTGGTCGAGTAGTTGTAGAGACCGCTGCGCATCGTCAGCAACTGCTCGATCGTGATCGTGTCGCCATTCGGCACGTTCGCGACGTACTGGCTGACATGATCGGTCAGGCGCAGCCTGCCTTCCTGCACGAGTTGCAGGATCACGGTGCCCGTCCACGTCTTCGTCACGCTGCCGATGCGAAAGTGCGCGTTCGTCGGGATCGGCGAGTTCGTGCCGCGCACGGCCGTGCCGAACGACGCGAGCCAGTTGCCTTGCGGCGACTGCACGTAGACGACCGCGCCGGGCGTCATCGTGCTCGCGAGCAGCGCATCGATCTGCGGGCGTGCCTGGGTGGCGTAGGCAGGCTCGTCGCTGTTCAGCGAGCTGTCGCCGCCGCAGGCGGAAACGGCGATGCCGACGGCCAGCGCCGTTGCAACCGTCGCCAGGTGATGCACCAGCCGCTGCGCGGCGCGCGGGTAAAGCCGGGGAGGAGCAGAGGTCGCCATCGCGTGTTCCCTTCCTTGTTGTGTTTAAGTGGTCTCCTTGCATCCCCGAAACTATAGGACACGCAACCGGGCGCCGAAGGTGTGCGATGCATTCATCATACGATATCGGCCGGCCAGGCCGGCCGGGATTGCGCGTCACTGAAAATGATGCACGTACCGCAACACCATCCGCGAACCTTGCGGCCGGTTGCGCGCAAGGACCTCGAAGTACGCGTTGAACAGCAGGTGATCCTGCGGCGAGAAACTGACCATCGCACCGGGCCCGATCGCGAGCACGGATTCCCGTGTGCCGGACACGTCCTGCCCGTTCACTTTCATGTCGGTGGTCTGGCGCAGCCAGTAGCCGTTGAGCCCCAACCGCAGCCCGGGCCGCACTTCGTACTCGGTCGCGAAGTTCGCATGAACGGCCTGGCCGGCCTGCGTCGACGTCACGTCGGGCCCGAGCGCGGTCGCCGGCTCGTGATTGGTCGCATTCCACAAATAGTGCAGGCGCCACGACACGGTCCACTTCGGCGTGACCCAGAACGTCGCGGCCCAGTACGGATCGAACGACCAGAAATGGCTGCCCGGATTGATTGCCCGCGCCGGGTCGTATGCGCCGGTCGGCGCGATGAACTGGAATTCCACCCGCTGCGCGAAGCGCGGCCCCTGCGGGCCCATCACCGGATCGAACTGGATGAACGGGCCGATCAGCAGGTCGCCGAACCCGGCCCGCGAATTCAGCGCGACGTTGCCGATTCCGTCGTTCGTGTGCACCGACGCCACCCACGGCAGGATCACGTCGAGCCCCGGATGCATGCCGCCGAACGCCAGCGGCGACTGGTAGACGAGCTGGCTCAGCCCCGCGAACAGGTCGATGTCCTGCTTCGGCAGCCCGACCTTGTTGCCGGCATTGTCGTTGACGCGTCCGGCCGTGTAGTACTCGAGATACTGCGTGCCGTACCAGCCGGCGCCGGCCGGCGGCATCCCGTCGAGGAAGCTGGTCATCCCCAGGTTGACCGATGGCAGGTCGGTCGCATGCGCCGGCACGTGCCCGGTCAGGCCGAAGCACACGAGGCCTGCGATCGCAAGCAGGCGAGAGCCGCATTTCATCATCACCACCTCCTGAATATTTGTTTGTATAACTAATCAAGCGGCACGAGAAAGATCGGGGTGTGCCGAGATCGCGCGATACTGGCCCGCATGGAACACGAGCGGTGCATGGCCGAACGCATCGAATGCCTCGATCTGGCCGATGAACAGCAGGTGGTCGCCGCCTTCGTAATGGCCGACATGGCGGCACACGAAACGCGCGCTTGCGCCGTCGAGACAGGGCACGCCGCCCGCATCGGCATCCACGTGCGGCACGCCGTCGAACTTGTCGGCGCTCGGCGTCGCGAAACGGCGCGACAGTTCGATCTGGTCGTGCGCGAGGATATTGATCGCGAAGTGCGTGGCCGCGACGAAATCCGGACGGCTCGGCGCGACCTTGCGCAGGCTCCACAGCACGAGCGGCGGGTCGAGCGACAGCGACGAGAACGAATTGGCGGTGAGGCCGACCTTGCGCCCGTCCGGCGCGCGCGTGGTGATCACGGTGACGCCAGTCGGAAACTGCCCGAACGCGGCGCGCAATTGCAGCGGGTCGAGGCCCGGATTGCTGGAAGCGGTGGTGTTCATGTCGCTTACTCCGAACGGGCGGCGTGTTCGCGGATCAGCGCGGCGCAGGCCGCCGGCTCGAACCACCACGGCGCGAACCGGCGCGGATCGTCGAAGCCGTCGACGATCGTCGCGGCGAGCGACGGCAGCTGGCCGGCGGCGCCGAGCAGCTCGAGGATGTGCGGCGGCGGCGGCGTGAGCAGCGAGTTGGTCCAGCGCACGACGTGCTGCGCGTAGGCCCAGTAGCGTTCGAACGTGTCGTGCATCCAGGCTTCGTCGAACGGCTCGGCTTCGCGTGCGAGGATCGCGTCGCCGTACACCTTCGCGCATTTCGCCGCATTGTTCGAACCCTGTCCGGTGATCGGATCGTTGACGACCACCGCGTCGGCCATGCCGAACACGGTACGGCCCGACGGCAGGCGGAAGAACGGCTTGCGCACGGTCGGCGTGAAGCGCCCGGACAGCGTGCCGTTCGGATCGGTCAGCGCAACGTCGCGGCAGCGCTCGAATTCCCACGGCACGTACTGCTGCAGGAACGACAGGCTGCGGTCGAGATGCTGCTCGGGCGTCTTCATGTCGGCCCAGCAGTCGAGCGGGCCGCCGGGGATCCCTTCGAACACCATGATTTCGCACGGGCCCGTCGTGGTCAGCGCCGGAAACACGAAGTATTCGCCGATCCCGGGCAGCAGGTTGAAGCGCACGCGCGAATACGGCTCGCTAGGCGTCATGCCCGTCACGTAGGTGAGGGCCAGTGCGCGTTGCGGGCGCTCGAACGCGCTGCGTGCGTCGTCGCGGCCGAGCAGGTTCACGATTTCGCCCTTGCCGGCCGCGAGCAGCACGAGATCGTGGCTGCGTGCGAGCGCCTCGAGCTCCGGCACGCCGACGTCGCAGATGCGCACGTCGGCACCGCGGCGCCGGATCGCGTCGAGCCAGTCGGCCATCTTCACGCGCTGGTCGACCGATTGCGCGTAGCGGGTCAGCCGCGACGACCAGTCGATCGCCTTGCGACCGTTGCCTTGCGGATGCGGCACCGCGATGCCGATGCCGTCGACGGACGGGCACGCTTCTTCCCAGGCGTTCAGGCCGAGATCGCGTTCGATCTGCAGTGCGGTATGGAACATGCACTGGCTCGACATGACCTTGCCGGCGCGAATCTGTTGCGCGTCGCGATTGGTCGCGAGCGTGACGTGATAACCCTGGTCGAGCAGCGTGAAGGCGAGTTGCAGGCCGGACTGGCCGGCGCCGACGATAGCGATGCGTTTCATGATGCAATCCTTTGCATGACGAATTAAATGGAATGAATGTGGGCGGGAACGAACGGCCGGCGGTTATTCGGCCAGCCGCGGAATCGCCGGCACCGCCTGCTCGGGGCCCATCGCGGAGTAGCCGCCGTCCACCGCGTAGTCGGCGCCCGTCACGAAGCTTGCCGCATCGCTGCACAGGAACGTGACGACCTGCGCGACTTCCGACGGATCGCCCACGCGCCCGAGCAGATGAAATGGCGCGGCCACGCGATCGGTCTTCGCGCGGTCGCCGTGCGTGAGCTCGTCCATCACGCGCGACCACGTCCAGCCCGGCGACACCGAGTTGACGCGAATCCGGTCGGCGGCGAGATCCATCGCCATGCTGCGCGTGAGCTGGCGCATCGCCGCCTTGGATGTGGGATAGAGCCAGCGGCCGGTCTGCGCGCATTGCGCGGAGATCGAGCTGAAGTTCACGATCGCGCCGCCGCCGCGCCGGGTCAGGTAGGGATGAACGGCCTTCACGAGCATCGCGGCCGAGACGACGTTGACGTCCATCGCCGCGAGCCAGTCGTTGCGCGTGGCCTGGATGCCGTTGTCGACGTAGCTGCACGCGAGGTTGATCAGCAGGTCGATCGAGCCGAAGCGTTCGGCGACGGCCGATACCGAGCGCTCGATCGCGCGGTCGTCGGTGATGTCGGTCGCGATGAACGTGCCGCGTTCGCCGAGTGTAGCGGCGACGCGCGCGCCGTTCTCCGCGTCGAGATCGAGGATCGCGACGCACGCGCCAGCGTGGCTCAGGTCCTGCGCGACGGCGGCGCCGATCAGCGTGGCGCCGCCGGTGACGATCGCGACTTTGCCAGCAAGGGCAGTCATGGGGAGTCTCCTGGAATGATTGAGCGCAGGCGGCGCGCGTTCGACGTGCCGCCCGGGTATCCGTCGATTACGCGCTGTCGCGCCAGCGCTGCATCAGGCCGTTGGACGGCACGGTTTCGTCGAGCAGCTTGCGCGCCGTTTCGACACCGGCGACGGGCAGCCCGGCCGCGTCGAGCAGGCCGATCTGCACGAGCACGCTCGCCTGGTCCCAATAGATGTGCTCGTGATACAGCTTGTCGCCGCGGAACTTGACGATCGCGACGAGCGGGATCTCGACGCGCTTGCCGGTCGGCGCGACGCCGGGCAGCATCCAGTCGATCTCGGTCGTATGCGTGAAGCAGAACAGCAGTTCGTCGACGATCTGGCTCGCGCCGATCGTGCGCGAGATCGGCGTGATCGTGGTGTCCGGCGGGTTCGCATGCACGAAGTGATGCGTGTAGAAGCGCTTGAGTTCGTCGTAGCCGACGCCGCCCGTCAGTGTCGGAATATGGTTCACGTAGGGCTGCGCAACCATCGTGTCCATCGTCGCGTCGACGTTGCGCGTGTCGAATTCGTGCCGGAGATGTTCTTCCCACAGCGCGGACAGGTCGTAGCGCGGGCCGAGCGCCGCGCGGAACGCGGCGATCGCGCGCTGATGCGCCATCACCGCGGCCGCCTTGTCGAAATGATCGCCGCCGACGCGTGCGAACGCATGATCGACGCCCGGGTAGACATACACTTCCACGCCGTCGCGCCCCGCGAGCGCCGCGGCGATGCGTTGCTGCGCGTCGGGCGGACAGAAGCGGTCCTGCGCGGGGATCTGCAGCACGAGCCGGCCGCGCAGATGCGCGGCCTCGTCGAGCGCGTGTTCGATGCCCACGCCGTAATAGCTGACCGCGGCGGCCACGTCCGGCAGGCGGCACGCGGCGAGATACGCGAGCTTGCCGCCGAGGCAGTAGCCGAGCACGCCGGCCTGGCCCGTGCATTCCGGCCGTTGCGTGAGCACGGCCAGCGCGGCGGCGATGTCCTCGACGCCCTTGTTTTCGTCGTATTCGCGGTACAGCGCCATCGCACGCTCGAAGTCGGCGGCGGTGTAACCGAGTTCGATGCCGGGCGCCTGGCGCCAGAACAGGTCGGGCACGAGCACCGTGTAGCCTTCTTCGGCGTAATAATCGGCCACGTCGCGCATCGTCGCGTTCGCGCCGAAGATCTCGTGGCACAGCACGATGCCCGGTCCCGTGCCGCCGGCCGGCGTGCTCAGGTACGCGCGAAACGCGCCGCCGTCCGGCGACGGGATCTCGATGTGTCGTCCTTGCATGTGTCTCTCCATTCTGTTCGTGACTGGCATGGGCGCAGTATTGGCGGACGAAACGCGCGCTTCTATCCGCTTTCTTCGACCGGTATCCGCGAATTCCGGAAACCTGCGGACCGGCCCGCCGCAGCGGGGCCGGGACACGCCGCTCTGCGGGTTTGTGCGGATGCGGAAGCGCCGCACAGTTTTCTACGATGCGCGAACGGTCCGCTTCTTGCATCGGGTGCGCTGGGCTTGCGTAGTGTAACGAGGCGGACTGTCCGGATACTCCGGCCGCTATCCGGATCGTGCGACGGGATTCCCCGGAATCGGGAACGCGTGCACAGCGCAAGTGCGATCGAGCACGACGGGAGAACTTCGATGGGGCAATTTTCCGGAGCGGGCTGGCTGGGTGACGCCGCCTGTTTCAATCACGACACGCTGCTGCTGCAGTCGGATGACGTCGACGAGGTGCGCGCGCGGGTAGCGGACGTGTTCAAGCCGCACCGGCTCACACCGACCGGCGATTCGCGCGCGCTGCACAGCCGCATGCACCATGCTCGCTGGGGCAACCTGTCGCTGAATCTGCTCGACTATGGTGGCGAGGTGTCGATCGAACCGGGGCCGCTCGAGCACTTCTATCTGTTGCAGATTCCGCTGCGCGGCGACGCCGAGATCGAGTGCGGCGCGACGCGCTTCGTGTCGTCGCCCGACACCGCGTCGCTGCTGTCGCCGACGCTGTCGCTCAGGATGCGGTGGGGCGAGGCGTGCCCGCAAGTGATCCTGCGGATCGAGCGCGAGGTGATGGAGCGGCATGCGCAGCGGCATTTCGGCGACGAGCGGCGCGCGCCGGTGGAGTTCGAGCCGGAATTCAGCCTGTCGTCGCAGCAGGGCGCGTGCCTCGCGCAGATGCTGCCGATGCTGGCCGACGCGATCGCGACGGACGGGCATCCGCTGCGCCATCCGCTCGCGTTCGAGCAGCTCGAATCGACGCTGCTCAACCTGTTGCTGTACGGCCACCCGAACACCGCGCGCAACGGCACGCGCCACGCGCCGGCGCCGCTCGCGCCGTTCTACGTGCGGCGCGTCGAGGAATACATCCGCGCGCATCTCGACGAGCCGCTGACGATCGAACGGCTCGCCGAACTCGCGGGCGTCAGCCCGAGCACGCTGTTCGCCGGCTTCCGCAATCGCCACGGCATCACGCCGATGGCATTCGTGCGCCAGTTGCGGATGCAACGTGTGCGCGACGAACTGCTCGACGATGCGACACCGGGGCTCGCGTCGGTGACGGACATCGCGCTGAAATGGGGCTTCGCGCACCTCGGACGGTTCGCGATCGACTACAAGCGCGCGTTCGGGGAATCGCCGTCGGCCACGCTCCGGATGCGGCGCGTGCGGTGCTGACGGGGCAGCCGCGACACGGGCTCGCGGTCGAAAGCCGAGTCGCGCGCCGGGCGACGGATCACGCAACGGCGATCGTTACCGGCTGGACAGAGGATGGGGTTGGAGCATGCATCGCGCCGGCCAAGCGATGCGGCTTGCCGGCGCACGCGCGCAACGGGCCGGTTGCGGCAACCGGCTCCCTCGCGTGTGGTTCAGAAATGCACGACGGTCCGGATGGACTTGCCTTCGTGCATCAGGTCGAACGCTTCGTTGATGCCGGTGAGCGGCTTCGTGTGCGTGACGAACGGTGCCAGCTGGATCGTGCCGGCCATCGCTTCCTCGACCATGCCCGGCAGTTCGGAGCGGCCCTTGACGCCGCCGAATGCCGTGCCCAGCCAGCGGCGACCGGTGACGAGCTGGAACGGGCGCGTCGAGATTTCCTGGCCGGCGCCGGCGACGCCGATGACCACCGACTGGCCCCAGCCGCGGTGCGCGCATTCGAGCGCGGCGCGCATCACGTTGACGTTGCCGATGCACTCGAAGCTGTGGTCGACGCCCCAGCCGGTCATTTCGACGATCACCTGCTGGATGGGCTTTTCGTGATCCTTCGGGTTCACGCAGTCGGTCGCGCCGAACACGCGTGCGAGGTCGAACTTGCCGGGGTTGGTGTCGATCGCGATGATGCGGCCGGCCTTCGCGAGCTTCGCGCCCTGGATCACCGCGAGGCCGATGCCGCCGAGGCCGAACACGGCCACGGTGTCGCCTTCCTGCACCTTCGCCGTGTTCTTCACCGCGCCGAGGCCCGTCGTGACGCCGCAGCCCAGCAGGCAGACCTGCTCGGGGTTCGCGTCCGGGTTGATCTTCGCGAGCGACACTTCGGCGACGACGGTGTATTCGCTGAACGTCGAGCAGCCCATGTAGTGATAGACCGGCTGGCCGTTGTAGCTGAACCGCGTGGTGCCGTCGGGCATCACGCCCTTGCCCTGGGTGGCGCGCACCGACACGCACAGGTTGGTCTTGCCGCTCTTGCAGAACAGGCACTCGCCGCATTCGGCGGTGTAGAGCGGAATGACGTGGTCGCCGGGTTTGACGCTGGTCACGCCTTCGCCGACTTCCACCACGATGCCGGCGCCTTCATGACCCAGCACGGCGGGGAAGAGGCCTTCGGGATCGTCGCCCGACAGCGTGAACGCGTCGGTGTGACAGACACCGGTATGGGTGATCTTGACGAGCACTTCGCCCTTGCGGGGCGGTTCGACGTCGATTTCGACGATCTGGAGCGGCTTACCCGCTTCAAACGCAACTGCGGCACGTGATTTCATGACAATCCTGTTGAAAAAATCATCGAATGGAGCGGAGCGTCGACGATCCTGCGCCGGTCAACGCAGGTAGGACCGGACGAGGGTCACGATATCGTCGATCGATTCGGAAGCAGGCCGCGGGGCCTCCGCGAGCTGGGTGAATTCCTCGCGCAGATGGCTTTCGAGCACGCCGGCCATCACGCCGTTGATCGCGCCGCGGATCGCCGCCAGCTGCTGCAGTACCGGACCACAGTCGGCGCCTTCCTCGAGCGCCTGCTCGAGCGCATTCAGCTGCCCGCGGACACGGCGCACGCGGGTCAGGACGCGTTTTTTCTCTGCGGGGGAATGCGGCATGGGATCGTGGTTTCCGGATACTGGGGGGCAGTATAGAACAATGCGGTGCCGGAGGTATACCCGGTCGTGCCCGGATGCCGCAGTGCCTCCGCCGGCAGGGTTCCCGATACCGGCGCGCGATCGGCGTCAGATCAGCAGCGAAAGCGTGCGGAACAGCGCGAGATCGTCCTTGCGCGCCGAGCGCGCATGCCGCCTGATCACCTGCAGCAGGCAGTCGATGAAGCAGCGCGCGGCGTCGCTCAGCGTGCTGCTGCGGCGCGTGACGACGCCGAGTTCGCTCGGCTCGAAGGTCTCCTTCAGCGACAGCACGCGCATCCGCTCGCCGAACGGCGGCACTGCCGCGAGGATTGTCGGGCACCACGTGCACATGCCGGCCTGTTCGAGCATCGTCTGCAGCATCGCGACCGACTGCGCGCGCACGATGCGCCGCTCGTCGATCTGCGCGCCGTGCCGCGTGAACAGGTAGTCGACGAGCGCGGCCTGGCCGTCGGCCGACGAATTCAGCACCCAGTCGCAATCGAGCAGGTCGTGCACCGACGTCGCGCGTTCGTGCGGATGCCCGGCGCGCACCATCACCGACGTCTCGTAGCGCAGCAGCGGCTCGAACGCGAACTCCTGCGCGCCGCTGCCGGCCTGCACGTGGCCGAGCGCGAAATCCATGCTGCCGTCGCGCAGCAGCGGTTGCGCGACGGCCATCAGCGCTTCGTACAGTTCGAGGCGCACGTCGGGCATCCGCTCGCGAAACTGCAGCACGGTTTCCGCGAGGAAGGTCATCGTCAGCCACGGCGTGACGCCGACGCTCAGCCGCCCCTCGACGCGCCCGCGCATCCGCTCGAGATCGCTTTGCGCGTGCTCGAGCTGCTTGAGCACGAGTTTCGCGTGCGTGAGCAGGGTCTTCCCGTATTCGGTGAAGCCGATGCCTTCCGGCGCGCGCACCAGCAGCGGCAGGCGCTCGCTGGCCTCCAGCTCGCGCAACGCACGCGTGACGGCCGCCTGCGACAGCCCGAGCGTGCGCGCCGCGCCGCGGATGCTCCCGGCCTCCGCGCTCGCGACGAGCGCCTGCAACTGATGCAGCTTGATCGTGCTCATGGTGTGAAAGGGTGCGAAAGGGTGTGATAGCCGACAACGAAAGGTTGTCATCATAACGAAACTGCGGCTGTTCGCCGGCTTTTTCGCTGCCTACGATCTGGCCCACGACCTGCCATTCCGGCAGTCGCCACGCGGCACCTGGAAAGGAGTAACGGGGTTGGATCGAGTACGCATTCCGCCTGAAATGGCGGCCATCGAGACGGAGATGATCGCGCTGCGCCGCCGGCTGCATGCCCATCCGGAACTCGGTTTCGACGAACACGCGACGAGCGGGCTCGTCGCCGATTGCCTGACAACATGGGGTTATCGGGTCACGCGCGGCCTCGGTGGCACCGGCGTGGTCGGCACGCTCACGCGCGGCGCCGGGAAGCGGCTCGGGCTGCGCGCGGACATGGATGCGCTGCCGATCCGCGAGACGACCGGGCTGCCGCATGCGAGCCGGCACGACGGCGTGATGCACGCGTGCGGCCACGACGGCCATACGGCGATGCTGCTCGCCGCCGCCCGTTGCATCGCGCAGCGCGGGCGCTTCAGCGGCACGCTGAACCTGATTTTCCAGCCGGCGGAGGAAGGGCTCGGCGGCGCGAAGCGGATGCTCGACGACGGGCTGTTTACGCAGTTCCCGTGCGATGCCGTGTTCGCGATGCACAACGTGCCGGGCCTGCCGGCCGGCGTGCTCGGCTTCTGCGACGGCCCGGCGATGGCGTCGGCCGACGAGGTACGCGTTCGCGTGACCGGGCGCGGCGGCCACGGCGCGGCGCCGCACACGACGATCGATCCGGTGGTCGTCTGCGCGTCGATCGTGATGGCGCTGCAGACGGTCGTGTCGCGCAACGTCAATCCGCAGGAACTGGCGATCGTCACGACCGGCTCGATCCACGCGGGCACCGCATCGAACGTGATTCCGCCGCATGCGGATCTCGAACTGAGCGTGCGGGCGCTGTCGCCGGACGTGCGCGCGCTGCTCGAACGGCGCATTCGCGCGATCGTGCACGGCCAGGCCGACAGCTATGGCGCGACGGCCGAGATCGACTATCGCCACGATTATCCGGTGCTCGTGAATCACGCGGCGGAAACGGCGTTCGCGCGCGATGTCGCGCGCGAATGGGGCGGCGACGATGCGCTGATTCCGCATCTGCGGCCGATCGCGGCGAGCGAGGATTTCGCGTTCATGCTCGACGCGTGCCCGGGCAGCTACCTGTCGATCGGCAACGGCGACGGCGCGGCCGGCTGCGGGCTGCACAACCCCGGCTACGATTTCAACGATGCGTGCCTCGCGACAGGCGCGAGCTACTGGATCGCGCTTGCCGAGCGCTATCTTGCGTGACGCGCGGTCGGACCGATTCGATTTACCTTCAACGACGGCAACAAGGAGACTGGCAATGAAACAATGGATGGCGGCGCTCGCGGTGGCGCTGACGGCAACGACGGTGGCAAGCGCCGCGCATGCGGGCGACTGGACGGGCAAGGAGATCCGCCTCGCGGTCGATCCCACCTATCCGCCGCTCGAATACAAGCAGCCCGACGGCACGCTGACCGGCTTCGGGATCGACATCACGAACGCGTTGTGCGCGGAGCTGCGCGCGCGCTGCGTGTGGGTCGAGTCGAGTTTCGACGGGATGATTCCGGGGCTGCTCGCGCGCAAGTTCGACGTGATCGCGTCGTCGATGACGATCACGCCGAAGCGCATGCAGCAGATCGCGTTCACGAACCGGATCTCGAACGCGCCGGCGCGGCTGGTCGCGCGCAAGGGTTCGCCGCTGCTGCCGACGGCCGCGTCGCTGAAGGGCAAGCGGGTCGGCGTCGAGCAGGGTTCCGCGCAGGCCGACTATGCGATCGCGAACTGGCAGCCGGCCGGCGTGCAGATCGAGTCGTACCAGAACCAGGACCAGGTCTATGCCGATCTCGTGAGCGGGCGGCTCGACGCGGCGTTCCAGGCGTCGATCGCGGCCAGCGACGGCTTCCTGAAGAAGCCGCAGGGCAAGGATTTCATGTTCGTCGGTGCGGCGATCGACGACGCGAAGTACTTCGGACAGGGCGACGGCCTCGGGCTGCGCAAGCAGGACACCGAGCTGCGCGATGCATTCAACCGCGCGCTGGCGACGATTCTCGCGAACGGCACGTATCAGCGGATCAACCGCAAGTACTTCGACTTCGACATCTACGGCACGAAGTAAGCAGCGCCGACCCGTATCGCAAGGGTTGGGATAACGATATCAATAAGGAAAACGAATGAACTGGAGATTGTTTTTCGTCGCGATGCCGGCACTGTGCGCGGCACCGGCGTTTGCGCAAAGCAGCGTCACGTTGTACGGGTTGATCGATGCGGGCATCGACTATACGAACAACGTCGGCGGCCACAGTGATTGGCAGATGGCGAGCGGTTTCGCGCAGGGCAGCCGCTGGGGGCTGAAGGGCACCGAGGATCTCGGCGGCGGCTACAGCGCGCTGTTCCAGATCGAGAGCGGCTTCAACGTGAACAGCGGCACGCTCGCGCAGGGCGGCCGCATGTTCGGGCGGCAGGCTTACGTCGGGCTCGGCAGCACGCGCTTCGGCACGCTCACGCTCGGCCGGCAATACGACTCGGTCGTCGACTATCTCGCGCCGACGACCGCGAACGGCAGCTGGGGCACCTATCCGTTCTCGCATCCGCTCGACAACGACAACACCGGCAACACGTTCCGCGTGAACAACACGGTCAAGTATGCGAGCCCGGATTTTGCCGGCTTCTCGTTCGGCGGCACGTACAGCTTCAGCAACGACACCGGGTTCGCGAACAACCGGCAGTGGAGTGTCGGTGCGCAGTACGAGCAGGGCGGCCTGCTCGTCGGCGCGGCGTTCCTGAACGCGGACAACCCGGGCGCGACGGGCGGCGGCGCGATCGCTGGCTCGGGGTCGGTCGGCGCGGATGCGAACTTCGCGTCGGCGCGGCTGCGGATTTTCGGGGCGGGCGTCAATTACACGGCAGGGCCCGCGACGGTCGGGTTCGCGTATACCAACAGCAACGTCACGCGGCCGACCGCGAACGTCGGCTACCTGTTCGGCGACGAGACGATCGAACCCGTCACGGGGCCGCTCGCGGGCGGCACGGTCACGGCGATCAAGTACCAGAACTTCGAAGTGAACGGTAAATACCAGTTCACGCCGGCGTTCTTCGTGGGCGCGCAGTATGTGTATACGACCGTGCGTTATGAAGCGACCACCGGCAGCGCGAAACCGAAGATCCATTCGATCGGGCTGATGGCCGACTACAACCTGTCGAAGCGCACCGACGTCTACCTGATGGGCGCGTACCAGCGGGTTGCCGGCGATGCGACGGGCTCGGCGCTCGATCAGGCGTATGTCCCGGGGGCGGCCGATCTGTCGTCGACGTCGAAGCAGTTGATGGTGCATGCGGGGATCCGGCATAAGTTCTGACCGGATCGGGATCGAGGGGGCGAAGGGCGGGATGGGCGGCCGGCCTGGCGTCGCCCGCCCGCACAAGCGGCGCATTCCGGCAAGGACTCGCCGCGTCATGCGTGAACCGGTGGGCAGCATCCCCGCCTCATAGCCCGCGTCAACGTTCTGTTTTTTCAGCTTGTCGATACACGGAATCCTCGCGCGTCGTTTCGGCCGCTTGCGACGCTGTATTCGTGAGCGGGCGATTCCATTGGCATGCACGTTCGACACGAACACGAGAAATCGATCAGGTCAGTTCCGTCTTGTACAAACCGTTGATCGTTTCAGCCAGCGCGTTATCGTAGCTGCCGCCACGCGCCAGCCGGCGATGCGACGGGCGAACACGTCGCTCACCAATGCCACGTACGGCCCGCGGCCGGAGCCTGCCGGCAAATGCTGTCATTCGGGGCTGCGGGTGTTCGCCCGGTCACAGGCATCGTCGCGAGTTCATTGCCGGATGTGGTCGCGGCGTCGGGACAATCTGCACCTCGGCCACGCGGTGGACTTGCCCCTGCATGGCCGGAGCGGTCGTTATTCACCGACCTTCGTTTCCGACTCGGCGCGTTTCGCTAGATGTTCGACCATTCTTTGTGCTGCGGGCTGGATAGTGTCAAAGGTCTTGAAACAGACGACGAAGCGGCGCCGGGCCCATGAATCGGTGAGGGGGATGACGCGTACGCCGAGCGACTGCCGGTAAGCGGCTGCAACTTCGACAGGGATGACGCTGATCCCCAAACCGGCGGCCACGACGCGAAAGGCTGCGTCGAAACTCGACACGATCACGCGATACGACACGGTCCGGCCCCGATCCGCGGCTGCTCGCCTGAGCATCGTGTGAACCGCCGTGGCGGGCGGCAGTCCGACGTGATCGAAGTCGAGCGTGTCGTCGAAACCGACCGATTGAAGCCCGGCAAGCGGATGCTCCGGGTGCACGGCGAGCGCCAGCCGATCGTGCCGATATGAACGCGCCTGCAGTCCTTGCAAGTCGACGTTGTCCCAGCACACGCCGACCGCAGATGCTCCTTCGCGTACCTGCCGGACGAGGTCGCGCGACAGCCGCTCTTCCACGTCGACCTTGATGTTCCGGTTGGCGGGGTCGCGCATGAACGATGCGATGTCGTCCAGTAACACTTCCGCGATCGCGGACGCCGACGCGCAGATGCTCACGCGCCCCTGCAGCCCGTCGCCGATCGCGGTGACGTCGGCCGCGATCCGGTCCATCGTGAACAGCATGCTGCGCGCATGCTCGAGCAGCGCGACGCCGGCCGGCGTGGGCGTAACGCCGCGTCGCGACCGCGTCAGCGCCGGCGCGCCGAGGTCGCTCTCGAGCTGCGCGATGCGCTTGCTGATCGCCGATGGCTCGATATGCGCTTCCTTCGCGGCTCGCGCGATGTTGCCGTGATCACACACGGCCACGAACAGTCGGAGTGTCTTGAGGTCGAGGTCGCGCAACGGTGCTGTCTCCATGAGTCGATACGTTCCGGGTCGGAAGTTTTCTGCCCGTTTCGGCCGGTATCCGTGTTCTCCGGGAACGTCGGAAATTACCACGACGACGTCCCGCAGGCGCGCCGTGCGGGTTTTCTTCAGAAGATTTCGTGACGACGGCCGGCCCGGTCGCGACGCGGACGCGGCGACATTTCTGAGATTCCGTTTCGGAACGCTATAGCTTCCAGATCGATACTTTACGTCGCTTTTGGAATCTATAGAGTAAGGGCTATCGCCGGCGTGCAATGACCGGCCACAGATTGCGGAGACAGCGACCCCATGCCTTCTTTTCCCTCCCATGTCGTGATTCGCGAGGTCGGATTGCGTGACGGCCTGCAGAGCATCCAGGCCGTTCTGCCGACCGAGCGCAAGATCGAATGGATTGCCGATGCGTACGCAGCCGGCCAGCGCGAGATCGAAGTCGGTTCCTTCGTGCCGGCACGGCTTCTGCCGCAACTTGCGGATACGGCCGAACTCATCGCCTACGCGAAAACGCTACCGGGCCTCACCGTGTCGGTGCTGGTGCCCAACCTGACAGGCGCGCAGCGCGCCATCGAGACTTGCGCCGACTTGCTGCTCGTGCCGGTGTCCGCGAGCCGCGAACACAGCCTCGCGAACCTGCGCAAGACGCCCGACGAAGTGATCGCCGAGGTTGCGCATATCCGCGCCGCGCGCGACGCCGCCGGATCGACGACGCTGATCGAAGGCGGCATCGGCACGGCATTCGGCTGCACGATCCAGGGGCGTGTCGAACCGGACGAGGTCTTGCGTTGCATGCAGGCGCTGCTCGATGCGGGCGCGGATCGCGTCAGCATCGCCGATACGGTCGGCTATGCGGGGCCCGCGGCCGTTCGTGACCTGTTCGAGCGTGCGCGCCGCATGGCAGGCGAGCGCTTCTATTGCGGCCACTTTCATGACACGCGCGGCCTCGCGCTCGCCAACATCTATGCCGCGCTGGAAACCGGTGTCGCGCGTTTCGACGCGACGCTCGCAGGAATCGGCGGGTGTCCTCATGCACCGGGCGCAAGCGGCAACGCGTCGAGCGAGGACCTCGCGTTCATGCTGGACGAGATGGGCATCGACACCGGCATCGACCTGACGGCGCTGCTGGCGCTGCGCGCCAAGGTCGCGCGCTGGCTCGACGGCGAAATGCTGCATGGCGCGCTGTGGCGTGCCGGTCTGCCGAAAACGCATCTTGCATCGACGGCGCTCAATGCCTGAGGACCTCATGGAAACCAACGCAAGACTTCCGCTCGACGGTGTGCGAGTGATCGAGTTTACACACATGGTCATGGGGCCGACGTGCGGGATGATCCTCGCGGATCTCGGCGCGGAGGTCATCAAGATCGAGCCGCCCGGCGGTGACAAGACGCGCAAGCTGCCGGGCCTCGGCATCGGCTTCTTCCGCACCTTCAACCGCAACAAGAAGAGCGTCGTTCTCGACATCAACACACCGGAGGGCAGGGACGCCGCGCTCGCGCTGATCGGCACGTGCGACGTGATGCTCGAGAACTTCCGCCCGGGCTTGATGACGAAGCTCGGTCTCGACTACGACACGCTTTCGAATGCGTTTCCACGGCTCGTCTACGTGTCGCACAAGGGGTTCCTGCCCGGCCCCTACGAGAAGCGTCTCGCGCTCGACGAAGTCGTGCAAATGATGGGTGGACTGTCGTACATGACGGGGCCGGTGGGCCGGCCGTTGCGTGCGGGAACATCGGTCAACGACATCATGGGTGGCATGTTCGGCGCGATCGGCGTGCTGGCCGCGTTGCGCGAACGGGATGTCACCGGACGCGGCCAGGAAGTACAAAGCGCGCTCTTCGAAAACTGCGTGTTCCTCTCCGCGCAGCACATGCAGCAGTATGCAATGACGCATGAAGCGCCGCCGCCGATGCCCGCGCGCGTGTCCGCATGGAGCGTGTATGACGTGTTCACGCTTGCCGACGGCGAACAGCTGTTCATCGGCGCCGTCAGCGACAAGCAGTTCGTCACGCTGTGCGACGTCCTCGGCCGCCCGGATCTGTCCGCGGAGCCGCGCTTCGCGAGCAACGCATTGCGTGTGGCGGTTCGGCCCGAATTGCTCGAAGCGCTCGGCGCCGTGCTCAAGGACCACCGTGTCGACGAACTAATGCCGAAGCTCGAGGCCGCGGGCATTCCGTACGCGCCGATCGTGCGACCGGAGCAGCTGTTCGACGACCCGCATCTGAAGGCCAGCGGCGGACTCGTGCCGATGGAGACCGACGACGGCACGATGACCGATGTTGTCTTGTTGCCGCTGACGATGGGAGGTCGGCGGCCGGGCGTACGGCAGGCGCTCGCCCGGGTCGGCGAACACACGCACGAGATTCTTTCGCGACTGCGCGGACGAGCGAACGCATGACCTTCCAGGCGCACTCGCGTAAGCGGTGCGGGAACCGATGGACGAACAGGTTGCGAACCTGCTCGATAACGCGGCGGATGACGTGCGCCGCGCCAACGTTCATCGCCACCGTCCCGATCAGGTCGGTTTGGCCGTCTGATCACTTCGGAGATACAGAGATGGCAGATTTGTTTGATAACCCAATGGGGTTGACGGGATTTGAATTCGTCGAGTTCGCATGGCCCGTGGCTGCGATTGCCTGCCATCAAGGGTATCGGTGGCGCACCGCTTTATCTATCGAGCGCGATCAGATCCGCCGAGGTGTCGTAGGGAAACACAGTTGAACAACGCGCTCCACGCATGACGTGCGCGGAGCGCGATACACCGGCAGACGGACCACGATCCAACAACAAGGCCGTCGACATTTGCCGTATTCAGGAGACATACATGCATTCCACAGCAACCGCGGATTCCCGTCCGCACGATCAACTCGTCGTCAACGTCGACAACTCGCCGGGTGCCGCAATCGCCGCGCGTATGGATCGCCTTCCGATCACCCGCCATCTATGGATGCTGGTGCTGCTGATCTCGTTGGGTGGCTTTTTCGAAGTCTACGACCTGATCTTCACCGGCTACATCGCGCCGGGCATGACGAAGAGCGGGGTGCTGCAAACGACCACGCACGCGTTTTTCGGCTTCACCGGGATCGCCGGCTTCATCGCCGCGACATTCGCCGGCCTGTTCGTCGGGACGTTCGGACTGGGCTGGCTGCCCGATCGATACGGCCGGCGCTCGGTGTTCACGGTCTCGCTGCTCTGGTATTCGGTCGGTTCAGTGATCATGGCCTTCCAGACCACCCCGGAGGGGATGATTTTCTGGCGCTTCATCACCGGCATCGGCGTCGGGGTCGAAATCATCACGATCGACAGCTATGTGACGGAGGTTGTGCCGCAACACATGCGCGGCCGCGCGATGGCGTTCAACCAGAGTGTGATGTTCGCGGCGGCTCCAGTCGCCGCGATCCTGTCGTACTGGCTCGTACCGACCACGGTGTTCGGTATCGAAGGGTGGCGGGTCGTGGTGCTCGCAGGCGCGGCCGGCGCGTTGCTGGTGTGGTTCATCCGGCGCGGTGTGCCCGAGAGCCCGCGGTGGCTCGCCATACGCGGAAAACTCGACGAGAGCGACGCGATCGTGCGGAACATCGAGGCGATCGTCGAGCGTCAGTCGGGGCGGTCGCTGCCGCTCCCGTCGCAGGTCGTGGTGCAGCCGAAGCATCGACGTGCATCGCTTGCGGAGTTGTGGCAGCAACCTTATCGATCACGCATGGTGATTCTGATTGTCTTCAACTTCTGCCAGGCGATCGGCTACTATGGTTTTGCGAGCTGGGTGCCGACGCTGTTGATCAGCCAGGGCATCACCGTCACGAAAAGCCTGCTCTATTCGTTCATCATCGCGTTCGCGTTGCCGATCGGGCCGCTGCTGGCGATGGCGGTCGCCGACAGGATCCAGCGCAAATACCTGATCGTTGGCGGTGCGTTGATCGTGATCCTATGCGGGATGGCGTTCGCACATGCCAGGACGATGGCACCGCTGATCATCCTCGGTGTGTTGATCAGCTTCGCCGGCCAGATCATCTCGGTCTGCTATCACGCGTACCAGGCAGAGTTGTTCCCGACAGCGATACGGGGCCGGGCCAACGGCATCGTGTATTCGGCCAGCCGGGTCGGTGCGATGATGTCGGGCTTTTTGATCGCATTTCTTCTCCGTGATTTCGGCGTGCCAGGGGTATTTGCCGGCATCACGGCATGTATGCTGATGGTCGCGGTGTCAATCGGCCTCTTTGGACCGAAGACCAATGGTGTGCGGCTCGAGGAACTGAACCACTGACCCGTCACGATTATCTCGACAACCGCGACGCGTACGAGGGCACGTTGCGGTTTGATGGTTCGAAGATCGGTCCGGCATGTGGATCTTGCCGTCGCCGGGTCGACGATGCCGAGGCCGTCAAGTGGCAGCAGGCGTTCGGCGACGATTGGCCGGCACGACGCACGTTCCCGAATCGCCTCGTCGTGCCGTGCCGATCAGGCTGTACATCGAGGCGGCACGTTCGCCACCTGCGCCGGCGAACAGATGGCTCCGCCGGCCGAATCGAACCCTCACCCCCGCGCCACCCCCGTCGACTCCCGCACGACCAGCTCCGGCGCCCCGATCGTATGCACGGCGGCAGCCGGTTCGATCCCGTCGATCATGTCGAGCGTCAGCGCGATCGCCCGCGCGGCGATCTGCGACGTCGGAAACCGCGCCGTCGTCAGCGCGGGGCGGAACTGGTGCGCGAGCTGGATATCGGTCATGCCGATCACCGACAGATCGACCGGCACGCGCAAGCCGAGATCGGCGGCCGCCTGCATCGCGCCGATCGCCATCAGGTCGTTGGTCGCGAACAGCGCGGTGAGGCCCGGCTGCGCCCTCAGTAACGCAGCAGCCGCTTCGTAGCCACCTTCGATCGAGTCGTGCGCCGACACGGTCGTCAACGCGTCCGCCGGATGGCCGCGTGCCGCGAGTTCGTCGGCGAAGCCGCGCAGCCGCACCGACTGCGGGCCGCCCGATCCCCTGCCGACGAGCGCGCCGAACGCGCGATGCCGCAGCCCGGACAGGTGCGTGGCCGCCAGCGCCCCCGCCGCCGCGAAATCGACCGTCACGCACGGCAGCGTGCGCGACGCATGCACGTGCTCCCACATGCACAGCACGATCGACGCGCCGTGGCGTGCGATGTCGGCCAGCTCGGCTTCGGCGAGGTCGGTGTTCATCACGATCGCGCCGGCGGCGAGCGTCCCCGCGATCCGCTCGAGGTAGTTGCGCGTGATGGCCGGATCGTCGTCGGTATTCGACACGAGCAGGTAATGGCCGCGCTTGCGCGCCTCGCGCTCGGCGGCCAGCACGAACTCCGGATAGAACGGGTTCGTGATGTTCGACAGCATCAGCGCGAGCGTCGACGTGCGGCCCTCGGCCAGCGCGCGCGCGGTCAGGTTCGGCCGATAGCCGAGTTCGCGGATCGCGGCCATCACGCGTTCGACGGTCGCCGGCTTCACCTTCTGCGGATTGCGCAGCACGTTCGAGACGGTCGCAGCAGTGACGTTCGCGCGCTGCGCGACTTGCGCGAGCGTCACCATGCGCGGCCTCCGGGTGGTCGGGAGAAGAGGCGCGACGGAAGCGAAGCGGGGGAGTGTCTGCTCATATTTTGGGAGTGCGTCCCACTAGTTGCACAGGGACAGGCGATACGCTAATTTCTCGACACATCAACAAGGAGACGACATGGTACGGCGAACCGGACGAACTGCACCACCAAAATTTAAGCGATTAAATTTTTCGATCCGAAGCGCCTGACCGGGAGAGGAGAGCGCGATGACCGCCATTTCATTGAAGGACGTCTCGAAGCGCTACGGCGACCATGCGCCGGTGCTGCGCGACGTGAACCTCGAGATCGCGTCGCACGAGTTTTGCGTGTTTCTCGGCCCGTCGGGCTGCGGCAAGTCCACGCTGTTGCGGATGATCGCCGGGCTAGAGGACGTGACCGAAGGCGAGCTGCGGATCGGCGGTGCGCGCATGAACGACACGCCGCCTGCCGAGCGCGGTGTAGCGATGGTGTTCCAGAGCTATGCGCTGTTTCCGCACATGACCGTGTTCGACAACATCGGTTTCGGGTTGCGGATCGCCGGCACGCCGAAGGACGAGATCCGCCGCCGCGTGACCGAAGCCGCGCGCGTGCTGCAGCTCGACGCGCTGCTCGATCGCAAGCCGAAGGCGCTGTCGGGCGGCCAGCGGCAGCGCGTCGCGATCGGCCGCGCGATCGTGCGCGAGCCGCGCGTGTTCCTGTTCGACGAGCCGCTGTCGAATCTCGACGCGACGCTGCGCGGCCAGACACGCGTCGAGATTGCCCGCCTGCACGCACGCTTCACGCAATCGAGCTCCGTCTACGTGACGCACGACCAGATCGAGGCGATGACGCTGGCCGACCGGATCGTGCTGCTGCACGCGGGCGACGACGTCGCGCGCTTCGGCAGCATCGCACAGGCCGGTGCGCCGCTCGAGCTGTATCACCGGCCGGCCAACCGCTTCGTCGCGGGATTCATCGGCTCGCCGCGGATGAACTTCCTGCCGGCGGTCGTCGAAGCGGGCGATGCGCATGGCTGCCGGCTGCGCCTGGATGGAACCGGCGAAACGCTGACGCTGCGCGATCGGCCGTTGCCGCGCCACGTCGGCAGCGGCGCGCGCGTGACGCTCGGGATTCGTCCCGAGCATCTGACGGTCGGCGCGTCCGGCGATGCCGACCTGCCGGCGGTCGTGCGCGACGTCGCGCTCGTCGAGCAGCTCGGCGAAGCCGCGTACGTGCATCTCGACCAGCTCGGCGGCGTGCCGCTGCTCGCGAAACTGCCGGGACAGGCCGCGTTGCGGCGCGGCGAGCGGCATGCATTCCGCGTGTCGCCGTCGTGCTGCCACCTGTTCGACGAGGCCGGTATCGCGTTGCCGGCCGTCCACGTCGAAGCGGCGTTCGCGTAGCGGCGCACTGCCGACCCGCCGCGCGCGACGCGGCACCCATCACACCAATACCAGGAGACAACGATGAGACTTCGTGCGAGCCGATTGCTGCTTGCCCTGACGACTGCCGCGGCATGCGCCGCGGGGACGGCCGATGCGGGCACGCTGAAGGTGAACGTCGCCGCGCGCGGCAACCAGCGTGCGACGTGGCAGGCGGCGTTCGACCAGTTCCACAAGGCGAATCCGGATATCGACCTGAAGGTCAGCTACGTCGGCGAGGAGGCGTACAAGGTGCAGATGTCGGGCTGGCTCGCGACCGATCCGCCCGACGTGCTGAGCTGGAACAACGGCGAACGGCTCGCGTACTTCGCGAAGCGCGGGCTGATCGAGGACCTGAGCGCGGACTGGCAGAAGAACGGCTGGAACGAAACGTATGCGGCCGTGAAGCAGTCGTCGACCTACGGCGGCAAGCTCTATAGTTTGCCGCTCGGCTACGACGCGTATGGGTTGTTCTACCGCAAGGACCTGTTCGAGAAGGCCGGCATTCACGGCGAGCCGGCCGACTGGGCGCAGTTTCTCGACGCGTGCCGCAAGCTGAAGGCGGCCGGCATCGCGCCGGTCGCGGTGGCCGCGCGCGATGCGTGGACGCTGGCCGCGTGGTTCGACTACCTCGACCTGCGGATCAACGGCTATGCATTCCACCAGAAGCTGATGGCCGGCGACGTCGCGTATACCGATCCGCGCGTGCGGGCCGTGTACGCGGCATGGAAGAAGCTGATCGACGACAAGTATTTCATCGACAACGCGCTGTCCTACGACGTCGATTCGCTGAGCCCGCTGATCGTCAACGGCCAGGCCGCGATGACGCTGATGGGCACCTGGTATTCGGCGGGCCTGCTGAGTGCGGCGCGCAACCCGATCGGCTTCTTCCGCTTCCCGGTGATCGATGCGTCGGTGCCGCTTGCGGAAGATGGCCCGGTCAACGTGCTGATCGTGCCGGCGAAGGCGCACAACAAGACGGACGCGCGTCGCTTCCTCGCGTTCATGGGGCAACCGGCGGTGAGCGGCGAGTTCGCGAAGGGAATGGGGCAGTTGCCGTCGAACAACAAGGCGCCCGAGCCGCAGGACCCGATCTCGAAGATCGGCTTCCGCACGCTCGCGACGACGCCCGGCGGCATCGCGCAGTTCTACGATCGCGACATGACGAAGGAAATGGCGGACGAGGGGATGAAGGCGATGCAGCAGTTCCTGTCCGACCCGACGCAGCTCGATGCGATCCTGCAGCGCCTCGAGCAGACTCGCAAGCGCATCTACCGGAAATAACGCGCCGCGCGGCCGGGCCGGCGCATGCCGGTCCGGTGCGTCGTTGTCACCGTCTCGTTCGTTGGGTTCGTTTGGTTCGTTTCGTCGAAGGTCACCTCATGTCAACCAGCCTGTCCGAAAGCGCCGTGCGCCGCGAAGCCGGCCCGCAGCGGCATGCGCGCGCGTCGCTCGCGCGCCGGCGCAACCGCGCGGCCCTGTGGTTCGTGCTGCCGGGATTCGCGCTTTTCACCGTGTTCGTGCTGTATCCGATCGTCAGCAGCATCTGGCTGAGCTTCCATCACTGGGACGGGATGACGCCGATGACGTATGCCGGGCTCGACAACTATCGCGAGCTGCTGCAGTCCGACACGTTCTATGTCGCGCTGAAGAACAACGTGCTGTGGCTCGCGCTGTTCCTCGCCGCGCCGCCGCTCGGCCTCGCGCTCGCGCTGTACCTGAACCAGAACGTGTTCGGCATCCGGCTCGTGAAGTCGCTGTTCTTCGCACCATTCGTGTTGCCCGGCGTCGTCGTGGGCCTGGTGTTCTCGTGGTTCTACGATCCGACGTTCGGACTGCTGAAGCTGATCGTCGGACACGGGATCCCGGTGCTCGGCGATCCGCGCTATGCGACCTACGGCGTGATCGTCGCCGCGCTGTGGCCGCAGATTCCGTTCTGCATGATCCTCTACCTGACCGGGCTCACCGGCATCAACGGCGAGATCGTCGAAGCGGCGCGGATGGAAGGCGCACGCGGCTTCACGCTGCTGTGGCACGTGATCCTGCCGCAGCTGCGGCCCGCGACCTTCATGGCGGTGGTGCTGACCGTGATCGGCGCGCTGCGCAGCTTCGACCTGATCTCGGTGATGACGGGCGGCGGCCCGTTCGACAGCTCGACCGTGCTCGCGTACTTCATGGTCGACCAGGCGATCAAGTACTACCGGGAAGGCTATTCGGCCGCGATCGCGGTCGTGCTGTTCGCAATCATGCTCGTCTATATCGTGTGGCAACTGCGCAAGCTGGTGCGCGTCGAGTCGTAAGGATAACCAACATGTATCCGATGCCCGTGTCCCGCTGGGGACGTCCCGCCCGCCTGCTGTACCGCCTGTCGCTGCCGTGCGCGCTCGCGCTGTGGCTCGTGCCGCTGCTCGCGGTGCTCGTCACGTCGGTCCGCTCGACCGACGAGATCATGGCCGGCCATTACTGGGACTGGCCGAAGCAGTTCGCGCTGCTCGACAACTACGGCACCGCGCTCACGCAGACGCCGATGCTGCATTACTTCGCGAACAGCATCCTGATCACGGTGCCGTCGGTCGCCGCATCGATCCTGCTCGCGTCGCTCGCCGGGCATGCGCTCGCGAACTACCGGTTTCGCGGCAATCTCGTGCTGCTCGGGCTGTTCGTCGCCGGCAACTTCGTGCCGATCCAGATCCTGATGATCCCGGTGCGGCAGATCATGCTCGGCGTCGGCCTATACAACACCGTGTGGGCGCTCGTGCTGTTCCATACCGCGTTCCAGACCGGTTTCTGCACGCTGTTCCTGCGCAACTTCATCCGCGAGCTGCCGTTCGAGCTGATCGAGGCCGCGCGCGTCGAAGGCGCGTCGGAGTGGGCGATCTACTGGCGCGTCGTGCTGCCGCTCGTGCGGCCCGCGCTCGCCGCACTCGCGATCCTCGTGTTCACGTTCGTGTGGAACGACTATTTCTGGGCGCTGTGCCTCACGCAAGGCGACGACGCGGCGCCGATCACCGTCGGCGTCGCCGCGCTCAAGGGGCAGTGGACGACCGCCTGGAACATCGTGTCGGCCGGCTCGGTGCTCGCGGCGCTGCCGTCGGTCCTGATGTTCTTCGCGATGCAGAAGCACTTCGTCGCGGGGCTCACGTTCGGTGCGACCAAGGGCTGATCCGTCCCATCCTCTTTCATCTGCAAGGAATCCACGATGCACCTCGGCGTTTGCTATTACCCCGAACACTGGCCGCGCGAACAATGGGAGCGCGACGCGCGGCGGATGGCCGAACTGGGCCTGACCCGCGTGCGGATCGCCGAATTCGCGTGGAGCCGGATGGAGCCGGAACCCGGCCGCTACGACTGGGCGTGGCTCGACGAGGCGATCGACACGCTCACCGGCCAGCAACTGAAGATCGTGCTCGGCACGCCGACCGCCGCGCCGCCGAAATGGCTCGTCGATCGTCATCCGGAGATCCTGCCGATCGGCGCGGACGGCGCGGTGTGGCAGTTCGGCTCGCGTCGCCACTACGATATCGCGAGCCACGTGTATCGCGAGCACTGCGTGCGCATCGTGGACGCGATGGCGCGGCGCTACGGCGCGCATCCGGCGGTGATCGCATGGCAGACCGACAACGAGATCGGCTGCCACAACACGCTGCCGAGCTATACGCGTGCGGCGCTCGAAGGTTTTCGCGCATGGCTCGCCGTGCGCTACGGCGATATCGGCGCGCTGAACCGCGCGTGGGGCAACGTGTTCTGGAGCATGGAGTATCGCGGCTTCGACGAGATCGAACTGCCGCGCCATACGCCGACCGACGCGAATCCGGCCCATCTGCTCGACTTCTGCCGCTATCAGTCGGACGAGGTCGCGCGGTTCCATGCCGTGCAGGTCGATGCGATCCGCCCGCACGCACCGGGCCGCGACGTGCTGCACAACTTCATGGGCTTTTTCACCGAGTTCGATCACTATGCGTTCGCGCGCGGCGGCCTCGACGTGGCCGCGTGGGACAGCTACCCGGTGCCGCGCACCGAAGTGCTGCCGCTCGACGAATCCGACAAGCGGCGCTGGGCCCGCACCGGGCACCCGGACGTGTCGGCGTTCTCGCACGACCTGTATCGCGGCGTCGGCAACGGCCGGATGTGGGTGATGGAGCAACAGGCGGGGCCCGTCAACTGGGGGCCGTACAACCCGGTGCCGCACGCCGGCGCCGTGCGGCTGTGGACATGGGAAGCGTTCGCGCATGGCGCGGAACTCGTATCGTATTTCCGGTGGCGGCAGTATCCGCATGCGCAGGAGCAACTGCATTCGGGGCTCAACGCGCCGGACGACCGGCTGTCGCCGGGCGGCCACGAAGTGGCGCGCGTCGCACGTGAACTGGCTGCGCTGGATCCCGGGTGCTTCGCGGGTTCGGAGCGTCCGGCGCGCGTCGCGCTGCTGTTCGACTACGAGGCGGACTGGATGATCCGGATCCAGCCGCATGGCGCCGACTTCGACTATCAGCAACATGCGTTCGACTGGTATCGCGCGCTGCGCGAACTCGGGATCGACGTCGATATCGTCGCGGCCGGTGCGGACGTGTCGCGTTATGCGTTCGTCGTCGCGCCGACGCTGCCGGTCGTCACGGATCGAATCGTCGAGCAGGCCGCGCGTGGCGATGCGCAGTGGCTGTTCGGACCGCGCACGGGTTCGCGTACGGCGGCATTCGCCATCGCGCCGGGCCTCGCACCCGGCAAGCTGCGTGACGTGCTGCCGGTGCGGATCGGCCAGGTCGAATCGCTGCGGCCGTCGCTCGCCCCGCGCGTCGCGTTCGACGGCATCGACGGCCACGCGCTGAAATGGCGCGATCACGTCGATATGGAATCGGTCACCGGTGTCGACGTGCTCGCGGCCTGCGATGACGGCGTGCCCGCACTCGTGCGGCGCGGCCACGTGACGATGGCGACCGCCTGCTTCGATCGCACGCTGTTGCGTGCGATCGTCGGCCGCTGCGCGCGCGATGCCGGACTGCCGGTGCGTGCATTGCCGGACGGCGTGCGCTTGCGCCGGCGCGGGCGCGTCGTGTTCGCGTTCAACTACGGCGACGCAACGTGCACGCTGCCCGCGCCGGACGGTGCGCGTTTCGTGCTCGGCGGCCGCGAACTCGGCGCGGTCGACGTCGCCGCATGGGTCGAGCCGGACTGACGCGATGCAGTCGGTGCCGTCGCTGCGGTCACGTATCGCGCGCCTCGCCGGGATCGCGCATTTCGTGCCGCTGTCCGGCGCGGCGCTGATGCTCGGCGTCGCGATGTCGTTTACGGCGCCGTACCTGTCGCTGTTCGGCGTGCAGGCGGCAGCAATGTCGCCGTCACTGGCCGGCGTATTCATGACGCTGATCGCGGCGAGCGGTGTCGTCGCCAGCACGTGGGCCGGACGCTGGTCCGATCGCCGCGACCGCCACCGGCCGTTGCTCGTCGTATCGCTCGCCGCTGCCGCGCTCGGCTTCGCGCTGCTGTGCGTGCTGCGCGCGCACGGGCCGGTGATCGCGGCCGGCACGATCCTGCTCGGCGCGGGGGCCGTGTCGCTGTCGCAGATCTTCTCGTTCGCGCGCGCGGTGCTGCCGGTCGATGACGATGCACAGCGCGAGCTCGCGTCGGCCGCGCTGCGCACGATGCTGTCGGTCGCGTGGGTGTTCGGGCCCGCGCTCGGCGCAATGATCCTCGCGCAGACGGGTTTCACCGGGCTCTTTCTCGCGGCTTCGGCGGGCTTCGTCGCGTGCGCGGCGATCGTCGCGCGGATTCCGGAGCCAGCGCGGCGACCGGCCGCCGTTCACGTGCGCGCGGTCGACCACGCTCCGGCGCCGTCGGGCGTTGCTGCGTCGGTCGTCGTCACGCAGCGCGCGCGCGTGCTGCGGACCCTCGTCGCGCTGACGCTAATGGGGCTCGCCGCGAACGCGACGATGATCGTGCTGCCGCTGTACATCGTGCGCGGGCTCGGCGGCACGCCGGCGAACGTGTCGGCTGCGCTGGGTCTGGCCGCGTTGCTCGAGATTCCGATGATGCTGTGGCTCGGCATCCGCTCGACGCGGCTCGACAAGGCACGCTGGCTGACCGCATGCGCGGTCGTGCATGCGGCGTATTTCATCGGCCTCGCGACAGTGACGCGAGTCGACCTGATCCTGCCGCTGCAGCTGTTGAGCGCTTGCGTGGTCGCGATCACGTCGTGCCTCGGGATGACGCGCGTATGCGACCTGATGCCCACGCGCCCCGGTGCCGCGACCGCGATGTTCTTCAGCACCGCGCGCGTCGGCTCGATCGCGTCGGGTGTGCTGTCGGGGGCGTGCGTCGACCTGTTCGGCTATCGCGCGACGTTCGCGGGGTGCTGCGGGCTCGCGCTCGTGGCGTGCGTGCTGCTCGCGCTGGATGCGCGCGGCGAGCGGGGCGGTGTGAGCGGAACGGCGCAGCGAGCGGTATGAGCGACACAAGGGACACCACACCGCCCGCACGACACCGCTTCAACCCACCGCACTGACGCACGATGCGCCGGTGCGGTGAATCGGCGATGCCGTGAAGCGTCAACGCTTGCGATACGCGTCGAGCGACGCCAGCGCATTGCCGTGGAAGTCGAACAGCGTATTGTTGTCCCACTGATCGCCCGCGCCCAGCTTCCAGCCGACGCCCGGTGTCGGGATCCATTCCGGTTCCCACCAGAACACGCCCTTGCCGCGATTGCCCGGCACGCCCTTCACGATGTCGACGACCGCCGCGAGGAACTGCGCCTGGCCGGCCGGCGACGGCGGGAACGCGGTCGAGCCGGTGTTCGTCATCGCATTCGGCTCCGAGTCGCCGTCGCTGGTGGTCCACGGATACGCGGTCTCGACGACGATCAGTTCCTTGTCGTAGCGCACGGCGAGGTCGTTCGCGTTGTTGCGCAGGTCGTCGAGCGCGCCTTGCCACTGCGGGTAATACGACAGGCCGATCACGTCGAACGCGACACCGCGTTGCGTCGCGCTGTCGAACCACCAGCGGCTTTTCGCGTTGTCGCCGCCGCTGTCGATGTGCAGCATCACCTTGATGCGCGGATCGACGGCCTTCACCGCATCGTGGCCCGTCTTCAGCAGTTGCGCGAGGTTGTCCCACTGGTCGTAGCGGCCGAGCGGCCACAGCATGCCGCCTGTGATCTCGTTGCCGGTCTGCACCCACTCGGGCCGCACGCCGGCGCGCTGAAGCTGGCGCAGCACGTCGGTCGTATAGGCCGACAGCAGTGCGCACGTTTCGGCGAGATTCTTGCCGGCCCATGCATGCGGCGGGTATTGCTTGCCGGGGTCGGCCCACCAGTCGCTGTAGTGGAAGTCGATCAGGATGCGCATGCCGAGCGCGGCCGCGCGCTTCGCGAGCGCCACGACATGGGCCGCGTCGTTGTAGCCTGCCGCATCGCTCTGGTTCGCGGGGAAGAAATCCGGATTGCCGGGATCGTTCCATACCTTGATGCGGATCGAATCGACGCCATGCGCATGCAGGATCTTCAGGCAGTCGCGCGGATGCCCGCGGTCGAAGTACCGTGCACCGTGCGCCTCGAGTTCCGGCAGCGTCGACACGTCGGCGCCCATCGCGAACGGGATACCCGCGCTGCCTGCGGCGCGCGCGACGCCTTGCGCGACGGCCGGCAACGCGCCGGCCAGGTCGACGCACGCGAGCGCCGCGGTCGAGACACTCCAGCGCAACATCGATCGTCTGTTCATCGTCATCCTCCAGTATCGGGCCCGGTCGATCGATCGCAGGATCGCGGGCTTCATCGGTTTAAGCGCTTAAATTTCGGCCTCGATGAGAGGCCGGATCGAGCGTAGCGCAGCCGCCGATGCCAACGCAAAGAACGCGTGCGTTGCCTACTATCTGGCGACAGGTGTGGGGACGGTGAGGAGAGACAGGCGGATCAATCTTGCGCCCCGGCGCAGAGTCGTGCTTTTTCTCAGGTGCCGTTCGTGGCGAATCCTGAGCCGTCTGACTGCATGAAGCCACGCTGACCACGACGATGATCGCCGCGCCGGGAGCACGTTGGGCACGATGCGCGCGTGGCTTCACGTATACAACACGGCACGGTCGAGATACGACCGGACTGCGACGGCCTCGCTGTCAATCAAACCCCGAAGAACGCCAACCCCGCGATCGCGATGCCGATTGCGGCCACGCCGATCGACAGGCCCTGCATCCATGAACGGCGCGTGAGGATCGTGATCGCCGCCAGCGCGATCGAGATCTGGATGACGGTCGTCGCCTGCGACCACCGATGGTGTCGGTGCATCCGCGCCTCGCTGGCCGCGTTGTTCTTCTCGACTTCCTTTTCGAGCGCCTCGGCTTGCGCCCGGATCGGTTCCTTGTCGGCGCGGTATCGTGCGGCGTCCGCCTCGAACCGCTTGCGCTGCGGCGACGCGTCCGGGCTCAACGCCGCGCCGAGTTCGGCGAGGTTCTGCTTGTTGCCCTTCGCCTGATAGTAGGCCCACTGGTTCGCAGCCTCGGTTTTCCGGATCGCGGCGTCATTCTTGTAGAGCAGCGCGAGGCTTTCGTCGGCACCGCTCTGGTAGGCCGATATCGCACCGAAGCAGGCAAGCACGGCCGTCAGCACGGCGATGCGCGACGTACCTTGATCGCCGCCGTGAGCCGCATGATGTTCCACCGCATGGTCGTGAGGGCCATGAACTTCGTATTCTTCAGACATCCGTAAGGAACCCGCAAGAGTTGAATGAAATCCGGCGCCGGCCGACTGCGCACGGACGCTCGATCGCACATGGGAGTCTGACACAGGTTTGCGTGCTGGCGATGCTTTCGCGCGACGCGCCAACCGGCGCGTCTCGCGCCATGTTCAGCGACGGATCCGGATCCTCTGGGACCGCATCGCGGCGGATAGACGATAAACCTCAGGCGGCCGCTGCCTGGACCGATTCGGTATCCCGGTTGACGTGATTGACCCAGTGGTTTCGGAGCGGGCATGCCGACCGGTGTACATGGCAGTTTGCGGACTGGCGCGTTCGCATGCGACCCGACCCGGCCCGACGTGTCCGCTACCGCTACCCGCGAACGCCGACCCGATACCGCGTCGTCTGGCGATAGGTCCGGCCCGGACGAAGGATGGTTTCGTCGCGCAACGCGTCCATGTTGACCTGGTTCGGAAAGCACCCGGCTTCGACGCACAGCGCCGCATGTCGTACGCAAGACCCGCCGCCGCTCACGCGCACACCGTCCAGATAGTTGCCCGTATACAGCTGAAGCCCTCGCTGATCAGTCGACACGGCGAGTTCGCGACCGCTTTCCGGATCGTAGATCGATGCGACGGGCCGCACGCCGCGCCCAGGCTCGCGCAGCACATAACAATGGTCGAAGCCGCGCCCGCGCGTGAGCTGCGCATGCGGCCAGTCGAGGCGCGCGCCGATCGGCGCGCTCTGCCGGAAATCGAACGCGCTACCCGTCACGTCGGCGGTGCCGGTCGGGATCAGCGCATCGTCCACTTCGACGAACGCGTCGGCGTCGATCTGCAGCAAGTGCCCGCGCACGTCGCTGCCCGCGCGCCCGCTCAGGTTGAAGTAGCTGTGATTGGTCAGGTTCAGCGGCGTCGGCGCATCGGTCACGCCCGCGTAGTCGATCGTCAGCGTGCCGTCGTCGTCGAGCGTATAACGTACCTGCACCGTCACGTTACCAGGAAATCCCGCATCGCCTTCCGGCGAATCGAGCCGCAGCGTCAGCCCGCCACGGTCGTCGACCACGTCCCAGCGCGCGCGGTGAAAGCCGCTCGCGCCGCCGTGCAGCAGGTTGCCGTTCTCGTTGCGGTCGAGCGTGTGGTCGACGCCGTCGAGCGCGAAGCGCGCATTCGCGATGCGGTTCGCCCAGCGGCCGACCGTTGCGCCGAAGTAGGCGCCCGACTCGACGTAGTCGGCCGGCGTGTCGTGCGCCAGCACGATATCGGCGAAGCGCCCGGTGCGGTCGGGGGCGAGCCACGACACGACGGTCGCACCGAGATCGCTGACGACGACGCGCATCCCGTGCGCGTTGCGCAGCGTGTAGCGCCGCACCGGATCGCCGCCGGGCAGCGTGCCCCACGGTTCGGACGGAATGCGGCCCGCGTCGGATGCCGGACGGGAAGAGTCGGTGTCGATATGCATGAGTGGGTTCGCTCGTGAGCGGTGAATTCAGTGGGCGGGCGCGGTGCGCTCCTGGTATTCGCGCGGGGTGCAGCCGAGTTCGCGGCGGAATACCGCGTACATGTATTGCAACGACGTGAAGCCGCAGCGGATCGCGACTTCCGCGCTCGACGCGTTGCGGCTCGCGAGCAGCGCCTGCGCGGCCTCGAGCTTGTGACGCAGGATTTCCTGGTGCACGGTGCGCTGCAGTTCGCGCCGGAAGTGTTCTTCGAGCAGCGAGCGCGACACGCCGACGTAGTCGGCGACCTGTTCGGTCTTGATCCCCTGGCACGCGTACTGCCGGATGAAATGCCGCGCGCGCATCACGTGCGGGCTCGCGAGCGGCTGGTGGCGTGTCGATTCGAGCACGTTGATGCCGACCGGCGGCACGAGGATGCGCTGTCCGGGAAAACGCGCGCCGCGCAGCATCCGGTGCAGCAGGTGCGCGGCGGTGCGGCCCATTTCCTCGGTGCCCTGGATCACCGACGACAGCGGAATGCGCGTCAGCGTGCGCGTGAGCGGATCGTTGTCGATGCCGATGATCGCGACCTGTTCCGGCACCGCGATGCCGGCGATCAGGCACGCCTGCAGCAGATGCCGCGCGCGCGCATCGGTGACCGCGATCACGCCGACGGGCTTCGGCAGCGCATGCAGCCAGCCGATCAGCTGCTCGATCGCGTGATTCCAGCCCGACGCGCTCGTCGACAGGCCGCGGTAGATCGGCGCGTCGAGCCCGTCGGCGCGCGCGAGGCGATCGAACGCGAGCTCGCGCTGCTGCGCCCAGCGGTTCTCCTGCGCGACCGGCAGGCTGTACATCGCGAAATGCGCGAGCCCCGCGCCGATCAGGTGCGTATAGGCGAGCGACACGAGCTTCGGGTTGTCGGTCGCAATATATGGGACGCCGTGCGGATACTGCGCGGGATCTTCGTACGACGAGCCGACCGCGACGATCGGCAGCGGCGAGCCGGCGAGCGCGTCGGCGACGGCCGGATCGTCGAAGTCCGCGATGATGCCGTCGCCGTCGAAGCGTTCGATGCCGGCGAGCCGGCAGCGGAAGTCGTCCTCGAGGAACAGGTCCCACACGACACGCGTCGTGTGCAGGTACTGGCCGATGCCGCTGATGATCTCGCGGTCGTAGACCTTGTTCGCGTTGAACAGCAGCGCGATGCGGTGCGGTGTCTGGGCGGAAGAGGCGCGGGTCATGTCGGTCTCGGGGCGGGCGCCGCTCGGGCGTCTTGCCGTTGTCTCCGGGCGCGCGGACGGTGCCGCGCGATGCTCTGGTGTCCGGCGATTGTAGGCCGGAACGCGCACCGCGCGCAGCGGCTGGCAAGAAACGTTAAGCGTGGTGCGCAATTTCGCAATTGCCGGCCGGCAGGCGCGCGGGCACGATCCAGCCAACCGGATTCGGCCGCGTGCGTCGTCGTCGCGACGCGCGTTGCGCCGCAACAAGACCCTGCACGGAGACGCCATGTCGTATTTCGAACACATTCCCGCGATTCGCTACGAAGGCCCGCAGTCGGACAACCCGCTGGCTTACCACCATTACGACGCCGAGAAGCGCGTGCTCGGCAAGACGCTCGCCGAGCATCTGCGGATTGCCGTCTGCTACTGGCATACGTTCGTGTGGCCGGGGCACGACATCTTCGGGCAGGGCGCGTTCCGGCGGCCGTGGCATCAGCCTGGCGACGCGCTCGAACGTGCGCGCATGAAGGCGGACGCGGCATTCGAGTTCTTCACGAAGCTCGGCACGCCTTTCTATACGTTCCACGACACCGACGTCGCGCCGGAAGGCGACACCCTGCGCGAATACGCGGCCAACTTCGCGCGGATGGTCGACTATCTCGGCGAGCGCCAGCAGGCGAGCGGCGTGCGGCTGCTGTGGGGCACCGCGAACCTGTTCTCGCACCCGCGCTTCGCGGCGGGCGCCGCGACGAACCCGAACCCGGACGTATTCGCGTGGGCCGCGACCCAGGTGTGCCACGCGCTCGACGCGACGCACCGGCTCGGCGGCGAGAACTACGTGCTGTGGGGCGGCCGGGAAGGCTACGAGACGCTGCTCAATACCGACCTGAAGCGCGAGCGCGAGCAGTTCGCGCGCTTCCTGTCGATGGTGGTCGAGCACAAGCACCGGATCGGCTTCACGGGCGCGCTGCTGATCGAGCCGAAGCCGCAGGAGCCGACCAAGCACCAGTACGACTACGACGTCGCGACCGTGCACGGCTTTCTCGTGCAATACGGACTGCAGAACGAGATCCGCGTGAACATCGAGGCGAACCACGCGACGCTCGCCGGTCATTCGTTCCATCACGAGATCGCGAACGCGTTCGCGCTCGGCGTGTTCGGCAGCGTCGACGCGAACCGTGGCGATCCGCAGAACGGCTGGGATACCGACCAGTTCCCGAACAGCGTCGAGGAGCTGACGCTCGCGTTCTACGAGATCCTGCGCCACGGCGGCTTCACGACCGGCGGGATGAACTTCGACGCGAAGGTGCGGCGCCAGAGCGTCGATCCGGAAGACCTGTTCTACGGCCATGTCGGCGCGATCGACGTGCTCGCGCTCGCGCTCGAACGCGCGGCGGTGCTGGTCGAGAACGACCGGCTCGACGCGCTGCGCCGGCAGCGCTACGCGCAGTGGGACGACGCGTTCGGCCGCAAGATCCTGTCGGGCGGTTACACGCTGCAGTCGCTCGCGGATGACGCGCTCGCGCGCGGCGTGGACCCGCGGCACGCGAGCGGCGCGCAGGAGCGGCTCGAGAACATCGTGAACCAGGCAATCTACGGGCTGCGCTGACGCCATGTATCTCGGACTCGATCTCGGCACGTCGGGCGTGAAGGCGGTGCTGCTCGATCGCGACGGTGCGGTGCGGGCAAGCGCGAGCCACCCGTTGGCGGTGAGCCGGCCGCGGCCGCGCTGGTCGGAACAGGCGCCGCAGGACTGGTGGGACGCCGCCTGCGGCGCGCTCGCCGCGGTCGTCGCCGATGCCCGCGCGGGCGGCATCGATCCGCGCGACATCGCCGCACTCGGGCTCACCGGCCAGATGCACGGCGCGACGCTGCTCGACGCGCATGGCGACGTACTGCGTCCCGCGATCCTGTGGAACGACGGCCGCGCGGATGCGGAGTGCGCGGAACTCGAGCGGCTCGCGCCCGCGCTGCGCACGGTGGCAGGCAACGTCGCGATGCCGGGCTTCACCGCACCGAAGCTGCTGTGGGTGCGCCGGCACGAGCCCGATGTGTTCGCACGCATCGCGCACGTGCTGCTGCCGAAGGATTATCTGCGCTACCGGCTGACCGGTGCGTTCGCAACCGATCCGTCGGATGCCGCCGGCACGCTGTGGCTCGACGTCGCGAAGCGCGACTACGACGACACGCTGCTCGGCGCGTGCGGGCTGTCGCGCGCGCAGATGCCGGCGGTGTTCGAGGGCAACCGCGTGACGGGCACGCTGCTGCCGGCCATCGCGCGCGCACTCGGGCTGCGCGAGATCCCGGTGGTGGCCGGCGGCGGCGACAACGCGGCCGGCGCGGTCGGCGTGGGGATCGTGCGGCCCGGCGATGCACTGCTGTCGCTCGGCACGTCGGGCGTGTATTTCGCGGTGTTGGACGGGTTTCGCGCCAACCCCGAATCGGCGGTGCACAGCTTCTGTCATGCGCTGCCCGATACGTGGCACCTGATGTCGGTGATGCTGAACGCGGCCGGCTGCATCGACTTCACCGCGCAACTGACCGGTTACGACGGCGTCGCGGCGCTGCTCGCCGATGCCGAGGCGAACGCGCGCGCGAGCCGCCCGTGGTTCCTGCCTTACCTGAGCGGCGAGCGCACGCCGCACAACGACGTGAATGCAAAGGGCGTCTTTTATGGGATGACGCCCGATACACGGCGCGCGGATCTCGCGAACGCGACGCTCGAAGGCGTCGGCTTCGCGCTGCTCGACGGCATCGATGCGCTGCATGCGGCCGGGCTCGAGCCCGACGGCATCACGGTGATCGGCGGCGGCTCGCGCAGTGCTTACTGGACGCAGATGCTCGCCGACCTGAGCGGACGCGCGCTGACGCTGCGCGCGGGAGGCGAGGTCGGTCCGGCGCTCGGTGCCGCGCGCCTTGCTCGCCTCGCGCTCGAACCGGATACGCCGCTCGGCGACGTGTGCCCGCAACCGCCGGTCGTCGCGGTGCGCGAGCCCGATCTCGCGCGGCACGCGTGGTATCGCGACATGCGGCGGCCGACGTTTCGTGCGCTTTATCGCGCGCTCGAACCGGTGTTCGCGACGGGCGCGTGACGCGCGGATGGCGCGCGCGGTTCGCATCGCACGATGCCGCGCGTTGCGAGGACTCGATGCGGGCGGCGCACTCATGCGCCCGCCCGATGTTCGTGAGGTAGTTCGACAAGTTCGATAACAAGGAGTGGAGACAATGAAATCCGTGACGCGTCGTACCGTATTGAGTTCGCTTGCCGGCGCCGCTGCGCTGGCGATGTTCGCGCTGGGCGCGCCGCTCGCGCATGCGAGCAAGGACAAGCCCGAGATCGGCTTCTGCATCGACGACCTGCGCGTCGAGCGCTGGTCGCGCGATCGCGACTATTTCGTCGCGGCCGCGACGAAGCTAGGCGCCAAGGTATCCGTACAGTCGGCCGACGCGAGCGAGGCGCGGCAGATCTCGCAGATCGAGAACCTGATCTCGCGCGGCGTCGACGTGATCGTGATCGTGCCGTTCAATTCGAAGACGCTCGGCAACGTCGTCGCCGAAGCGCGCAAGGCCGGAATCAAGGTCGTGTCGTACGACCGCCTGATCCTCGACGCGGATGTCGACGCGTACATCTCGTTCGACAACCAGAAGGTCGGCGAGCTGCAGGCGCAGGGCGTGTTGGACGCGAAGCCGAAGGGCAATTATTTCCTGCTCGGCGGCGCGCCGACCGACAACAACGCGAAGATGCTGCGCGAGGGCCAGCTGAAGGTGCTGAAGCCGGCGATCGACCGCGGCGACATCAAGGTCGTCGGCCAGCAGTGGGTGCCGGAGTGGAGCGCATCGACCGCGCTGCGGATCGTCGAGGACGCGCTGACCGCGAACAACAACAAGATCGATGCGATCGTCGCGTCGAACGACGGCACCGCGGGTGGCGCGATCCAGGCGCTCGCCGCGCAGCACCTGGCCGGCAAGGTGCCCGTGTCCGGGCAGGATGCGGATCTCGCGGCGGTCAAGCGCGTGATCGCCGGCACGCAGACGATGACCGTCTACAAGCCGCTGAAGCTGATCGCGAGCGAAGCCGCGAAGCTCGCGGTCGATCTCGCGAAGGGTACGAAGCCCGCGTTCAACGCGCAATACGACAACGGCAAGATGAAGGTCGACACGGTGCTGCTGCAGCCGACGCTCCTGACCAAGCGCAACGTCGACGTCGTCGTGAAGGACGGCTTCTACACCCAGGCCCAGCTCGCGAGCCAGTAACCGCTCGATGGGCATGATGCACGCGGCCGGCGAGGTGCGGCCGCACATGGTCCGGCCGCGTGCGCACTGCGAGGCAATGAACGTATGACCGAACCCTTGCTGACGATGCGCGGCATCGTCAAGGCATTCGACGGCGTGAAGGCGCTCGACGGCATCGACCTGACCGTGCGCCCCGGCGAGTGCGTCGGCCTGTGTGGCGAGAACGGCGCCGGCAAGTCGACGCTGATGAAAGTGCTGTCGGGCGTCTACCCGCACGGCACGTGGGACGGCGAGATCCGCTGGGAAGGCGCGCCGCTCGCGGCGTCCGGCGTGCGCGACACCGAACGCGCGGGCATCGTGATCATCCACCAGGAACTGATGCTGGTGCCCGAGCTGTCGGTCGCCGAGAACATCTTCCTCGGCAACGAGATCACGCTGCCCGGCGGGCGCATGCACTATGCGGAGATGGTGCGGCGTTCGGAAGCGCTGCTGCGCGAGCTGCGGATCGACGCGATCAACGTCGCGCAGCCGGTGATGAACTACGGCGGCGGCCATCAGCAGCTGATCGAGATCGCGAAGGCGCTGAACAAGCGCGCGAAGCTGCTGATCCTCGACGAGCCGTCGTCGTCGCTGAGTGCCGCCGAGACGCGCATCCTGCTGGACATCGTGCGCGACCTGAAGCGCCGCGGCGTCGCGTGCGTATACATCTCGCACAAGCTCGACGAAGTCGACGCAGTGTGCGACACGGTGACCGTGATCCGCGACGGCCGGCATGTCGCGACCGAGCCGATGCGTGCGCTGACCACCGACCGGATCATCGCGATGATGGTCGGCCGCGAGATCCGCAACCTGTATCCGCGCGAGCCGCACGAGATCGGCGACGTCGTGCTGGAGGCGCGCAACGTGACCTGTCACGACGTGGCGAACCCGCGCCGCAAGCGCGTGGACGACGTGTCGTTCAGCGTGCGGCGCGGCGAGATCCTCGGCGTCGCCGGGCTCGTCGGCGCGGGCCGCACCGAGTTGATGCAGGCGATCTTCGGCGCGTATCCGGGGGCGAGCACGGCGACCGTGCGGATGAACGGCCAGCCGCTCGCGATCCGCTCGCCGGCCGATGCGATCCGCGCGGGCATCGCGATGGTGCCGGAGGATCGCAAGCGCCACGGGATCGTGCCGCAACTCGGGGTCGGCCACAACATCACGCTGTCGGTGCTGCGCCGGTTCGCCGCGCGCGGGAGGATCGACGCGGCCGCCGAACTCGATGCGATCCGCACCGAGATGCAGCGGCTGTCGGTGCGCGCGGCCCACCCGTTCCTGCCGATCGCGAGCCTGTCCGGCGGCAACCAGCAGAAGGCCGTGCTCGCGCGGATGCTGCTGGCCGACCCGCAGGTGCTGATCCTCGACGAACCGACGCGCGGCGTCGACGTCGGCGCGAAGGCCGAGATCTACCGGCTGATCTTCGCGCTCGCGAAACGCGGCGTCGCGTTGATCGTCGTGTCGTCGGAGCTGCCGGAAGTGCTCGGGCTCGCCGATCGTGTGCTGGTGATCGGCGAAGGCGAGCTGCGCGGCGATTTCGTCAATGACGGTCTCACGCAGGAACAGATCCTCGGCGCCGCGCTGAAACCCGCGCGGCAGCCGTCCGAACCCATTGCAGCGAGTGCGCCATGAATACCGAACTGTCTTCTTCTCCCGCCGTGCCGCCGGGCGCCGACGCGCGTCGCACGCACGGCCATCCGCTGCGCCAGGTGTTCGTGCGCTACAAGGTCCTCGCGCTGCTGTTCGCGGTCGCGGCGATCTGGGTGTTCTTCTCGGTGCTGACCGACGGCGCGTTCGTCACGCCGCGCAACGTGTCGAACCTGCTGCGGCAGATGTCGATCACCGGGATGCTCGCGTGCGGCATGGTGTTCGTGATCATCGCGGGCGAGATCGACCTGTCGGTCGGCTCGCTGCTCGGGCTGCTCGGCGGTGTCGCGGCGATCCTCGACGTCAATCGGCACTGGCCGGTCGCCGTGACGGTGCCGGCGGTGCTCGCGCTCGGCGTGCTGGTCGGGCTGTTCAACGGCTGGTGGTCGACCTACCGGCGCGTGCCGTCGTTCATCGTCGGGCTGGGCGGGATGCTCGCGTTCCGCGGGATCCTGCTCGGCGTGACGGGCGGCTCGACGATCGCGCCGGTGTCCGACGGCTTCGTGTTCATCGGCCAGGGCTATCTGCCGCGCGCGGCCGGCGACGGCCTCGCGGTGCTGCTGTTCGCGCTCGTCGCGCTGCTGGTGCTGCGGCAGCGCGCCACGCGGCACCGCTACCGGCTCGCCGTCGCGCCGCTGTGGCAGGACGTCGCGAAGGTCGTCGGCGCCGGGGCCGTGCTGTTCGCGTTCGTCGCGACGCTCGACCGCTACGGCGGCATTCCGGTGCCCGTGCTGCTGCTGCTCGCGCTGCTCGGCGCGTTCTCGTGGATCGCGACGCAGACCGTGTTCGGCCGGCGCATCTATGCAGTGGGTTCGAACCTGGAGGCGACGCGGTTGTCGGGCGTCGACACCGATCGCGTGAAGCTCGCGATCTTCGCGCTGATGGGGCTGATGTGCGCGTTCGCGGGCATCGTCAACACCGCGCGGCTCGCGGCCGGCTCGCCGTCGGCCGGCACGATGGGCGAGCTCGACGCGATCGCCGCGTGCTTCATCGGCGGCACGTCGATGCGCGGCGGGTCGGGCACCGTCTACGGCGCGCTGATCGGCGCGCTCGTGATGGCGAGCCTCGACAATGGGATGTCGATGCTCGACGTCGACGCGTACTGGCAGATGATCGTCAAGGGCGCGGTGCTGGTGCTGGCCGTGTGGATCGACGTGGTGTCGCGCTCGAACCGGCGCTGAGGCGGCGTTCTACCGCGCCTGCGCCTCGATGAAATCGACGCACGCCCGCGGCGGCGGCACGAAGCGCCGCCGCGGGTGGTACGGATAACCCGCGCGGGCGTCCGGCGACGGGCCGTTGACCTGCGCGACGCCTGAATGCAGCGGAATCCGGCGCCCGTTCCGCGACTACGTGCGGTCGCGATGGCGCGCGCGCGTCGCGCCCGTGATTACCGCGATGCCGAACAGAATGACGGCGACGATCTCGATGATGTGCTGCGACACATGCAGCGTCATCAGGCCCCATGCCACGCCGGCGATGAAAACGATCCATCCGAGCAGGTAGATAAGCAGGGTCATCACTTTTCTCCTGTAATTGTGGGTCATGACGCCGGTTGCCTGCGTTGCAATATCTGCCGGGCAACCGGCAATCCGGGATGTGCGCATATTTCGTACCCGGTGCGGCCGCGTCGTGCGCCAGATCTCAGGGATCGATCGTGTGCAGCCGTCTATGTCGGACACGAACATCAGGATCACGCGGCGAGCCAAGTCCGAACGAGTCGCGCAACCTGCTTCCTGCGCTCGATCATCACCATGTGCCCTTCGCCTGGCAGCGCATGATGGGTCACCGACGGCACCCACGCGGAAGTTTCGAGCGCCGCGTCGGCGAAGATCGGGTCGTCGGCGCCGCCGACGATCAACGTATCCGCGCGGATCCGCCGCGGCCACGGCGAATCGTCGCGTGCATCGTCACGCAATGCGCGCAGCGTGCGGACGATGACGTGTCGTTCGTTGACCGATGACGCGACGTGGCGGCGTCGACTGAACAGCGCCGCGCGCAGGAGCATGTTGCGCCAGCTGGCGCGGAAGCATCCCGACATCGTTTCGAGCAGACGGACGAAATCGGAGCGGGTCGTATGCACGATTTGCTGCTCGATGAGCCGGTAGCCTTTCGGGGCGAGGCGATGCGCACTCGACACCAGCCCGAGTCGCGAGACGCGTTCCGGGTGGGCGGTGGCGAGGCGCGCCGCCACGACGCCGCCGAACGAGATGCCGATGAGCGTCGTGCACTGCCAATGCGCGGCGATGCCGCGCGCGAGATGCTCGACGATGTCGGCGATTCGGTATTGCGCACCGGGCTTGTCAGGATACCCGAGCAGGACGAATGGCGTGTCGGGCGGCAAGATACCGGCGACGCGGAGCAGGTCGCGCCGCAGCCGGCGTTTGGTCGTCTTCGAGACGAAGGCTTGTCCGCCGTTCAGTACGATGACCGCGGGCGGTTCGCTACCCACCTGTGCGGCCAGGATGCCGCCGTCCAGCTGCATCGTTCGAACGCGGCGAGCACCGATCCGGAACGCGGTCGATTCGTCCGGTATGCGGTTCATGCGCTACCTCCTGATGAAAAGGTGCCGGCATCAACGCCGGGCAATCATGCCGACGGTTAATGGCTTATAGGCTCCGTCGACAATTCAAAATATGACGGATGTCCGTCGTACGCACTGAAACAGAAAGTGCCCGATGCGGCGCAGCGGGCGTTCTGGCGTCTGGTTACCGTCAGGTTTGGTAACGGACTATTGATTAAAGACCACGCTTTAAACGCCCTGCATAATCACTGGCTGCTTCATTCAGTGAATGGCTGGTGTTGATTGTCGCGATCAGTTCCTCCACGAACCACGGAAGGACGAGCGTCGTTTCTGCGCTCGACAAACGGACTTTCACGCGCTGCGAAGCGTAATCCGGTTGAGGTAGCGTCACGGGCAGAGCGCCATCGGATTGCGGCGTGTCAGCCGCAATGGCTTGACCGTGCGAAAGCTGCGCATTTATCAAAAGCGCAAATGCCATGATTGCGCGTCGGACAGGTTTCTTCATTTTTCGCCATTCCCTGCGAGAAAATATGAATCGGAAAAGCAGGGAAATGATCCTAGCGAATCTGCTGCGCGAAAAGTATGTGAAATTTGTCATTATCTGTGCGAAAGCTCATGATGAGTGTCCGCGTGGACACATGCACTCGGACCATGACGACCGAGAAACGAGACCTTCGAAGCAGAATGGCGATTGGCCGCCGACGGGAAACCGAATCGAACTGGAACGCGTAGGCGAGCGACGCAAACAGGCTACGCGAGGCGCCCGGCGTGCCCCACGGGCTGTTGCAGGCGCTGACGGAGGTGGCGCGATCGAACAGGTCGTTCAGCGCGCGCTCTCGAATGGGTAATGAAGCGTCGCGTCCGCACCGATGTCCGACGTGAACGACGGTGCGAACGGATCGCGTTTGCCCGGCACCGTATCGCGGACGCTGCCGTTGTTCCCGGTCATCGCGACGAAGCGGTACCCGCCGACGCCGCCCACGGGCGGCGCCGTCGCAAGGATCGATGGCCGCTGCCGGTTACGACGCCGACAACCTGACCGACACCCCCGTCGCCGTATAAACCGGCGTCGCCTTGACCCCGTCGACCGTCACCGTCGAGAACTTCGCGGAAGCCGCCGCGCCGTCGATCAGCGCGATCGTGTCGCCGGCCTTCGGCGCATAGCCGTTCACGAACTTCACGTGCAGCGTGCCGCCGGCGACGGTGAGCGGGCCGCCCACGCGCAGGCGTCCGCCGCCGTTGCCGTCGATGTCGAGTTCGAGCGTCGTGTTGTCGAGCTGCGTGTAGCGCGTCGCGATCGTGACGGGTGCGCTTGCCGCGATCTTCACGCTGCCGCCGGCGCCGACGTACACGTCGCCGGTGCCGAACGCGCTTGCCGATGCCGCGGCGAGCGTGCCGCCGCTGACCTGCGTGCCGCCCGTATAGCGGTTGTCGCCCGCCAGCGTCAGCGTGCCGGTGCCTTGCAGCGTCAGCTTGCCCGCGCCCGCGATGTCGTTGCGCCACTGGTCGGCCGCATTGAGCCCGCCCTGCGACGCATCCATCGACACGATCACGTTGCCGTTGAACGCGCCGTAGCCGTCGCCCGCGGCGAACAGGTTCAGGCGGCCCCAGCCTTCCGCATCGTCCATCACCGGATAGCCGGACTGCACTTCGGTGGTCTTCAGCACGACGCGCCGCTGGTCGGCGCTCAGGTACGGGAAGCGCGTCTGCAGCAGCACCTCCGCACCCTTCGGCACGACGGCCGGTGCATCGGTCGATTCGATCGCGCCGAAGCCGAACGTCATGCGGCGCGTGAAAGCGGCCTTGTTGGTCGCGTAATCGGCGAACCGGTCGGTGGCCGTCGTGCCCGAATGCGCGAACGCGGCGAAGGTTGCGCCGGTCGTCCCCGTGAGTTGCTGAAGCGCCTGGTGAGCCTGACCGTACGCGGCCTGCGCGTCGCTCGCGTACGCGGTGAGGTTCGCCGCGCTGATGGCCAGCGCGAGCATGCGGCCGCCGATCACGTCGAGCGGCGAGTGCATGCCGGCGAGGATCCGGTTCTCGCCCAGTTCGAGGCCGCGGCTGACCATCTCCTGGAAGCGCTCCGGCACGAGCCACGCCATCGTCATCGCGTCGCGCATCGCTTCGGCCGTGTGGCCGCTGATGAAGCCGCCGTCGGTCGCGGGCGTCGTGCTTTCCGCCGGCACGAGCGTCGGCGCGACGACCACGCTCGCGCTCCAGCGGTACGGCCGTGCGTACTTGTAGAAGCGCTTCGACGGTTCGGTCGACGCGTTGTTGCCCATTTCGTTGAGCAGGTCGACGACTTTCCCGAAGTTCGCGTTGGCGCTGCTGCCGACGCCGACGTTGTTGCCGCTGTCGTTGTACAGCACCGTGGTGGCGTCGGCGGGCACGCTGGTGATGCTGGTCGTCTGCTGCGCGGCCGTGCGCCACGCGTCGGTGAGCGGGCCCATGCCGTCGGTCACGCTGTAGCCCTTGCCGCGGCGGTCGTCGAAGTAGGCGGCATCGGCCTGCTGTTGCGTGCGGGCGGTCGTTGCGTTGACCACGTATTGAACATTGGCCGCCAGCACCGTGTCGTTCAGGATCGTGCCGCACGGCGTGCCGCTGCCGGGCAGGCCCGAGCAGGTCGACGGCGAGATCGCCGGAAACGCGCCGTTCGCGGCCGCGGTCACGCCCGCGTCGACGAGCATCGTCGACGGCTGCCACAGGTCGAGGAAGCGGCTCACCACGCGTACCGCGGCGTTGGTCGACAGCGTCGCATAGCGCGCGTCGCCGCGCTGATTGGTCGCGATGTTGTCGACGAAGGCCGGCACGCTCGGCACGGGTGCGCTGTCGACGAAGCCGGGGTCGGCCGGCGGCGCCGGCATGGCCGCGCTGGTCGGGGTGGTCGACGCGACATCGTCGCCGCCGCCGCACGCGGCGAGAACGATCGCACTCGACAGCGCTGCGACGTGCAGCGGGAAACGGCTTCGTGACGCAAACATGCAAAACTCCATCCGGTGTGTTGAAGATGGCGGATTGTCATGGGCGATCGTGACGCAGCCGTTAAGGATTTGTTGCGGGGCGCGGTCGAAGCGCGCGAATGCTCACTATTTGGTGAATTCGTGATACTGAACGTGATGGACGAGGCGAGCGGGCCATCGGCAGCGCATCGCAACGCGCCGGCCATGCGTGCGTCCTGCCGGACCGGTGTTCCCCGGAACGACGACGATAACCGGCGCGATCACGCCGCCTCGGCGGCCGGTTCCGCGTCGGCGCGGCACACGCGGTTTCTGCCGTGCCGCTTGGCCGCGTAGAGCGCGAGGTCCGCCTGATGCGACAGCGCATGCACGGTCCGCGGGTGCGCGCGATGGCCGGTCGCGCAGCCGATGCTGACCGTGAACGGCGGAATCGTTGCATCGAAGCCGTCGAGCCGGCTGTGTTCGACCGCGCGCCGGATCGCTTCCGCGACTTCCGCGGCGCCGCTTTCGTCCGTATCGGGCAGCACCGCGACGAATTCCTCGCCGCCGTAGCGTGCCGCGATGTCGCCGCGCCGCCGCACGTTCGCGCGGATGCATTCGGCGAGAAAGCGCAGCGCCGTGTCGCCTTGCGCATGGCCGTAGCGATCGTTGTATTGCTTGAAGTGGTCGGCGTCGATGAACAGCACCGACAGGCTGCCGCCGCTGCCGCGCTGCAGCCGCTCCCATTCGTCGGCGAGCGCGGCATCGAGCGCGCGGCGGTTGTGCAGGCCCGTCAGCGGATCGGTGCGCGTCTGGTCGGTGAGCAGCGTCTGCTTGCGCAGGTTGTCGCGCAGCGCGAACGCGAGCAGCCACACCACCGCGCAGAACAGCGCGCCGATGACGGACGCCGACACGCCGACCGTCCACGTCAGGCGCGTGATGCCGGCCAGCACGTCGCCCTCGGCCGGGGCGACGACCGCGATCAACGGCGTGCCGGGCACGTGCTGGTACGTATAAAGCCGCGCGACGCCGTCGATGCTCGAGCGCGCCGCATAGAAGCCCGAGTCGCGGCTCAGCATCTGCGCGAACGACTTCGTGCGGCGCAGCCGGCTGATCTGCTGATCGCTCAACGGCGGGTTTCTCGCGAGGATCGTGCCGTCCGCGCGCAGGATCGCGCTGACGCCGTGCGGTCCGACGTTCAGGCGCGACAGCAGGTGATCGAAGTAGGCCAGGTCGATCGCGACCACCACGATTCCGTCGAACGAGTGATCCGGCCGTTCGATGCGCCGCGACAGCGCGATGGATCTCGTGCCGCCGCGCGAACGCGCGCTATACGCCTCGGACACGTAGAGGCCGACGTTGTGCGCATCGCGATGAACCTTGAAGTAGTCGCGATCGCTGAAATCCCAGTTGTGGAGCGGGCCGCAGCATCCATCGATCTGCCGGCCGTCGCGGTTCGTCACGCCCATGCCGGTCATGTATTGCGCGGTCGTGCGCTCGAACAGCACGTCGTGACGCAGCCCGGTGTCGATGTGCGCGACCGCGGGGTTGCGCAGGTTGGCGGCGAGTGCGACGAGCGCATTGTTGGACGTTTCGACGGTGCGCCCGATCTCGCTGACCAGGACGGCGGCGACGTTGCGCGACGTCTCGTGCGCATGTTCGACCACTTCGCTGCGTGCGGCCCACAGCGTGGCCGCGCTGATGCCGAGCGCCGCGAGCGACATCAGCGTGCCCAGCACGCCGACGATCAAGTAATTGCGGCCGGCCCAGTCGGCAATTTTCTCGATCGAAGAGGGTGCAGGCATGGCTGGCGCTCGTGCGGGAAGCTCGCTGCGTCTGCAGCGGCGCGGGTCAAATCCGGGTTAACGGCAAGTATGCCCGGAAATCGAGGCCGATTCGCGCCGAGATCGCGGCACCCGGCGCCGCAAACGTGTGCGGCAGCGGCGCACCGCGCAACGGGCATGCAGCCGCGGCAGCGCCGGGCGGCTGCATGCGCCGACGCGGGATCAGTCGAGCCCGCCCTGGCACAGGTACTTGATCGACAGGTAGTCGTCGAGGCCGTAGCGCGAGCCTTCGCGGCCGTAGCCCGATTCCTTCACGCCGCCGAACGGTGCGGCCTCGCTCGCGAGCGCGCCTTCGTTGATCCCGACGATGCCGGTTTCGAGCCGCGCCGACACGCGCGCGATGCGCCGCACGTCCTGCGTGTAGAAATACGCGGCAAGCCCGAACGGCGTGTCGTTCGCGGCATCGACGGCTTCGTCCTCGGTATCGAACCGGAACAGCGCGGCGACCGGGCCGAAGGTTTCCTCGCAGGTCAGCTGCATGTCGGCGGTGGCGTCGGCGAGCACCGTCGGCGCGTAGTAGTGCGGCCCGAGTTCGGTCAGGCGCGTGCCGCCCGTCAGCACGCGCGCGCCGCGCTCGATCGCGTCGCCGACGTGGCGCGCGATCTTGTCGACCGCGCGCGCGTTGATCATCGGGCCGATCTGCGCGGCCGGGTCGGTTGCAGGCGCAACCTTCAGCGCGGCAACGCGCGCGGCGAGCTTCGCGGCGAAAGCCTCGTAGACGCCGGCCTGCACGTACACGCGGTTCGGCGACACGCAGGTCTGGCCGCCGTTGCGGAACTTGGCGGCCATCAGCCCGTCGACCGCGGCGTCGAGCTCGGCATCGTCGAACACGATGAACGGCGCATTGCCGCCGAGCTCCAGCGACAGCTTCTTCAGCGTCGCGGCCGACTCGCGCGCGAGCAGCTTGCCGACGGGCGTCGAGCCGGTGAACGTGATCTTGCGCACGCGGCCGTCGGCGAGCCAGTCGGCCACCGCGTCGATGCCGCGTTCGCGCGACGCGGCGATCAGGTTCAGCACGCCGGGCGGCACGCCGGCTTCCTGCGCGAGGAAGGCCAGTGCGAGCGCGGTGAGCGGCGTGTCCTCCGCCGGCTTCGCGACAACCGTGCAGCCGGCCGCGAGCGCGGGCGCGATCTTGCGCGCGATCATCGCGAGCGGGAAATTCCACGGCGTGATCGCGGCGACGATGCCGATCGGCTCCTTCACCGCACTGAGCCGCTTGCCGCGCTGCTGTTGCGGAATCAGGTCGCCATACGTGCGCGTCGCTTCCTCGGCGAACCACTGCACGTACGACGCGCCATAGGCGACTTCGCCGCGCGCTTCGGCGAGCGGCTTGCCCTGTTCGCGCGACATCAGCTTCGCGAGATCGTCGGTGTGCGCGACGATCGCCGCGTGCCACGCACGCAGGATCGCGGCGCGTTCGCGCGCGGGCGTCGCGCGCCAGCCGGGCAGCGCGCGTGCGGCCGCGTCGGTCGCGGCGCGCGCGTCGGCGGCGCCGCTGTCGGGTGCGTGGGCAACGAGGTCGAGCGTCGCCGGATCGGTGACGTCGAAGCGACGGCCGTCGAGCGCGTCGCGCCACGTGCCGTCGATCAGGTTGGCGGTGCGAACGAGTTCGGTGCGGGACAGCGTAAGCGGCATGACAGGTCCTTGGGTGAGGCGGTTCGGCGGCGACGCCGGCGCGCGACGACCCCGCGCGGACAGCGGGCTGCCGCGTTCAAGGGTGCCGCGTGCTGCGGTCAGTGCCGTTCGCCGAACAGCGATTCGAGCGGATAGTGCCGTTTGACGAACGGCGACTTGATGATCACGTAACTGAAATACTTCTCGATGCCGATGTTCTGCTCGAGCAGCCCTTCGACGATCGTCTGGTAATGGCTCACGCTGCGCGTGATGAACTTCAGCAGATAGTCGTAGCCGCCGCTCGCGAGGTGGCATTCGACGATCTCGTCGACGTTGCGGATCGCCGCGACGAAGCGGTCGAAGTCCTCGCGCCGGTGGTCGGCCAGCGTGACCTCGGTGAACACGACCTGCACGTCGCCGAGCTTCTCGAGCTGGATGTGCGCGCCGTAGCCGCCGATGTAGCCGGCCTTCTCGAGCCGCTTCACGCGAATCAGGCACGGGCTCGGCGACAGCCCGACCGCATCGGCCAGCTCGACGTTGGTCATGCGGCCGCGCTTCTGCAACTGGGAGAGGATGCGCAGGTCGATGCGATCCAGCTTGCTGTCCGTCATGGTTACGTGAGAGGGGAAAAAATGGAATGTCCGGTTACTTTAGAGTCGAACGATGGCCGCCACAAGCCCGGCTTTCCCTCGGCCCGTCAGGCCGGCTGCGCGTGCGCGACGTCGAGCGCGCGCTGCACGCCCGGGTCGGCCAGCACGTCGTCGAGCGTCTTGCGCACGCGTTCGAACATCAGGTCGAACTCGCCCGCGGTGAAGCTCAGCGCCGGCGCGAAACCGAGCACGCCGTCGCCGAACGCGCGAAACACCACGCCGTTCGCGTACGCGGCCGCCGCGATCTTGTCCGGCACGTTCAGCGCCGGGTCGAAGCGCGTCTTGTGCGCCTTGTCGGCCACCAGCTCGAGCGCGCCGAGCAGGCCGGCCGAACGCGCGTCGCCGACGAGCGGATGCGCGCGCAGCGCATCGAGCCCCGCCGCGAAGCGCGGCGCCAGCGCCTGGCCGTTCGCGAGCAGCCCGCCTTCGTGATAGAGCTTCAGCACCTCGAGGCCGATCGCGGCGCTGACCGGATGCGCGGAATACGTATGCCCGTGACCGACCGCGGCCGACTCCGCGCGGCTGCCCGCGATGCCTTCGTAGATTTCGTCGGACATCAGCACCGCGCCCATCGGCGCGTAGCCGGCGGTCAGGCCCTTCGCGACGGTCATCAGGTCCGGGTCGACCTGTTCGGTCTCGCACGCGAACAGCGGGCCCGTGCGGCCGAAGCCGGTGATCACCTCGTCGGCGACGAACAGGATGCCGAGGCGCCGGCACGCATCGCGCATCGCCTTCAGCCAGCCGGCCGGCGGCACGATCACGCCGCCGGAACCCTGCACCGGTTCGCAGAAGAACGCGGCGACGTTGTCCGCGCCGAGTTCGGCGACTTTCGCTTCCAGCGCGGCGACCGACGCGGCGATCAGCGCCTGCGGATCGTCGCCGAGCGGATGGCGGTACGGGTAGGGCGACGGGATGTGGTGCTGGTCCGCGCGCGGCAGGTCGAAATGACGGTGGAACGCCGGCAGCGCGGTCAGGCCGGCGCCGATCGACGACGAGCCGTGATAGCCGCGTTCGAGCGCGATCATGTGCTTCTTCGACGGGCGGCCGGTCGCGTTGAAATAGTGCGTGATGAAGCGCACCGCGGAGTCGATCGCGTCCGAGCCGCCGAGCGTGAAATACACGCGGTTCAGCGAAGGCGGCGCGAGCGCGGCGAGCCGCTCGGCCAGCTCGATCGCCGGCTGCGAGCCGAAATGGAAATAGCCGGTCGCGTAGGGCAGCTTCGCCATCTGGTCGGCGGCGGCCTTCACGATGCTGTCGCGGCCGTAGCCGACGTTCACGCACCACAGGCCCGAGAACGCATCGAGCAGCGTATGGCCGTCGGCGTCGCGCAGGAACACGCCGCTCGCGGAGTCGAGCACGGTGACGCCGCGCGCCTCGTGCACGCGGTAATTGACGACGGGGTGGATCAGGTGTTGACGATCGGCTTCGATCAGCGCGGCTTGGTTCATGGCGGGGAGGGACTCTCGTCGGGTGTCAGCGTGAGTTCATGCTACCGGGCGAGAAATCCGCACGTGTCTTCAATTTGCGCCCTGAAACGTATGAAAACGGTGTTTGCACGGGACGCTTCGGCATTTTCTGCTGCGCGCCCCGCCGGGCCGGACGCGCGCGTCAGTAGCCGCGCGCGCGATCGACGACGCCGATCATCGGCTGGCCCGCGCGGTGGCGCGCGAGGTTCGCGAGCACGGCGTCGACCGCGGTATCGGGCCGCGTCGCGCTCGCGATGTGCGGCGTGATCCGGATACGCGCGTGGGTCCAGAACGGGTGGCCGGCCGGCAACGGCTCGGGGTCCGTCACGTCGAGGATCGCGCTGTCGAGCCGGCCGCTCGCGAGCGCCGCGAGCAACGCGGCCTCGTCGAGCTGCGGGCCGCGCCCGACCTGCACGAGCGACGCGCCGGCCGGCAGCGCGTCGAACACGCGCGCGTCGAGCAGCCCGCGCGTGCCGTCGGTGAGCGGGAGCAGGCAGATCAGGATGTCGGTGCGCGCGAGGAACGCGTCGAGTGCCGCGTCGCCCGCGTAGCAGTCGATGCCGTCGAGCGTGCGCGGCGTGCGGCTCCAGCCGGCGCACGGGAAGCCGAAGCGCCGCAGCGTGTCGAGCACGGCCTGGCCGAGCGTGCCGAGCCCGAGCACGCCGACGCGCCGCGACGCGGCCGCGCGCACCGGCCGCTCGCGCCACACCTGCGCGCGCTGCTGCGCCGCGTAGTCGAACAGGTCGCGGTGGATCGTCAGTACCGCCTGCGTCACGTACTCGACCATCCCTTCGACGATGCCCGGCTCGATCATCCGCACGACCGGGATGTGCGCGGGCACGCGCGACAGGTCGAACTGGTCGATGCCGGCGCCGACGGAGAACACGACCTCGAGATTCGGCAGCAGCGCGGCCGGATCGTCGGGCGGCTGCCAGGCGGCGAGATAGCGGACGGTTTCAGGGTCGCCGAGGTCCGGCCAGATCCGGAACGGGAGGTCGGGCGCCTGTTGCGCGAAGCGCTGCGCCCATTGCGCGCCGCGCACCGGGTCGGCCTTGTAGAGAAAGCTCATCGCGCGTGCCGCTCAGCCGAGCGCCTGGTTCACGATCGCGAACGTGCGCAGCGCCGGGTCGCGCGCGGGCGCGGCGCCGCGCGCCATCGCGACGACCGTGTCGACGCGCGGCAGCCCGAGCCCCTGCAGCCAGTCCGACAGCCCGCTGTCGCCCGGCACGTCGAGCCGCACGAACATCCCTTCGTGCAGCGCGAGCCAGTGGCTGATCAGCGCCTGCGCGCGCAGCGCGTCGGGCGCGACCACCGGGCCGATCACATGGCCGCGGCCGAAGCGGCGGAACAGCGCGAAGCCGAGCAGTTCGCCGTCGCGATCGAGCGCGATCCCGTTCGCGACGCCGAGCAGCGCATCGATCACCGCGTCGCGCGGATAACCTGCCGCGCGCGAGGCGAGCGCCGCGAGGCGCGGGCCGTCGTTGGTGCCGAGCGGGCGCAGGCGCTCGCCCGGCGGCAGCGAGATCAGCGGCGGCTGGAACGCGGCACCCTGGTGCTGGTCGATCGTGCCGATCGCCTCGAAGCCGAATTTCACGTAGAGCGGTTCGCCGGACGGCGTCGCATGCAGGAAGATCGTGCGTGCGCCGAGGCTGTCGACGACGCGCGCGAGCAGTTCGCGGCCGATGCCGCGGCTCTGGCGCTCGGGCGACACGATCACCATGCCGAGCGATGCGTGCGCGTCGCCGAAGCGCCAGCCGAGCGCGGTGCCGACGATGCCGCCTTCGTCTTCGGCGACGAAGCCGTGGCCGAGCTGGAGCGCGAAGCGCCAGTCGTCGAGACGGTGCGGCCACTTGACCGCTTCCGACAGACGATGCGCGGCGGGCAGGTCGGTGTCGGTGAACGGACGATAGATGAGCGTGCTGGAAGGGTTGAGATCGGACACGCCGGACTCCGGATGGGTAGGAATGACATATCGACTCTGCCAGCGACACCGCGGCGCGGATAGGACGATTCGCCTGTTTTCCGGCGACGGCGGGCGGCCGGGCGAGATCGACGCAAACCGGCGCGATCGGCGCGCGCGAACGCGCGCTTCATGCCGGCGCGGCACGCCAATCCGACAGCTTCTGCTGTGGGAATGACACTACGATGGAACTGCAGCGGCGCCGCCCGGGCGAGCCGCGCCGGGGCCGCCGGGTAGTTGGCGCGCCGCGGTTGCGCGAAGCATGCCGGGCGGCCCGCGGCGCCGCGCGCGGCCGTGCCGCAGATCGTGCTGCCCGCGGCCTGCAACACGCGGCGAATCTGCGTTTCGACCGGCGTCGAACGATGCGCGACGGATTTTTTGCCCTGATTCAATTGCATTGAACCCAGCCCGTCCCCGGCCCTGCCGGGGTTTCATACCGACAGGACCTCACCATGATCCAATTTGAACCGAAGTTCATCACGTTCGACTGCTACGGCACGCTGACCCGCTTCCAGATGGCGGACCTGGCGCGCGAGATCTACGCGGACCGGCTGTCGCCGGTCGCGATGGAGGATTTCGTGCGCGCGTTCGCCGCCTATCGGCTCGACGAGGTGCTCGGGGCGTGGAAGCCGTACCGCGACGTCGTCGTGAACGCGATCCGGCGCACCTGCGCGCGCATCGGCACGCCGTTCGACGAAGCCGAGGCCGAGCGCTTCTATCATGCGGTGCCGACGTGGGGCCCGCATCCGGACGTGCCGGCCGGCCTGTCGCGGCTCGCGCAGAAGTACAAGCTCGTGATCCTGTCGAACGCCATGGACGAGCAGATCATGAGCAACGTCGACAAGCTCGGCGCGCCGTTCCATGCGGTGTTCACCGCTCAGCAGGCGCAATCGTACAAGCCGCGCATGCAGGGCTTCGAATACATGTTCGGCAAGCTCGGCTGCAAGCCCGAGGACGTGCTGCACGTGTCGTCGAGCCTGCGCTACGACCTGATGACGGCCGAGGATCTCGGCATCAAGCACAAGGCGTTCGTCAATCGCGGGCACGAGCCGGGCACGCCGTTCTACAACTATTACGAGGTGTCGGACATCGGCCACCTCGCGACGCAGCTCGGGCTGTAAGCGTCGCCGCGCCGGCGGACGGCTGCGTGCCCTGCGCGCGCCGCCGTGCCGGCAGGCCTGTCGGGGCGGCCAAGGGGGCGTGACCGCCGTGCCCCTTTACGCGTGTGCTCACCGCACGAACCGAGGGTAATTACCGATACGGCGCCATTCAAGGCGGGGCCGCTCGAGCCGATATATGTACCGAACGGTTAATATCGCGAGGCCCCCGCATGAAGTTGTCCACGAAACTGCTGATGCTCGTCGTCGCGGCGCTGCTCGGCGTTGCATTGCTCGCCGCGATGTCGCTGCACACGCTGCGCGACGCGCTGATCGACAGCCGTCGTGACGAGATCGTCATTCTGCTGACCAAAGCCGAGCATCTGGTCGACTCGTATCGCGCGATGCAGGCGAGCGGAACGCTCACCCGGGAGCAGGCCCAGCAGCAGGCCAAGGCCGCGTTGTCCGCGCTCAATGCGAATTCGAAGAGCTACTACTGGGTGACGACGTCCGACGGCGTCAACCTCGTGCATCCGAACGCGAAGTTCATCGGCACCCGCGCGAAGGGCAACCGCACGACCAGCGGCCTGACCGACAGCGAGGCGTACCGCGCCGGAATGGCCCAGGCGCATTTCGCGCTCGTCGACGTGCTGATCAAGCGCAGCCCGGACGCGGACGTGGAGCCGAAACTCCAGGGCGTGGTCGCCGTTCCGGACTGGGACTGGTGGATCGGCACCGGATTCTTCTACGACGACATCAACGCGGCGTTTGCGCGGCTCGCGCAGGTGCTCGGCGCCATCACGCTTGTCATCGCCGCGGCGCTCGCGGCGATCGCGTGGGGGGTGTTGCGCAGCGTCCGGCGGACGCTGGGCGGCGAGCCCGCGCAGGCGGCCGGGATCGCGGCCCGCATCGCCGCCGGCGAACTGGACGTGCAGTTCGATACGGCGCACGCCGCGCCGGGCAGCCTGCTCGTCGCGCTCGGCGACATGAAGGCGCGACTCACCGAAACCATCGCCGACATCCAGACCACGACCCGCTCGATTGCCGTCGGCACCGGCGAGATCGCGCAAGGCAACCTGGACCTGTCCCAGCGCACGGAGGAACAGGCCGCGTCGCTGCAGCAAACGGCCGCCAGCATGGAACAGATCACGTCGACGGTCAAACAGAATGCCGACAATGCGCGTCAGGCGAACGCGCTCGTGACCCACGCGAAGGAGGCGACCGAACTCGGCGGCGCGGCCGTGCGGGAAGTCGTCGAAACGATGCGGCAGATTTCGGACGGATCGGTGCGGATCGCCGACATTACCGTCGTGATCGAGAGCATCGCGTTCCAGACCAACATTCTCGCGCTCAATGCCGCGGTCGAAGCCGCGCGGGCCGGCGAGGAAGGGCGCGGGTTCGCGGTCGTGGCCGCGGAGGTCCGCTCGCTCGCGCAACGCAGCGCGGCGGCCGCGAAAGACATCAAGGGATTGATCGAGGCGTCGGTCGAGCAGGTCGGCAGCGGCAGCCGGCTCGTCGAGACGGCCGGCGCGCGCATGACGGAGATCGTCCGGTCGATCGACCGGGTCGCCGACATCATGGGCGAGATTACCGCGGCATCCGCCGAGCAAAGTACCGGCATCGAACAGATCGGCCTGGCGGTCGCGCAGATGGACGAAGTGACCCAGCAGAATGCCGCGCTGGTGGAGCAGGCCGCCGCGGCCGCGTCCTCGCTGGATGAACAGGCGGCACGGTTGAGGGCCGCCGTATCGGTGTTCAGGCTGACGGCTTGATTGCTCGACTGTCTGACTGTCTGACTGTCTGACTGCGTGACTGCGTGACTGCGTGACTGCGTGACTGCGTGACTGCGTGACTGCGTGACTGCGTGACCGCCAGACCGACAGACCGTGTGACCGTGTGACCGCCCGACCGACTGCCCGGCTGCCCGGCTGCCTGATTGCTCGACGTCTGACTGCCTGACTGCCTGACTGCCTGACTGCCTGACTGCCTGACCGCCTGATCGCCCGACTGCTGACCGCCGCGTGCGCACCCGCCGGCAACGCCATCACCTCGTTTTCCTGACGCCACGCCGGCAAGTGTTCGGCGTGGTGCTCACCAACCTGTCGGCGCCGACCGCGTCGCAGCGGGGAGTCGCGGCTCGACGGCCCCCCGCGGGTTCGCGCCCGGCGTCGGATCATCCGACCGCATCCCTGTTGTCCGCCCGTCGTCCGGCAAAGCCGCTTCGACGTCGCGGCAATCTCCTGACCTTTCGTGCGCCCGCCGTCCTCGCGGCCGGCGCCCGCCGTCCGATGCGCGCGCGACGTTCCGGTCGCACCGGGCGCCCCGGGCCGCGAGCACGCATTCCACACAAACATGCGGTTTGCGTGCGTCGAACGCGTTTCGGATGCCGCGCGGCCAATTTTGTCGGCGCAATCTGCCGCGCGTATCACTTTACGATTTCCTTCGTCGCGCACGTATCGCGCAGTGGTCGCGACGCGGCATCGAGCCGATGGCGGTACGCGTGGTCACGCAGCAAATCATGCTGCGCGGGCGGTCCAAAACGGTCGAATCGTATCGTGCAGCCGCCCCGAATCGCGATAACCCGCATTTTGGCGATGCTTAAATGAACTCAATGCGCACGACGTCGCGCCCGAGACCAGCACACGGGCACGACGGGATTCTCGAACCACGCTGGACCCCAGGACCCACTTTCCACAGTCAGGAGCAGTTCGGATGAGCGACGATATCGACAACGGCAGCAAGGGCGGCTTCACGCGCCGCGACATGATGCGGGTCATGGCGGCGAGCGGCATGATGGCCGCCGGCGCCGGCGGGCTGCTGATGCAACCCGGGACTGCCTTTGCGGCACCCGCGCCCAAGCGCGGCGGCAAGATTCGGGTTGCGAACGAATCGGGCTCGACGGCCGATACGCTCGACCCGGCGAAGGGCTCGACGGGCGCCGACTACATTCGTTTCTTCATGTTCTACAGTGGCCTCACGCAGCTCGATGCGAGCCTGACTCCGCAGATGAATCTCGCCCAGTCGTTGCAGACGACCGACGCGAAGACGTGGATCATCAAGCTGCGCAAGGGCGTCACGTTCCACGACGGGAAACCGGTCACGCCGGCCGACGTGGTGTACTCGCTGATGCGCCACAAGAACGCGGCCACCGCGTCGAAGGTCAAGCCGCTCGCCGATCAGTTCGCCGACGCGAAGGCGAGCGGCCCGGACGAGGTCACGCTCGTGCTCGCGAGCGCGAATGCCGATCTGCCGGTGATCCTCGCGACGCCGCAACTCGTGATCGTCAAGGACGGCACGACCGACTTCAGCACCGGCATCGGTTGCGGCCCGTACAAGCTGAAGTCGTTCAAGCCGGGCGTGTCGACCGTCGGCGTGCGCAACGACAGCTACTTCAAGCCGGGGATGCCGTACCTCGACGAGATCGAGCTGATCGGCATCAGCGACAGCGCCGCGCGCCTGAACGCGCTGCTGTCGGGCGACGTGCACCTGATCAACGCGATCGATCCGCGCTCGACGCAGCGGGTCGCGTCGACGCCGGGCTATGCGCTGCAGGAAACCAAGTCGGGGCTCTATACCGACCTGATCATGCGCAGCGACAACCCGATCGTCGCGAACCCCGATTTCGTCGAAGGGATGAAGTACCTGTTCAATCGCGAGCAGATCCGCTCGGCGGTGTTCCGCGGCTACGCGGTGATCGGCAACGACCAGCCGATCCCGCCGGGACATCGCTACTTCAACGCGTCGCTGCCGCAGCGGCCGTACGATCCGGACAAGGCGAAGTTCCTGTTCCAGAAGGCGGGCGCGCTGGGCGCCGCGCTGCCGCCGATCTATGCGACCTCCGACGCGAACGGGTCGATCGAGATGGCCGTGCTGCTGCAGCAGGCCGGCCAGAAGATCGGGCTGAACCTGCAGGTGAACCGCGTGTCGGCGGACGGCTACTGGTCGAATCACTGGATGAAGCATCCGCTCGGCTTCGGCAACATCAACCCGCGCTCGAGCGCCGACGTGCTGTTCACGCAGTTCTTCAAGTCGGACGCGCCGTGGAACGAGTCGGGCTGGAAGAACCCGAAGTTCGACCAGCTGCTGCTCGCCGCGCGCTCGGAAACCGACGACGCGAAGCGCAAGCAGATGTACGGCGACATGCAGGTGCTCGTCGCGCAGCAGTGCAGGGTCGGCATCCCGGCCTTCATCAGCTTCCTCGACGGCTACGACAAGCGGATCGCGGGCCTCGGCTCGATCCCGACCGGCGGGATGATGGGCTTCATGTTCGCCGAGCACGTGTGGTGGAACGCCTGACGCCGGCGCGTGCCGCCGCCGTGCGGCCGGTGCGGATTGCCGCGCCGGCCGCACGCGGCCTCTACGGGAGTGAAGTTTCATGAATCGAATCCTGCTTGGACTGATCGGCCGGCGCATCGCGGTCACCGCGCTGACGCTGCTGATCGTGTCCGCGATCATCTTCACGATCACGAACCTGCTGCCGGGCGATGCCGCGCAGGCCGCGCTCGGCCAGTCGGCGACGCCCGAGACGGTCGCCGCGCTGCGCCAGCAGTTCGGCCTCGACATGCCGGCCCACGTGCGCTACCTGAACTGGCTCACCGGGCTGCTGCACGGCGATTTCGGCCGTTCGCTGTCCGGCGACATGCCGGTGTCGGCGATGATCGGCGGGCGCCTGCCGAAGTCGCTCGCGCTCGCGGCGATCACGACCGCCGTGTCGGTGCCGATCGCGCTGCTGCTCGGCATCCTCGCGGCGGTCAAGCGCGAGTCGGTGGTCGACCGCGTGATCAGCCTCGGCACGCTGGCGCTCGTCGCGACGCCGGAGTTCCTGATCGCGACGGTCGCCGTGCTCGTGCTCGCCGTGAAGCTGCACTGGCTGTCCGCACTGTCGTACAGCGGCCCGATCGAGAGCCTGCACGATTTCCTGCGCGCGTACGCGATGCCGGTGCTGACGCTGTGCGCGGTCGTGATCGCGCAGATGGCGCGGATGACGCGCGCCGCGGTGATCGAGCAGTTGAGCGCGTCGTATGTCGAGATGGCCGTGCTGAAGGGCGCGAGCCCCGCGCGTGTCGTGCTGCGCCATGCGCTGCCGAACGCGATCGGGCCGATCGCCAATGCGATCGCGCTGAGCCTGTCGTACCTGCTCGGCGGCGTGATCGTCGTCGAGACGATCTTCAACTATCCGGGCCTCGCGAGCCTGATGGTCGATGCGGTCGGCAATCGCGATTTCCCGCTGGTCCAGGCGTGCACGCTGATCTTCTGCGTCGCCTACCTGACGCTCGTGCTGTTCGCCGACCTCTGCTCGATCGTGTCGAACCCGAGACTGCGGACCTGAGCGTCCCGCCCACCTTCCGAGATGCCGACCATGCACCCGACCGAACCCGTTCATCGCAGCAGCGCGCTGCCGCCGTCAGGCGAACCGCGCTCGCCGTCGGGAGGCGCGACGCCGCCCGCCGCGCCGTCCCCCGACCAGCCGCGCAAGCGCCGCGCCGCGCGCATCAGACTGACGACCGGCGGCCGCATCGGCCTGTCGATGGTCGGCCTGATGCTGTTCATCGCGGTGTTCGCGCCGCTGCTCGCGCCGCACGACGTCGGCGCGATCGTCACGCCGGACGTGTTCGCGCCGTTCAGCGCGAAGCTGCCGTTCGGCGCCGACTTCCTCGGCCGCGACATGCTGAGCCGGATCCTGTACGGCACGCGGCTGACCGTGCTGCTCGCGCTCGCGGCGGTGCTGCTCGCCGCGCTGACCGGCACGACGCTCGGGCTGCTCGCGACCGTGTCGGGCCGCGCGGTCGACGAGACGATGAGCCGGCTGCTCGACGCGCTCACGTCGATTCCGTCGAAGATGTTCGCGCTGATGTTCGTCGCGGCCTTCGGCTCGTCGCTGCCGCTGCTGGTCCTGACCGCCGCGGTCAGCTACATGCCGGGCTCGTACCGGATCGCACGCGCGCTGGCGGTCAATATCAGCACGCTCGAATTCGTGCAGGTGGCGCGGGCGCGCGGCGAGAGCGCGCTGTACATCGCCTGTGTCGAGATGCTGCCGAACATGATCCATCCGATGCTCGCCGATACCGGGCTGCGTTTCACGTTCGTCGTGCTGCTGCTGAGCGGCCTGAGCTTTCTCGGGCTCGGCGTGCAGCCGCCGTACGCGGACCTCGGCTCGCTCGTGCGCGAGAACATCGCGAGCCTCGGCGACGGCTCGGCCGTCGCGATCATGCCCGCGGTCGCGATCGCGATCCTGACGGTGGGCGTCAACCTGTTGATCGACGGCCTGCCGCATCGCGGCCGCCGCAAGGGCGCGGCCGCGGCCGCGGGAGAACACTGATGCGAGATGAATCGACTCCGCTCGTCGAGGTGCGCGGGCTGCGCGTGGTCGGCGGCCGGCCGGGCGGCGAGGAAACGACGATCGTCCACGGCGTCGACTTCGAGATCGCGCGCGGCGAGGTGCTCGCGCTGATCGGCGAATCGGGCTCCGGCAAGACGACGATCGCGCTGTCGCTGATGGGCCATGCGCGCACCGGCTGCCGGATCGCCGGCGGCTCGGTGAAGCTCGGTGGAACGGACGTCTGCACGCTGTCCGCGCAAGGCCTGACCGCGCTACGCGGTCGGAAGGTCGCGTACATCGCACAGAGCGCGGCCGCCGCATTCAACCCGTCGCGCACGATTCTCGACCAGGTGATCGAGAGCGCGCTCATCCACAAGACGATGACGAAGCGCGACGCGCAGGCGAAGGCGGTCGAGCTGTTCCGCGCGCTCGCGCTGCCGGAGCCCGAGACGATCGGCAAGCGTTATCCGCACCAGGTGTCGGGCGGCCAGCTGCAGCGGCTGATGGCCGCGATGGCGCTGATCACCGATCCGGAGCTCGTGATCCTCGACGAGCCGACCACCGCGCTCGACGTGACCACGCAGATCGACGTGCTGCAGGCGTTCAAGAGCGTGATCCGGCGCTACGGGATGAGCGCGGTGTACGTGTCGCACGATCTGGCGGTGGTCGCGCAGATGGCCGACCGGATCGTCGTGCTGAGTGACGGCGTGATCCGCGAAGCCGGCGCGACCGGGCAGATCCTGCATGCGCCGACGCACCCGTACACGCAGAGCCTGATCGCGGCGGTCACGCCGAACGATGCGCAACGCGACGAGAAACCGGCGCCGGCTGAACCGGCACCGCTGCTCGACGTGCGCGGTGCGGTCGCCGGTTACGGCGGCCGGACGGCAAAGGGCTGGCCCGCGAAGCTGATCCTGCACGAAGTCGACCTGCGCATCGGGCGCGGGCAGACGGTCGGCGTGATCGGCGAATCGGGCTCGGGCAAGACGACGCTCGCCAAGGTGATCGCGGGCCTGGTCCCGGCGGCGGCCGGGAAGATCCTGCTCGACGGCGAGCCGCTCGCGCTCGATATCGCCAAGCGCACGAAGGAGCAGCACCGCCGCGTGCAGATCGTGTTCCAGAACGCCGATACCGCGCTCAATCCGGTGCATACCGTCGAGCGCACGCTCGCGCGGCCGCTCGCGTTCTATCACGGGATCAAGGGCGCGCGGGCGCGGCAGCGCGTCGCCGAGCTGCTCGAACTCGTGCGGGTGCCGCCCGCGGTGGCCTCGCGGCGTACCGGCGAGCTGTCCGGCGGGCAGAAGCAGCGCGTGAACCTCGCGCGCGCGCTCGCGGCCGAGCCCGACCTGATCCTGTGCGACGAAGTCACGTCGGCGCTCGATACGGTCGTCGGTGCCGCGATCATGGATCTGCTGCGCGACCTGCAGGCGAAGCTCGGCGTGTCGTACGTGTTCATCACGCACGACATCGCGAAGGTGCGCGCGATCAGCGACGACATCGTCGTGCTGTACGCGGGCCGCCGTGTCGAAACCGGTAGCCGCGACGCGCTGTGCGCGCCGCCTTATCACCCGTATTCGCATCTGCTGGTGTCGTCCGCGCCGGAGCTGCGCGCGGGCTGGCTCGACGATGCGGCCGAGCGTTGCCACCGGCCGCTGGTGCCGATCGGCGAACGCGAGAACGAGGCCGAGCTGTGTCCGTTCCTGTCGCGCTGCGCGATGCGCGTGGACGGCGTCTGCAACCGGACGGCACCGGCGCTGCGCACGCTCGGCAACGGCGCGCAGGTGCTGTGCCATCGCAGCGAGGAAGACCTCGCGCGCTTCCAGGCGGAGCCGGCGCCGGCGGGTGCCGCGCCCGAGCAGCCGGTGCAGCTGTAGCGCGCGACACGCCGGAAGTTCGCCGCGCACGACGTGGCAAGTGAAGCGGCGAACGGCGCACCGCATAGTCTGCTGCGGCGGTCGCGCAAAACGGCGCTTTGTGCGCGTGCCGCGCGCGAATACGCGGCAACTGCGGTTTTTGATGGTGATTAAATGATTTCCCATGAACGGCCGCCGATCGTCGTCGCCGACATGCTCGAGAAGAATCCGATGAAATTCGAATCGTACTGGCTGGATACCCGCCCCGCGTTTCGCGCCGGCTGCGAAGGGCCCGTCGAAGGGCGCGCCGACGTGGTCGTGATCGGCGGCGGCTTCACCGGCCTGTCGGCGGCGCTGGCGCTCGCGCAGCGCGGCGTATCGGTGGTCGTGCTCGAAGCCGCGCAGGTCGCGGGCGAAGCGTCCGGCCGCAACGGCGGCCAGTGCAACACGGGCGTCGCGCAGGATTACGCGTCGCTGGCCGCGCGCATCGGCGCGGAGCCGGCGAAGCAGTTCTATCGCGCGTACGAAAGCGCGGTGAAGAGCGTCGAGACGATCGTCGTCGAGCACGCGATCGACTGCGATTTCCGGCGGGCGGGCAAGCTGAAGCTCGCCGCGAAGCCGCAGCATTTCGCGGGGCTTGAAAAGACCTTCGACGCGTTACGCCGCGATGTCGATCCGGACATCGAACTGATCGAGCCGGCGCGGATTCGCGACGAAGTCGCTTCCGACGGTTTCTACGGCGGACTCCTGCAGCGCAACGGCGCGCAGATGCACATGGGCAAGTTCGGCGTCGGGCTTGCGCAGGCAGCCGTGCGCGCCGGCGCACGCGTGTACGAGCATGCGGCCGTCACGCAGCTCGAGCGGCTCGACGGCGAGCGCCACGCGATCACCAGCACGCGCGGCAGGATCGTCGCCGATCGCGTGCTGGTCGCGACCGGCGCATCGCAGCACGGCCCGTTCGGCTGGTTCCGGCGGCGCATCGCGCCGGTCGGCAGCTTCATCGTCGTGACCGAGCCGCTGCCCGACGCACAGTTGAACCGGCTGTTCCCGCAGCGCCGCGCCTACGTGACGTCGCGCCAGATCGGCAACTACTTCCGCGTGACGCCCGACAACCGGCTGCTGTTCGGCGGCCGCGCGCGCTTCGCGATGTCGAGCCCGCGCTCCGACGCGAAAAGCGGCGACATCCTGCGCGCCGGCATGGCCGAGTATTTCCCGGAACTGGCCAAGGTGCGGCTCGATTACTGCTGGGGCGGGCTGGTGGACATCACCGCCGACCGGCTGCCGCGCGCGGGCCAGCACGACGGGCTCTATTACTCGATGGGCTACAGCGGCCACGGCGTGCAGATGTCGGTGCACATGGGCCGCGTGATGGCCGACGTGCTGTACGGCGCCGCCGCGTCGAATCCGTGGCGCGACCTCGAATGGCCGGCGATGCCCGGCCATTTCGGGCACGCGTGGTTTCTGCCGATCGTCGGCGCGTATTACCGGATCCAGGATTTCCTGCACTGAAGCGACTGCCCCCGGAGGATTGGATATGACCGCACGATTCGTTTGCCCGCTCGCCGCCGGCAACGGCCGCCGCGACGGGACCGGCGGCGACACGATGGCCGGGCCGGGCGCGCCCGGCGCCGCGCCGCGCACTGCCGCGCAGGCGGCCGCATGAGGACGGCGAGTATGGTCACCCTGTTCCACGACGCGGACGAAGGCGCGACGCCTCGCGCACCGCGTGTTCCGCAGCCCGTATCGCCGGCGATCGGCGACGTGCTGCGCACGATCGATGCGTCATTCGCGCAGCCGCTGAACCTCGACACGCTCGCGGCGGTGGCCGGATTGAGCGTGTCGCGTTTCACCGCACGCTTTCGCGGCGAAGTCGGGTTGTCGCCGCACCGGTATCTGTGCCTCGTGCGCGTGCGGCGTGCGCAGGACTTGCTGCGCGCCGGCCTCGCGCCGTCGGTCGTCGCGACCGAGGTCGGCTTCTTCGATCAGAGCCACCTGTGCCGGCATTTCAGGCGGGTACTCGGGATCACGCCGCGCGATTACGTGGTCGCGCGGCCGGGCACGCCTGCGCGGCCGTCTTCGATGCGTCCGCACACCGAGCGCCGCGCAGCGTCGTGTCACGCCGCGTAGGCGCAACGGCGACGGGCACGCCTGACGGATGGCCGGCGAGCGCGCCGGCGAACGACCCTTTCCGATATCGCGCGACGGTTTTCAACCCGGCCGCCGCGCATTGCACAGGAGCAGAAATGACCGCAGCTTTCGTGTTGCACCGTGCCGACGGCGCACCTTCGTCAACCGCGTTTCGCCAGCAGGCGTTCGGCGCGAACGATCCGTTCGCGCGACATCGGGAGATCGCCTGGGAAGGGCCCGACGCGATGGCCGCCGGACGTATCGCCTTCGCCGGCGAACTCGACGTGGCGAGCTTTCCGCACATCGAAACCATCGCGATCATCGAAGGCGAGCTGACGCTCGAAGCGGCCGGCGCCGCACCGCTCGTGCTGGGCCCGGGAGAAGGGGCCGTGATCGGCGGCGGCACGGCGCTGCGCGTCACCGCGGCATCGCGCGTGCTGTTCACGTTCTGCGCGGCCGCGTGCGCGACACCGACGCAGCGCGGCGTGTTCGCGCTGCGCGCCGACGCCGACTTCAAGCCGTCCGCGACGCTGCCGCCGGAGGTACTGCTCGGCCCCGCGCCGCAATGCCGCAGCGACAACGTGTTCGTCGACGACGGCGCCGGGTACTGCGCGGGCACGTGGGATTCGACGCCGTATCACCGGATCGTTCGCCCGCATCGCGTGAACGAGTTCATGCTCCTGCTGGCCGGCAGCGTCCGGTTCGCGGCGCCCGACGGCAGCGTGCTGTCGCTCGGCGCCGGCGACGCGCTGTTCGTGCCGCGCGGCGCGTCGATCGGGTGGGAAAGCAGCGAGCGCGTGGCGAAATTCTACGTCGTGCAGAACGTCCACGTATCCACCGAACGAGACTGACCATGTCCCCTCCGTTGCGCCTTATCGAAACCTCGCCCACGCTGCCGGCCTCGGCCGACGTCGTCGTGATCGGCGGCGGCATCATCGGCGTCTTTACCGCGTACTACCTCGCCCGGCGCGGCATGTCGGTCGCGCTGGTCGAGAAGGGCCGCATCGGCGCCGAGCAGTCGAGCCGTAACTGGGGCTGGTGCCGGCAGCAGAACCGCGACGCGCGCGAATTGCCGATGGCGAGCAAAAGCATCGACCTGTGGGAACGATTCGCCGCCGAATCCGGTGAAGACACGGGCTTTCATCGCTGCGGGCTGCTGTATCTGAGCAATGACGAGGCCGAGCTGTCCCGCTGGGCCAGCTGGGGCGACTTCGCGAAGACCGCGGGCGTGACGACGTACATGCTCGACAGCAAGCAGGCCGGCGAGCGCGGGCGCGTGACGGGCCGGCAGTGGAAGGGCGGCGTGTTCTCGCCGACCGACGGCACGGCCGACCCGGGCAAGGCCGCGCCGGCCGTGGCGGCTGCACTGATGAAGCTGGGCGGCAGCGTCCACCAGCAGTGTGCTGCGCGCGGGATCGAACTCGAGGGCGGGCGCGTCGGCGGCGTGGTCACCGAGGCCGGCGTCATCAGGACGAAGACGGTCGTGCTCGCCGGCGGCGCGTGGGCGTCGTCGTTCTGCCGCCAGCTCGGCATCCGCTTTCCGCAGGCGTCGATCCGTCAGTCGATCCTGAGCGTGTCGCCCGTCGATCAGCGCTTGCCGGATGCGCTGTACACCTCCGGCGTGTCCGTCACGCGCCGCGACGACGGACGCTACGCACTGGCCATCAGCGGCCGCGCGCGCGTGGACGTGACGCCGCAGTTCCTGCGGTTCGCCCCGCAGTTCGTGCCGATGTTCGCGAAGCGCTGGCGCAATCTGCTGCCGGGCGGCCTCGAGGGCATGCGCGGCGGCCATGAAACGCTCAAGCGGTGGCGGCTCGATGCGCCGACCCCGATGGAGGCGGTGCGCATCCTCGATCCGAAGCCCGACATGCCGACCGTCACCGAAACCTATCGTCGTGCCGTCGAACTGCTGCCCGAACTGCGCGAAGCCACGATCACGCACGCATGGGCCGGGTATGTCGACAGCACGCCGGACGGCGTCCCGGGTATCGGCGAAGTGCCGGGCGTGCCGGGATTGATCCTGGCGGCAGGCTTTTCCGGACACGGTTTCGGCATCGGCCCCGGCGCCGGTCATCTGATCGCGGATCTCGCCACCGGCGCGCCGCCGATCGTGGACCCGGTACCGTATCAGCCGGGCCGGTTCGCCGATTCCGCCTGGGGCAAGGTTGCCGATTTCTAGTGTGAGGCCGTCTCGCGGACGACGGTGGCGGCCTCCGGGCTTCCGCCGTTCGCCGGCGCATGGTATCGATTCAAGGACCCCCCGCAATGCATTCACCCATCGATTCACCGGTTCGTCACCTGACGGAAGCCGGCAGGCTGGAGCGCTTCTTCATCGACGGCGACTGGGTCTTGCCTGACGGCGGCGACCGGTTCGCGGTCGTCAGCCCGTCCACCGAAGACACGCTGTGCGAGATCCCGCTCGGCAATGCACGCGACGCCGACCGCGCGGTGCAGGCCGCGCGCAATGCTTTCGAGCGCTGGGCCGCGACTTCGCCGCAGCAACGCGCCACACTGCTCGACCGCGTTCACGCGTTGATGCTGGAGCGTGCCGAACGGTTCGCGCTCGCGCTCGCGATGGAAATGGGCGCGCCGATCAATTACGCACGCGGCGCCCATGTGCCGCTCGCGGCCGAACATATCCGCGTCGCTCGCGACAATCTGGCCAGTTACCCGTTCCTGACACGGCGCGGGACGACCGCGATCGTGCGCGAGCCGATCGGCGTGTGTGCGCTGATCACACCGTGGAACTGGCCGATCTATCAAATCACGGCGAAGGTCGGCCCGGCGCTCGCGGCAGGCTGCACGGTGGTGTTGAAACCCAGCGAGCTGTCGCCGCTCAGCGCGTTGCTGTTTGCCGAAGTGATCGCCGATGCGGGCGTGCCCGCGGGCGTGTTCAACCTGGTGAGCGGCAGCGGAACCGAAGTGGGCGCGGCGCTCGCGTCGCACCCGGAGGTCGACATGGTGTCGATCACCGGGTCGACGCGTGCCGGCGTGCTGGTCGCGCAGGCCGCGGCGCCGACCGTCAAGCGCGTCGCGCAGGAGCTTGGCGGCAAGTCGCCGAACATCGTATTGCCCGATGCGGACCTGTCGCGCGCCATCGCGCCGGGCGTTGCCGCCGCGTTCCGCAACATGGGCCAGTCGTGCAGCGCGCCGACCCGGATGATCGTGCCGCGCAGCGTGCTGGGCCGCGTCGAGGCGCTGGCCGTCGCGGCAACGCAGCAACTGGTCGTCGGCGATCCGTTCGCCGACACGACGACGCATGGTCCGCTGGCCAATCGCGCGCAGTTCGGCCGGGTCGCGCAGATGATCGACGCGGGCCTCGACGAACGGGCGAAACTGATCGCCGGCGGTCCCGGGCGGCCGGCGGGATTCGACCGCGGCTTTTATGCGCGGCCGACCGTGTTTTCCGACGTCCGCACCGACATGGCGATCGCGCAGCAGGAGATCTTCGGTCCGGTCCTCGCGATCCTGCCTTACGATACCGTCGACGAGGCCGTCGCCATCGCGAACGACACGGTCTATGGGCTCGGCGCGCATGTGCAGGGCACCGACAAGGAACGCGTGCGCGCGGTGGCCGCGCGCCTGCGCTCGGGTCAGGTCCATCTGAACTACCCGGCGTGGGATCCTCAGGCGCCGTTCGGCGGGTACAAGCAGTCGGGCAACGGCCGCGAGTACGGGATCGAAGGGATGGAGGAGTACATGGAGGTCAAGTCGATCGTGGGTTTTGGCGATTGACGCAGCCGCTGCGCGCGAGTGCAGAGGCAGTACAGAATGGAAGCCGTCTACTTTCCGAAGGTGCCGACATTGGATAATCCCGATTTCCCCGAGACGTCCCTGAAAGCCCATTGCGCGCACTGGGCGACCTTGCGTCGCGACCTGCATGCGCATCCCGAGTTGCGGTTCGAGGAATACAGGACGGCCGACGTCGTCGCCCGCGAGCTTGAAGATCTCGGCTATGCGGTGTCGCGCGGGCTGGGCGGCACGGGCGTCGTCGCGAGTCTGCCGGGTGCGGACCCGGGCCGCGGAATCGTGCTCCGCGCGGACCTGGATGCGTTGCCGATCCAGGAGGCCAACGACTTCGCGCACGCATCGGGCGCGCAAGGCGTCATGCATGCTTGCGGGCATGACGGGCATACCGTCATGTTGCTCGGCGCCGCGCGCATCCTGAAGGATCTGCCGCAGTTGCCGGGCACCGTGCATTTCGTGTTTCAGCCCGGGGAAGAGGGCGGCGCGGGCGCGCGCAAGATGATCGACGACGGGCTGTTCGCGCAATGTCCGACGGAAGCCGTGTTCGGCATGCACAACTGGCCCGGTTTGCCGGCCGGGCAGTTCGGGTTGCGCACCGGCGCCATCATGGCGGCCGGATGCCGCTTCAGGATCACGGTGACGGGCAAGGGCGCGCATGCGGCGCAGCCGCACCTGGGCATCGACCCCGTACCGCTCGCCTGTTCGATGGTGCTGCAGTGTCAGACCATTGCCGCGCGGCACAAGGATCCGGTGGATCCCGCCGTCATTTCCGTCTGCATGTTCCATGCGGGCACGACGGACAACGTCATTCCGGACAGCGCCGAGTTGCGCGGGACGATCCGCACGCTGTCGTCGGCATTGCAGCAACAACTGCAGCGCGACGTCCGGCTCGTGTGCGAAGGGCTGGCCGCGGCTTATGGTGCGCAAGTCGACATCGAGTTCTTTCAGTACTATCCGGCGACGGTCAACACGCCGGCCGAGACCGCACTCTGCGAAGCTGTGATTCGCGACACGTTCGGCGACGAGCGGCTTCACCCCGACGTGCCGCCGAACATGACGTCCGAAGACTTCGGCTTCATGCTGGAGGAGCGCCCGGGCGCGTACGTGCTGATCGGCAACGCGCCGGCGGGAGCGGCCGCGCCGGCGCTGCATCACCCGACGTACGATTTCAACGACGACATCACTCCGGCCGGCGTTCGCTACTGGGTCGCCCTGGCACAGCGTTACTTCACGCGATCGTCGTGAGTGCGTGACGCAACGGCGGGCGACGTCGGATCCAATCCGGCTGAGACCGCGCGATTCGCAGGCGCTCGTACCGCGGAGAATCGAATATCGTCGGTCCGAGGTTGCCGCGAAACGCGCGAGACAGGCGCTTTCGTGCATGCCGACCGCGCGCCGGTGGCTCGACCTGCGGTGGATCGTTCAGCGAACGCGACGGATGACGAGTCGCCGTGCACACGAACCAGGACTGAAATGGTCCGAAGCGATCAGGCAAGTCCGTGCGCAAGCAACGAGCGTGTCAAGCCGGAGAGGCCTCTGCCGTTTCTGGTGGCCGCACTTCGCTATTCACGATACTCGTGTTCGTGCATGTGTTCATGCTCGTGTTCGTGTTCGCGCCACGGATCACGTTCACGCGGATGACGATGCATCCACGCGTCGTGCTCCCAGTAACGATGGCCGTCCCAGTAGCGGTCGCCGTGCATGCCAATCGTGACCGACACACCCGGCGCCGGGGCGGGCTCCTCGTACCTCGGTGGCGGTACGACGTAGGTTTGCGCGAAGGCCGTGCCGGCCGCGACGAGCGCGCCGCCTGCCACGAGTGTCGCCAGAATTCGGCGGTTTGCAATGGTCATGGGCTTCATAGCGCTGTCCTCCATTCAATACCCGAGAACGCGCACGATTCGTTCCCAAACGGGGCGGTAGCGCTTCGTTGCCATTTCAACCACGCCACCCGCGTCGCTTCGCAGCCAGCACCCATCCGGCGGCACGCACGACGTCATCGTCGCTGCGGATTTGACATGCAATCGCTTCGAGGCACAGTGCGACGCTTAAAGGGAAGGAGTGCAGAGCATGATGACGCGATGCGTACGCACACGCGGACAAGGTGTACGGCGCACTCGTCATTTCGGTTCCGATCCGACAAAGGAACACTTACATCGGATTGAAACGAAATGGAGGGAAACGGGGAAAAGTCTGACCAGGGGGAATCGAATTTGCGATCGAGGGGCTGAAAATCACCCGGTTCTCGCCATACCGATTGTCGGGTCGAATATCGCTTCGATCCGAAGGGTCCGCCCCTGCGCGGCCTTGCGAGAGGGCGTGCGCACTTGTCGGCATCAAGGTTCTCCGCGCAGAGGCGGCGAGTGATTGCATCGAGGAAGGACGCGCGAGGTCGTCGTTCTCCCGCTCACTCATCCATATGCAGACGGCACAGGCGTTGCTCGTTGCGCTCACTGGAACTGATGCGCGTCCATAACCGGCTATCTCGTGCTCATGTCCATTCAATGGATACGTCCGCCGAACAAACCGAGCAGCCCGATGATGATCAGGTAGAGCGCAACGATGTAATTCAGCAGGCGCGGTACCACGAGGATGAGAATGCCGGCGATCAGCGAAACCAGCGGGCCGGCGCTAGTGACGATATTCATGCTTCCTCCGCAAGATTGGCAACGAGTGGCCAGAGCCTGCCTTGCCTCCGGCACCCGCTACCGACGCGCGAGCCTGGCGAGCGTCCAGCTTTCGACCGTCAACTCGCTGGTCACAAGCGCGAACGCTTCAGCCGTCGCAAGCGCCGTGCCTGCACCGACGTTTTCATCGCGATTCGCTCAGCGTGCCGGATCGGCATTCGCAGTTCGCGCACCCGTCAGCCTCAAGGAGAAACTCATGAACAAAGATCAGGTAAAGGGCCGCCTCAGGGAAGCAAAGGGCAAACTGAAGGAGCTGGTTGGCAAGGTCGTGGGAAGTCCAACAGACAGATTGACGGGCAAGGCCGAACAGATCGTCGGCAAGACACAGGCATCATTCGGCGATGCGAAGGAGCGACTCAAGAAGCGGCAATAGAGCCTGACGTGGGAGACATCGAACTGGAAGCCATAGGCACCGGCTTCGCTCAACGCAGGTCAGGCGGTAAGTAATGAACCCCGAATTGCTCCGCCAGTTGGGCGAGCCGCCGATCGCGCGTCCAGAGCCACGTGCTCGGGGTCAACAGCACCGACGCCAGCAGCGTGCAATCCACTGCGCCGCATCCGCGCCCATACAGCCGTTCCCGCTCGATCCAGTCCGCTACTTCGGCTGGCGTCGCGAGCCGCGTTTGGCGCAATAACGCGAGATCTCCCAGCGTTCGGGCCCGCGGTTCGGGGGGCGTCCCGCACGTCAGCTCGAGTATCACCAATGGATGCGTCAAGACGTCATCGACACGCAGCAGCTGGATGAGCGCTGGTAGCGGTCGCCGGAAATGCTCGACCCAGACCGATGTGTCGATCAGAACGCTCATCGGGTAGCCGCCTCCGGGTTACGGCGTGGCACATCCGGCATGTCCGGGGCGCGACCGCCAAGCGCGGCTAAGCGTTGTCCGGCCTGAACACGCACGAACGTTTCGAGTGCAGCCCGGAACAGGTCGGCCGGCGACGTGCCCGGCTCGGCGAGTTCGAGTGCGCGCGCATAGAGCGCGTCGTCGACGGTAACAGTAGTACGCATGATGACTCCGTTGATGTCTTTATGCATCAATTTTAGCATCAATTCGGCAGCGGTCCAGTCGTTGATAAAAACGCCATGCCGGAATTTTTCACTTTCAACCGCGGCAGTTTTGTAGGCCCGGGCCCGGGTCAGTCCGCCGAAAACTCGCTCACACGACGGCACTGTTTACCGGGAGCCGCACATGGCAGCGAACTCGTCGACCTCCGTTCAAGCAACGCTGAATACGCGATATCGAAAGCTCGAATACTTGGTTGGGCACGCAAGGATGCTTCGCTAGTATCCAACGCTCCCATGCGAGCAGGAACCGGAAGGTTCCCGGTTGCGCCGCCCGTTGCGGCATTTCGCGATTTTCCAACGGCTGACATGTCTCCCCACTTGAATCCCGACGGCACGGCCGGCGACGTCACGCGCCGGCTGGCCGCAGCGATCGCGTGCGCCGAGCCCGCGCGTAATCCGCCCGCCATCGCTGCCGCGCGGTGCGGCCTGCTCGACTTCCTTGCCGCCGCGTTCGCCGGCGCTCGCGACAACGGTTACCGCAAGCTGCTGGCGGCGTGCGGTCGGGATTCGGCCGGCGCCGCAGCGGTGATCGGCAGCGCGATACCGGCGTCGCCGCAACATGCCGCGCTGCTCAACGGCTATGCAGGCCATGCGCTCGATTACGACGACGTGCACAGCAGCGTGCGCGGCCATCCCGGCACCGTGCTGCTGCCGGCGTTGCTCGCGCTCGCGCAGGTGCGCGCACGCAGCGCGCTCGAACTGCTCGACGCCTACGTCGTCGGCGTCGAGACGATGGCGCGGATCGGTCTCGCGCTCGGCAGCCGCCACTACGAACTCGGTTTCCACAACACCGCGACGCTCGGCACGCTCGGCGCGGCCGCCGCCGCGGCGCGTCTGGCCGGGCTCGATGCGGCGGCCACCGAAAACGCGCTCGGCATCGCCGCGACGCAATCGGCCGGGCTGCGCCTGCAGTTCGGCAGCGAGATCAAGCCGTTGCACGCGGGCCTTGCCGCGCGCGCGGGGCTGTTCGCCGTGGCGCTCGCCGAGGCCGGACTGACCGGCGCACCGGGCGCACTCGACGGCCCGGAAGGATTCTTCGCCGTGTTCGGCGGCGGCGCGTCGCAGCCGGCGCGCGTGCTGGCCGACTGGGGCGCGCCGTGGCAGATCGTGTCGCCCGGCCTGTACTTCAAGCCGTGGCCGTGCTGCACGGCAACCCATTACGCCGTGCAGGCCGCGCTCGATCTGCGCGAGCGCCACCGCATCGCGCGGGCGGACATCGAGGGCATCGTGGTCACGTTCCCGCCGGGCGGCGACACGCCGCTGTCGGACCGACTGCCGGCCACCGGCCTCGAAGCGCGCTTCAGCGTGGAATACGCGGTGGCGGCCGCACTGACGCACGGGCCGCCCGGCGTCGCGACGTTCGCCGACGTGCCCGTGCGCGACGACCTGATCGCGCTCGCCGCACGCGTGACGCGGCGCCACGATGCCGCGGCGCCGCGCGCGTCGACCGATCCCGCGACGCGTTTCTCGGTCGTCGAGATTGCGCTGCGCAACGGCGACACGCTTCGGCAACGCACCGAACGCCTCGTCGGTGCCGACGACCTTGCCGCGAAGTTCGCGGACGCGACCGCCCACGATCCCGCACTCGCGTTCGTCCCGGAACTGATCGATACGATGCGAAGCACGGCCGATCTTGCCCGACTTTTCCACACCTTTACGTCGCTTCAATCATGAGCACCGAACGCAGCACACCTTCCCGCCGCCAGATGCGCCTCGGGTTGTTCCTCCAGGGCGCAGGACACCACGTCGCCGGCTGGCGCCATCCCGATGCCGAATCCGGCAGCGAGAACTTCGATCTGCTGCGCCGCGTCGTGCAGACCGCCGAGCGCGCGAAGTTCGACATGGTCTTCCTGGCCGACGGCTTGACGAGCGGCCCCGACGCGCATCCGTCGATGGCGATGCGCTTCGAGCCGATGAGCCTGCTGTCGGCGCTCGCGATGCATACGCGGCACATCGGCCTTGCGGCGACCGCGTCCACGACGTACAGCGAGCCTTACCATATCGCGCGCGTGTTCGCATCGCTCGACCACCTGAGCGGCGGGCGCGCGGCATGGAACGTCGTGACGACTTCGTATGACCGCACCGCCGCGAATTTCACGCGCGGCAATCATCCGGATCACGCGCAGCGCTACGAGATGGCCGGCGAATTCGTCGATGTCGTGAAGGGGCTGTGGGACAGCTGGGACGACGACGCGCTCGTCAGGGACAAGTCGCGCGGCGTGTATTTCGACCCGGCGAAGGTGCACACGCTCGATCACGCCGGACGCTTCTTCAACGTGAGGGGGCCGCTCAACGCGTCGCGCCCGCCGCAGGGCCATCCGGTCGTGATTCAGGCCGGCTCGTCGGGCCCCGGCCAGGAGCTTGCCGCGCGCACCGCGGAAGTCGTGTTCACCGCGCAGCAGACGCTCGAGGAAGCGCAGGCCTTCTATCGCGACCTGAAGGGTCGGCTCGCGGCATACGGCCGCGCCGAGGACGCGCTTGCCGTGATGCCGGGCGTGTTTCCGGTGATCGGCCGCACCGAGCAGGAGGCCAAGGACAAGTATGCGCAGCTCCAGCAATGGACGGATACGTCGGGCGCGCTGACGCTGCTGTCCGACCGTCTCGGCCACGACGTGTCGAAGTATCCGCTCGACGGCCCGCTGCCCGACCTGCCCGAATCCGATCAGCTGAAGAGCCGCGCGAAGCTGCTTACCGATCTCGCGCGCCGCGAGAACCTCACGCTGCGCGAACTCTACTATCTCGTCGCCGGCGCGCGCGGGCACCGGATCGTGTGGGGCACGCCGACGCAGGTCGCCGACGCGCTCGAGGAATGGTTCGACGGCGGCGCCGCGGACGGCTTCAACATCATGCCGCCGTATTTCCCGGGCGGACTCGACGATTTCGTCGCGCAGGTCGTGCCGGAACTGCAACGGCGCGGCCTGTTCCGCACCGAATACGAGGGCACGACGCTGCGCGACCATCTCGGGCTCGCGCGCCCGCCGAGCCGCTACGCAGCGCGCTGAATCAGACCGCGAAGCGCGTCAGGTCGAGTGCGATCGGCGCGCTGTCGCGGCTTGCGTGCGGGCTGCCGGCCGGGCCGAGTGCATGCGCGAGGAAGGCCCGCGTGCGCGTGCTTTGCGGCGCGCGGAACAGCTGCGCGGCCGACCCGTGCTCGACGATCACGCCCGCCTCGGTGAAGTAGACGACGTCGCTGATTTCCTCGGCGAAGCGCATCTCGTGCGTGACGAGCACGCAGGTCATGCCGTCGCGCACGAGATCGCGAATCACCGACAGCACGTCGCCGACGGTTTCCGGGTCGAGCGCGGACGTCACTTCGTCGAACAGGATCAGGTCGGGCTGCATCGCGAGCGCGCGGGCGATCGCGACGCGCTGCTGCTGGCCGCCCGACAACTCGCCGGGGTAGGCGTGCGCCTTGTCCGCGAGACGCACGCGTTCGAGCAGCGCGTGTGCGGTGCGCACCGCATCGTTGCGATCGCGGCCGAGAATCCGGACCGGGGCTACGACGAGGTTGTCGAGCACGCTCAGGTGCGGAAACAGGTTGTATTGCTGGAACACGAAGCCGACCCGCTTGCGCAGCGCGATTTCGTCGCGCTCCGATGCGAGCAGGTCGACGCGCGTGCCGTCGACCTCGATCAGGCCTCGCTGCGGCCGCAACAGCCCGGTGATGCAACGCAGGATCGTCGATTTGCCGGAGCCGGACGGACCGATGATGGACACGGCCTGGCCGCGGTGCACGTCGAGATCGATGCCGCGCAGCACGGGCGTCGTGCCGTAGGACAGGTGCACGTCGCGCAGGCGGACGAGCGGCTCGTCCGCGCCGCGCGGAGTTTCAGTGGAATGCATGACGTCTTTCGAGAAGGCGGGTGAAACGGGCGATCGGGTAGCAGTACGCGAAAAACAGGCCGAGTACCGTGAAATAGACGACGACGGTGAAGTCGGCTCGCGCGACGGTGTTGCTCGCGACCTGCGCGGTGTCGAGCAGGTCGTGCACGCCGACCAGCGACGCGAGCGCGGTGGCCATCGCGATGCTCGCATACAGGTTCATCCACGGCGGCAGCATGCGGCGTACGCATTGCGGCAGGATGATCCAGCGGAACACTTGCGCGCGGCTGAACGCGAGCGAGCGTGCGGCGTCCCACTGCGCGTGCGGAATCGACTGGATCGCGCCGCGGAAGATTTCCGCGAAGTTCGCGCTCGCGGGCAGCGCGAGGCCGAGCGTTACCTTGAACCAGTCCGGAAACGGCAGCGACGCATGGCCGAACCTGATTTCGAACGGGAACACGTAGGTCGAAAAATAGATCAGCACGAGCAGCGGCGCGTTGCGGAACAACTGCACGTACGCGCGCGCCAGCACGCGCGCGATGCCGAGCCGCGACAGCGTCAGCGGGCCGAGTACGAGGCCGGCGAGCGTGCCGATCGCGATCGCGATCGCGCTGATGCCGATGTTGATCAGCATCGCCTTGCCGAGCGCCGGCAGCCACGTGGCGAGCGCGACGAGGGTCGGGTGACGGCGGCCCGCGACGGCCAGCGCGACGACGGCCAGCGCGGCCAGGGTTGCCGCGACGGCGCGCCATCGCACGAGGCGCGCGGGCTGCGCGTGCATGTCAATGGCCATAGCCGGGTATCCTCAGGCGGTGTTCCAGCCAACGTCCCGCGAGGTTGACCGTGAACGTGAGCGCGCCGAAGAAGAGCAGGATCAGGATCATCAACTCGAGCACGTTGTCGCGTTGCGTCCAGATCATGATCGACGCATAGGTGACGTCGCCGACGGCGATCGCCGAGGCGACCGTCGTCATCTTCACGAGATCGACCAGGTTGTTGACGAGCGCGGGCAGCGCGAAGCGTATCGCGAGCGGCAGCTGCACGTGCCAGAGCCGCTGGCGGCGGCTGTAGCCGAGCGACTGCGCGGCCTCGAGCGTTGCGCGCGGTACCGCTTCGAGGCCGGCGCGCAGCGCTTCCGCATGGAACGCGCCCTTGTGCAGCGAGATCACGATCACGCTCCAGATGAACGGCGTCAGCGGATTGCCGCCCAGATTGCGCAGTGCGGCGCTGATCAGCATGTTGACGACGAGGAATGCGCAGAACAATTGCACGAGCGTCGGCGTGTTGCGGGTGACCTCGACGAATGCGCGCGCGGGGCGCGCGAGCGCCGCGCTCGGCGACACCAGCAACGCGGAGAGCACGACGCCGCAGGCGAGGCTGCCGACCGCGGTCGCGATCGACAGTTCGAGCGTCACGCCCATCCCGTGCACGAACGACGCGCGTTCGTCCGGGGCGAGCACGAAGCTGTAATCGAGGCCGAACTTGCGGAGCGCATCGACGGCGGCGGCCACCGTCATGTGCGCTGCGCCTTGAGCTTCGCGTGCAGGTCGAGCACGGCTTGCGACGGCGTCATGCCGTTCTTGCGCTCGACGTCGAGCAGCCAGCCGCTGCGGTGCCAATCCTGAACGATCCGGTCGAGCGCGCCCTGCGTGTCGGTCTCGCCCTTGCGGACCCAGATCACCGCCGGCGACGGAATCAGGTCGGTCGACAGCGGCGTCGTATAGTCCTTCCAGTCGGGGTTGCGCGCGACGAGCATGCGCAACGTCGGCGCGACGTGCACGGCGGCCACGCAGTTGTTGCCGCGAAGTGCGAGCAGCGATTCCGGCTGGCCGCGGAAGGCCTTCACCTGCGCGCCGTATTCCGTCGCGAGCGGCTTCGTGTAGTTGCTGCCTTGCGACACGCAGACCGGCTTGCCGCGCAAGTCGGCCCAGGACTTGATACCGCTGTCCTTGCGCGCGATCAGCGCGCCGCCGATGGATTCGAACGGCGTCGGCGCATACGACAGGATCTCCGCGCGCTCCGTCGTCAGCTCCATGTTGGCGATCAGCGCGTCGACCTTGCCCTGCTGCAGGAACTGCACGCGGTTCGACGGCTGAACCGGTGTCAGCTCGACGTCGACGCCGAGTCGTTTCGCGACGTCGTTCGCCAGATCGACGTTGAAGCCGACCGGCTTTTGCGTCGCGGGATCGAGCGAGCCGAACGGCGGGCCCGACAGGATCACGCCGATCGTGATCGTGTGACGTTGATGGATGCGATCGAGCGTGCTGTCCGCGCGGGCGACGCCGGAAAAAACGGAAAGGAGGGCGGCGACGCACAGCGCGTGGCCCGACGTAGTGCGAAACGATCTGCTGAACATGGGAAAGAGGAACGTTGTTTGAGCGACGCGGGGCGGCGCATCGCGCGCCCGGTTGTCGGGAGCTCGTATTTTCGGGATGTGGAACGCATCCAAGAACCAAGAAATTCTCATACCGTTATCTGGTCCTTAGATTTACGCAGAGGAAGGCGGCGCTCTAGCGGCTGGAATGGCGATGTGGCGGAGGGTTTATGCAGGTTACCCACTCCGCCGTGCACGGTTTCGCAACCGCACGCTACGCTGACCGCCCGATTACCGTTTTGTAATCAAAGGCGTTTGCGCCCGCACGCAGCGATCCCTTGTCGCCGTTTGCCGGTAACATCGCCGGATGTCATCACGAAAGCGACGGAGCCGGCCATGCGTATCCTGATAGTCGAAGACGAACCGAAGACGGGTGCGTACCTGAAGAAGGGGCTCGAGGAATCGGGCTTCAGCGTCGATCTCGCGAAGGACGGCGGCGAAGGGCTGACGCTCGCGCAGGAAGAGCGTTACGACGTGATCGTGCTCGACGTGATGCTGCCCGTGCTCGATGGCTGGGGCGTGCTCAAGCGGCTGCGCGACACGCATACGACGCCGGTGCTGTTCCTGACCGCGCGCGACGACGTGCAGGATCGCGTGCACGGCCTCGAACTCGGCGCCGACGACTACCTCGTGAAGCCGTTCGCGTTCGTCGAGCTGCTTGCCCGCATCCGGACGCTCGCGCGTCGCGGGCCGCCGCGCGAGACCGAACACCTGGCGGTCGGCGATCTGGAAATCGACGTGGTGCGCCGCCGCGTGAAGCGCGGCGCCACGCGCATCGACCTCACGCCGCGCGAATTCTCGCTGCTGCAGCTGCTCGCGCGCCGGCAGGGCGAGGTGCTGAGCCGCACGCAGATCGCATCGTACGTATGGGACATGAATTTCGACAGCGACACCAACGTCGTCGAGGTCGCGATCCGGCGCCTGCGCGCGAAGATCGACGACGCGTTTCCGGTCAAGCTGATCCATACCGTGCGCGGCGTCGGCTATGTGCTCGAACCGAAGGACGACGCATGACGCGGCCGCGCTCGCTCGCCGCGACGCTCGCGCTCGCGTTCGCCGCGACCACGCTCGCCGCGTTCGCGCTGGTCGGCGCATACGTGTATGCGGGCCTCGAACGGCAGGTGAACACGCAGGACGACCTCGACATCGTGCTGGCCGCGCGCCACACGCGCCGGCTCGCGGGCGAGCTCGAGTCGCTCGATGCAGTCCGCACGCATGCCGAGCGGTTGACGAGCCAGGTGCTCGGCAACGAGGCGCTGTCGATGGCCGCCGTCGATGCGCGCGGCGACGTGCTCGCGCGCCACAACGTGCGGCTCGCCGCGCTCGACGATGCGCCTGCCGCCGCATCGATTCCGCTGGCCGACGCGCAGCTGTTCGCGCCGCATGCGGCGCCGGTTCCGGCGGACGAGCGGATCACGGCCGACCGGCTCGTCACGTGGACGGCCGACAACGGCACGCCGATGCGTGGCGTCGTGATCGAGGCCGCGCTCGGCGACCGCACGCCGATCCGCATCGCGATCGCGCGCAACATGCACGACCGCGCCGACCTGCTCGACGGCTACCGCGACCGGCTCGAGATCGCCGGCGGGCTCGGCGCGCTGTTCGCGCTGCTGCTCGGTTACTGGCTGATCCGCACGGCGCTCGCGCCGCTGCGCGAGATCGTCGACAACACCGGCCGGATCACCGTCGACAAGCTCGATACACGGCTCGACGCGTCGCGTGCACCGAGCGAGCTGCGCGCGCTCGTCGATGCGCAGAACGCGATGCTCGGCCGCCTGCAGCAAGCGTTCGCGCATCTGTCGCAATTCAGCGCCGATCTCGCGCACGACCTGCGCACACCGCTGAACAACATGCGCGGCGCCACTGAAGTCGCGCTCGCGCGGCCGCGTGCGGCCGACGAGTACCAGGCGCTGCTCGAATCGAATCTCGAGGAATACGATCGTCTCGCACGGATGATCGAGAACGTGCTGTTTCTCGCGCGCGCCGAGCATCCGAGCTTCGTCACGCGGCAGCGCGCGTTCGACGTGCACGACGAACTCGAGCGCATCGCGGAGTATTTCGAGGGGCTCGCCGACGAAGCGGGCTCGACGTTGCGCGTCGAAGGGCGGGGGCAACTGACCGCCGACGTCGAGCTGTTTCGTCGCGCCGTCGGCAACCTGCTCGCGAACGCGCTGCGTTACACGCCCGCCGGCGGCGTCATTACGCTGAGTGTCGATGACGCCGCCGACGCGGTGCGCGTCGTCGTCGCGAATCCGGGCGAGCCGATCGATTCCGCGCTGCTGCCGCGGATCTTCGACCGGTTCGTGCGCGGCGATCCCGCCCGCAGCGGCGGGGTGCCGGGCGGCACGGCCGGGCTCGGCCTCGCGATCGTGCGCTCGGTGATGGAACTGCACGGCGGCACCGCGCAGGTCGAAAGCGACGCGCGCGGCACGCGCTTCGTGCTCACGTTCAACCGGCCGTCGGCTGCGTGACGACGGGATCGGGTAACGCGGCGACCGGGCGTTCGTGCGTGCCGGTGTTCGATTCCTTATCCGCGCTCGCTTGCCAGCCGCCGCCCAGCGCCTTCAACAACCCGACCGCGGCCTCCATCCGGCGCGCGTCGATCTGATCGGCCGTGCGCCGGTTCGTCAGCGCGATCGTCTGCGCGGTCACCACGTCCAGATAGCTGACGGCGCCCGCGTTGAAGCGATTCGTCGTCAGCCGCAGCGACAGGTCGGCCGCGTCGGTCGCGCGCTGCTGGCTGCCGGCTTCGGACGCGAGCGCATCGATCGTCGACAACTGATCCTCGACCTGTTGGAACGCGACGAGTACGGTCTGCCGGTAATCCGCGACCGCGCCGTCGTACTGCGCATGCGCGCCGCGCAACGACGCGCTGCGGCGACCGCCGTCGAACAGCGTGCCGGCCAGTTGCGGGCCGAGCGACCAGAACAGGCTCGGCGCGGCGAGCCACGGCGCGAAGAACGAACTCTCGAGGCCGGCGCTCGCCGACAGCACGAGATCGGGAAAGAACGCGGCACGCGCCTCGCCGATCTGCGCGTTCGCGGCCGCCACACGGCGCTCGGCGGCCGCGATGTCGGGCCGCCGTTCGAGCAGTTCCGACGGCACGCCGGCCGGAATGGCCGGCACATGGAACGCCTGCACGCGCGGCGGCAGCGCGAACGTCGACGCGCTTTCGCCGACGAGCGTCGCGATCGCGTGCTGCAACTGCGCACGCGACGCGTCGATGTCGGTGTCCTGCGTGCGCGTCGATTCGAGTTGCGTCTCGGCTTGCGCGACCGCCGACGCGTCGATCGCACCGGCCGCGAGCTGTTGCTTGAGCAGCGTCAGCGCGTCCGCGTATGCATGCACCGTGTCATCGAGCAACTGCTTCTGCGTGTCGAGCGAGCGCAGCGCGAAATAATCGGTCGCGAGTTCGGCCGTGACCGACAGCTTCACGGCGTGCAGGTCGGCCGCGCTCGCGGCGGCGTTCGCCTGCGCGCCCGTCACCGCGTCGCGCACGCGGCCGAACACGTCGGGTTCCCAGCTCGCGGCGACGCCGGCCTGATAGTCGGGTGTCGTCTTGCCGGCGAGCGACGAGCCGAGCCGGTTCTGCGACACGCGCGCGCGGCTCTGCGCGGCACCCGCCGTGATCGTCGGCAGAAACCCGGCGTGCTGGTAGTCGACCATCGCGCGTGCCTGTTGCAGATCGGCGACGGCTTTTTTCACCGTCTGGTTCGACACGTCGACGCGCGCTTCGAGCGCGTTCAGGTCGGCGTCGCCGAACACGGTCCACCACGCACCGCGCGCGGCCGCATCGGCCGGCATCGCGACGTGCCAGCCGGCCTGCGCGGCCGGTGCGCCCGCGTAGTGCGCGGGTACCGCGACGGCGGGCGGTGAATAGGGTGGCAACGTCGAGCACGCGGCCAACGTGGCCAATGCCGCGGCGGCGCCGAGCGCGACGGCGTGGCGGGCGAACGGGAGCGGGTGAGGAAGGCGCATGGCAGGTATCTCGTGAGTCGTCATCGATGGGTCAGCCGCGGGCGGGCGCAGGAGCGGGCGTCGACGCGGCCGGCGCGGTGCCGGCCGCGCGCAGCTGCGGCACGTCGCTGGCAATGGCCGCCGCCCCTGTTTGCGCGGCCTGCGCGGACGAAGCGGAAGAAGCGGACGAAGCGGCCACCGGAGCCGCGGCGCGCACGGTCGACACGATCTTCACGGCTTCGCCGGCCGTGATCGCATCGCCCGGGTTGTCGATCACGCGATCGGTCGCCGCGAGCCCCGCGACGATCTCCACGCGCGTGCCGAAATCGCGCCCGATCTGCACGGTCTTCAGCGCGGTTCGCCCGTTCGTACCGACGGTGGCGACCGTCACGCCGTTCGGGCGGAACAACAGCGCACTGACCGGCAGGTCGAGCGCCGGCGCCGCGCTCGCCACGACGAGATGCGCCTGCGCATACGCACCGGGCATCAGCGCGCCGTCGCGGTTGTCGACGTCGATCTCGACGCGCAGCGTGCGCGTGACGGGATCGATCGCGCCCGCGCTGCGCGCGACACGCGCGGCAAAGCGCCGCCCCGGATACTGCGGCGTCGTCAGGTAGACCGGCGTGCCGGTCGATACGCCGGTCGCGCTGTCCTGCGGCACGTCGACAAACACGCGCAGCGTGTCCGTCTGTTCGAGATGGAACAGTTCCCCGGACAGGCCCGGGCTGCCCGGCGTGCCGCCCGCGGTGACCAGCGTGCCGACGTCGACGCTGCGCGCGGTGATCACGCCGTCGAACGGCGCGGTGACGGACTCGTACGACACGAGTTCGGCAAGGTGCGCGACGTTCGCCTGCGCGGACGCGAGCATCGCGCGTTTCGCGTTCATGTCGGCGACCTTCGTGTCGGTGTCCTGCTGCGACACCGATTGCGTTTTCAGCATGTCCTGCCACCGCTGCGCGGTCGATTTCGCATAGTCGTAGTTCGCCTGCGCGCTCGCTTCGTCGGCGCGCGCCTGGCGCAACTGCGCGTCGAGATCGGGCGCCGAGATCTGCGCGAGCGTCTGGCCGGCCTTCACGTGCGTGCCGAGATCGACGCTCCAGTGCGCGATGTAGCCGCTCGTGCGCGCGTAGATCGACGCGTCTGCATACGGCGCCACCGAACCGGGCAACGTCAGCGTCTGGTCGGCCGGCGCCGTGCCGGGCACGATGACCGACACCGGCAGCGCCTGTTGCGCGGCAACCTGTGCACGCTGCGCGGCGCGTGCATCGATACGCGGCACGATGCCGAGCGCGAGCAGCGCGGCGGCCAGCGCGACGGCCGCGACGGGCACGGCCAGCTTGCGGCCGCGGCGGCCCGGCGGGGTGTCGGGCGCGGCGCCGCGCGCGGCGGACGTCACGGCGGTGGCTGCTGTGGCCGATTCGGCGGCGGGCGGCGGGGCGACGGGTTCGATCGAGTCGTTCATGATGGGTCCGGGGTCAGGCGAATCGAAGGATGATGAGAAGGGGCGGCCGTCCGAGCTCAACGCAGCGCCGGCGTGTCGGGCGCGTGCTGCGTGCGCCGCGCGGCCGAGGCGTCGCGGCGCCGCGCGAGCCATGCGTGGACGAAGCCGAACAGCACCGGGACGAACAGCAGCGTCGAGAACGTGCCGAACGCGAGGCCGCCGATCACCGCGCGGCCGAGCGGTGCGTTCTGCTCGCCGCCGTCGCCGAGGCCGAGCGCCATCGGCAACATGCCGATCAGCATCGCGAGCGCGGTCATCACGACGGGCCGGAAGCGGCTGAAGCCGGCGTCGAGCGCCGCCTGCCACGGCGACGCACCGCCCGCGAGCAGCTCGCGCGCCGCGTTCACGACGAGAATGCTGTTCGCGGTCGCGATGCCGATGCACAGGATCGTGCCGGTCAGCGCGGGCACCGACAGCGTGGTGCGCGTGACGAACAGCATCCACGCGATCCCGGCGAGCGATGCCGGCAGGCCGCCGACGATCACGAGCGGATCGAGCCACGACTGGAAGTTCACGACCATCAGCAGGTAGACCAGCGAGATCGCGAGTACCAGACCGCCGAGCAGGCCCGCGAACGACTCGTGCATCGCCTGCACCTGGCCGCGCAGCACGATCGACGAGCCGGGCGGCAGCTGCGCGCGCGCGGCGTCGACGAGCTTCGTCACGTCGGCCGTGACGCCGCCGAGATCGCGCCCCTGCACCGACGCGAAGATGTCGAGCACCGGCTGCACGTTGTAGTGCGACACCACGGCCTGCTGCGTCGAGCGCGAGAACGTGCCGAGCGCGCCGAGCAGGTTCTGCGCGGGCGCGCCCGCGGCCGGGCCGCCGGCCGGCGTCTGCGGCGGGCGCGCGGTGCCGGCTGGCAGCGGCACGTTCGCGAGCGACTGCAGCGAATTCACCGTGTATTGCGGCGTCTGCACGAGCACCGGGTAGCTGACGCCGTTGCGCGGATCGAGCCAGAAGTTCGGCGTCGTCTGCGAACTGCCGGACAGCGCGATCAGCAGATTTTGCGCGACATCGCGCTGTTCGAGGCCGGCCTGGATCGCCTTCGTGCGGTCGACGTTCACGTCGATCGCCGGTTCGTCGCCGGGTTGCTGGATACGCGCGTCGACGAGCCCGCGCACGCCGCGCAGCTTCGCGAGCAGCGTATTCGCGACCGCGCGGTTCTGGTCGAGCTTGTTGCCGACGATCTGGATGTCGATCGGCGCGGGCAGCCCGAAATTGAGGATCTGGCTGACGATGTCGGCCGGCAGGAACGCGAACGTCACGCCGGGGAACGACTGCGCGAGCACGTTGCGCAGCCTGGCGACGTATGCGGCGGTCGACGCGTGGTTCGGCTTCAGCGTCACCAGCACGTCGGCGTCCTCGGTGCCGATCGGATCCGATGAATCGTACGTGAGGTTGATCCCGCTCACCGGCACGCCGATGTTGTCGAGCACGCCAGCGAGTTCGCCCGCCGGAATCACGCTGCGGATCTTCGCTTCGACCTCGTCGGTCAGCCGCGCGGTTTCCTCGATCCGCGTGCCGGTCGGCGCGCGCAGATGCAGGCGGATCTCGCCGGTGTCGACCGACGGGAAGAAGTCCTGCCCGGCGAACGCGTAGAGGCCCGTCGACGCGACGCATGCGAGCAGGAACGCGGCCGCGAAGCGGCGACGCCGCGCGATCGCCGCCGAGAGCAGCGCGCGATAGCGCAGCCGCACGGCCTCGAAGCGATGCTCGAACGCAGCCTGGAAACGCGCCAAATGCACGAGCGGCGCGAATACGCCGCGCGGCGGCCGGCCGTTTCCTTTTGCGCGCATCAGCACCATCGCGAGGGTCGGCACCAGCGTGCGCGAGAAGAAGTACGACGCGATCATCGCGAAGATCACGGCCTCGGCCAGCGGCACGAACAGATAGCGCGCGACGCCCGTGAGCAGGAACATCGGCACGAACACGATGCAGATCGACAGCGTCGACACGAAGGTCGGCACCGCGATTTCTCCCGAGCCGGTCAGGATCGCGTCCTCGAGCGGCGCGCCGAGCTCGAGATGATGCGTGATGTTCTCGATCGCGACGGTCGCGTCGTCGACGAGGATCCCGACCGCGAGCGCGAGCCCGCCGAGCGTCATGATGTTGATGGTCTGGCCGAGCGCGGACAACGCGAGCAGCGACGTGAGCACCGCGAGCGGGATCGTGATCGCGATGATCAGCGTCGCGCGCCAGCTGCCGAGAAACAGCATGATCATCAGCGCGGTCAGGCACGCGGCGATCAGCGCCTCGCGCACGACGCCCTGGACCGCCGCCTTCACGAACACCGACTGATCGTCGAGCGGCGAAATGTGCAGCGCCTTCGGCAGCCCGGCCGCGATCTTCGGCAGCATCGCCTTCACCTGGTCGATGATCGTCAGCGTCGACGCGCTGCCGGTCTTCTCGACCGTCAGCAGCGCCGCGCGCTTGCCGTCCACCCGCACGATGTTGGTCTGCGGTGCGTAGCCGTCGCGAACGTGCGCGACGTCGCGCACGTACACGACATTGCCGCCGATCGTCTTCACCGGCAGATCGTTCAGCGCGGCGACCGTCTGCGTGCTGCCGTTCATCTGCACGTTGTATTCGTGCGTGCCGATCTTCGCGGTGCCGCCGGGCAGGATCAGGTTCTGCGCGTTGATCGCGTTCACGACGTCGATCGGCGCGAGCCCCTTCGCCTGCAGCGCGCGCGTATCGAGGTCGACGACGATCTGGCGGATCTTGCCGCCGAACGGCAGCGGGACCGCCGCGCCCTGGACGGTCGCGAGCTGCGTGCGGATGAAGCTGTTGCCGAGGTCGTACAGCTGCTGCTCGGCGAGCGTGTCGCTCGACAGCCCGAGCTGCAGGATCGGCACCGTCGACGCGTTGTACGTGATGATGTTCGGCGGCAACGTGCCGGGCGGCAGGATGCGCAGGATCGACGCGGCATTGCTCGCGGCTTCCGCGATCGCGCGATTGATGTCGGCGCCCGGGTGGAAGAAGATCTTCACGACCGACACGCCGTTCAGCGACTGCGACTCGATGTGCTCGATGTCGTCGACGTCGGACGTGAGCGCGCGCTCGTAGTTCGACGTGATCCGCTTGGCCATGTCCTCCGCGGAGAAGCCGTTGTATGACCAGACGATGCTGACGACCGGAATGTCGATGCTCGGGAAGATGTCGGTCGGCGTGCGCAGCAGCGCAAGCGGTCCCGCGATGAAGATCAGCAGTGCGAGTACGACGAACGTGTAGGGCCTGCGTAACGCCAGCCGGACGATCCACATGATGGTGCTCCTCGAAGCAGGGCATGGATGCCGCGTGCGATGCGGCGAGCGTGCAGTCTGCCGGCGCGGCGTTGACCCGACCCTGACCCGAGGATTACGAAACCGTTATCTGTGCTGGCGCGCAGGTGCGCAGTGTCCGACCGGACAGGCCGGCCCGTGACCGACATGCGGCCGCGATCAGATGACAAGACCGTAATCGAAGCCTCACCTTCCGGAAAGCGCGCGAATCGCAGAATGGACACAACTCTTCATCACATCGATGCGGAGCGGATGTCCGGCCTGATCTGCGGACGCGAACATGCCATCTTGAGAGGTGAACATCATGAACAACCTGATTCGTGCGGTCCTGCTGTCCTGTGCGCTGAGCGCACCGGTCTTCGCATTTGCGCAAACCACCGACCATGCGGTCACGCGGGCCGACGTGCGCGCCGATCTCGTGCGGGTCGAGAAGGCCGGCTATAAGCCGGTCGGTAGCGATCCTTACTATCCCGCCGACATCCAGGCCGCGGAAGCGAAGATCGCCGCGCAGCCATCGCAATCGGTGGCTGCACGGCCGAGCGTCGCCGCAGAGACGACCGCGCAATCGCTCGCGTCGCTCGATACGGAGCAGCCGTACGAGCATCACTGAGCCCGATTTTCAACTGCTATCCGCGGCCCGAAGGAAGCGGCCGCGGATTTCGAATGCGTCATCTGCCGGTCGGCGCCGTGCGCGCCGCAATCGTGAGAATGAACGTGTCGGGCAGTACATCGCACGCACGGGCGTGCCGGCGGCGCACCTTCGGTGCGCCCTCATCGAGTCTTTCCCGGGAGTTTCATCATGCATCCGACGCGCGCGAGGAAGAGCGACGGCAGCCGGTGCGGTGAATCAGCTTCCGGTTTACCGGTGTGTCATCCAGCAAGTAAAGCACTCGATCGTGGAGCACTGCCGGCGATTTCGATACCCGACGTGTTTCACGCCAGGTCAACACTGTGTCCAGATGCTCGTCATCCCGCAGCGGCCGATGCGCATTGAAATCGCTCTTCGGTGGCTTCGCGAAGCGTGTGTTGTAAGCATTGGTGAAGGAGGGCGCATAAGCGTTGGCGCGGGTCCAACTCCACGCATGTGTATCCGAAAGCGTGCAGTAGATAGTCGGACCCGGCCCCGGAACAGAAGCAACTCTCCCGTCGGCTTCCGGTCGGACGCGCCGTTTACGCGTCGTTCAACCAGGGCATTTCCACGGGCGATACGACCAGTTGCCGGAATTCTCGCTTCAGATCGAAGATGAACCCGACCAGGATCATGGAGTCGGCGTAGGGAATCGGAAAGACCTGCGGATTCTCCGGCGTCCGCAGGGGCCGTTCTGGCGTGTCCGCTGTTGCTGCGGCGTTCTCGCGAACGCTTTCCAGGTCGTCAGCCATGGCCGGGCCACCGACTTTCAGCACACGGTTACGCAGCTCGCTGAAGGGTTCGATGCGTGCAGCGTCTTCGTGGTATTCGGGCACTTCATAAACGAACCAGGACATTGTCGTCTCCCATGAGAAGGGGCGCTATTCTAACGCTGCGCAAGGATCCACCAAAATCGGCCACGTTGTGCGACAGTCGGCTTGCGAGGCGTCTCCGCGTCTCAACTTTCAAGAACGCCTTGCGGGCGGTATCATTTGCGCTAAAATTAAGTATCAAATGATACTGAATGGGAGTCGCCATGTCACTCGTTACCCCTGAAGCCGTGGCTGCGGTCATGGGGCTGCGGCCGCTCCCGCATACGCTGGCGGAGCTGGAAGCGCTTGTGCGCGGCGGTTTGCCGAAGTCCGCGCTGCGCGCGGGCGTCGAACACGCGACGCAAGGCGCCGATGCTCGGCGCGCGCTCCTCGCCCGCATCATCCCCGAAGCGACCTACAAGCGCCGCCGCGATCGACTAACGCAAGACGAATCGGAGAAGACGGAGCGTCTGGCCCGGATCGTTGCAACGACCACCTACGTCTGGAACGACGAAGAGGACGCGCGGGAATTTTTGTCGACGCCACATCCTGAACTTGAGGGACGGGCGCCGCTCGACGTCGCGCTGACCGAGCTCGGTGCGCGCAGGGTTGAAGAGTTGCTCTGGAAACTGTTCTACGGGCTACCGGCATGAAGTTGTTTCGCATCGGTGACACGCGACACACGATCTGGAGCGGCACCGGCGCGATGCTGATCGGTGGCCGCTTTAATAGTCCGGGCCGGCCTGTCATCTACGCGGCGTCGACCTTCGCGGGTGCGATGCTCGAGGTGCTCGTGCATGCACGCATCGGCAAGGTGCCGAAAACCCACGGATGGGTCGAAGCAACCGTTCCCGACGACGTCAGCGTCGAACGCCATACGGCAGAAACGTTGCCGAGAGGATGGGGTGCGGCGGCACTGCAGGCAGCACGGCAGTTCGGCGACGAATGGATGGCAGAATCGCGTACAGCACTCCTGATCGTCCCTTCCGTCGTCGTCCGTGCAGAGTCCAACGTGCTCGTGAATCTGGCGCATCCTGACACCGCGCGGATCATCGTGACGGATCCACAACCGGTCGTGTGGGACGAGCGACTTTTTGCCATACCGCCAGTTGGCCGATCATAAATGCTTGATGGTGGTCTGCTAACCAGCCTTCGAAGCGTCGGTTGCTCGCTCGTACCGCGACGCACGGTTGGAAGCCGATGTGGGAACCCATTCCGAAGCTTAAGCGAGTCGACATCGAAGCGTATGGCTTCGGGCTCACGATTGACGGTGTCGGCGTACCGCTTATTGCACGAATGCGTAGAGCCGCGAAAGATGTGCTGTCGGTCAAGATGCCGGAGCGGGATCCTCGGCAGACGAGTTTTCTCTAAACGTCAATTTCAACCTCGCCGTCGACGTATGGCCGCTTATCCTTGCAGGGGCAAGGTGGCCGAACTCGTTCCTGTGCAGGGGCGGTTGGGGGGGGCGACTCCTACCCCCTTAATCGCAGCTAGAGCGGGCTACACCGGTAAAGTGCATGGAAATCCAAGGGCCCCGTGTTGTGCCGCACAATACTTTCCGGTATCATTCACGCCCCCCACAAGCTGCGCATACGGATTTCGAGCGAGGCGTCCCGGCCTCGACCATCTTTGCGTATCACGATTCCGTTCGCATCCCGGCAGGCAACCCGTTCTGGCGTCATGCTCGCGACGATCGTCGGCTCATCTGTCGAGGAGCATGTATTGGCAATTTCTGATCGGAACGATTCCACATCCCCTGAAATCACAGCCACGGCAAAAGCCGGCCGCCGTGTGTCAAAGGGAAAGC
>NZ_CAJPGY010000025.1:0-102058 GCF_905339915.1 Burkholderia sp. BCC1985
GAAAATAATCTGGCCGCCTTTCGCGCATGCCGGCCATCGTACATGCGGGCCTTGCGGAACAAGGAACGGGACGGCTGGAGCGGCCCCGATCCCACTTATAATCGCGGGTTTTGATGACGCGTATTTTGTCCATTTTAATGCCTAGCCGCTCCGCCGCCGCCAACCCGCCGCCTTCGGGCGCCCTGCCGGCCGCCTTCCGCTCGCGCGGCTGCCCCGCATGCTGAAGCGATTCGGCAACCCGGACGTCGCGAAGGCCGTCGCGAATCTCGTCTGGCTGGGGCTCGAACGGCTCACGCAGATCGGCGTCGCGATCGCGATCAGCGGTCTTCTGGCCCGTTATTTCGGGCCGGACGTGTTCGGCAAATGGCAGTATGCGAATACGCTTCTCCTCGTACTGGCGCCGCTCACCTGGGTGTGCGGCGCCGAAATCCTGGTTCCGACCATCGTCCAGCGCCCGCCCGCGCAGCTCGGCGCGGTGCTTGGCAGCGCCTTCGTGCTGCGCATCGGCGTGTCCGCCGTCGCGCTCGTCGCGACCTGGATCGCGATCGGCGCCGGCGCGTTCGACCCGCTCGTCGGCGCGATGCTCGCGGGCCTCGCGGTCACGATGGTGTTCCGCGAGCCGTTCGTCGGCGTGATCAACGCGTGGCTGCAGAGCCTGACCTACAGCAAGCCGCAGCTCGTGACCAGCATGCTCACCGCGCTGGCGAAGGCGCTGCTCGTCTGGCTGCTGGTCCGCGCGGCCGCCGGCCCTGCCCGCTTCGCGTGGCTGTGGGCGCTGGAGGCCGCCGTGATCGGCTTCGCGCTGCTGCTCTACTTCCGCCATCGTAACGGCGGCGCGCTCGGCTGGACGTTCGACAAACCGCTGTTCAGGCACTTTGCCACCGCCGGCACCGTGTTCTGGCTCGGCCTGATCTGCATGTACCTGTTCCTGAAGCTCGACCGCCTGATGCTCGAGCGTCACGTGTCGTTCGCCGACCTCGGCCGCTACTCGGCGGCCCAGCAGCTCAACGAGAACTGGATCACGCTCGCGCTGATGCTCGCGCAGACCATCGCGCCCGCGTTCGTGTACCGCGTGCAGGACGTCGCGCGGCTGCGCCGCAACATCGTCCGGCTGATCGCGATGACCGCCGGCCTGATGACGGCCGGTGCGCTGGTGCTGGACGCGGCCGCGCCGCTCATCGTCGGCAAGGTGTTCGGCCGCGGTTACGAGGCGTCGGTCGACATCTTCCGCTGGGCCGTCTGGCTGTCCGTGCCGGCCGGCATCGAGGCGATAGGCAATCTTATCGTTCTCAAATATCAAGCAAAATTCGTGTTGCTGGCGAAATGGGTGCTCGCGCTCGCGATCGCCGCGCTCGTCAACGTGTTCGCCATCCCCCGGCTCGGCCTGTACGGCGCGCTCGTCGGGCTGGCGGCCGGCTATGTCGCCGCCGCCGCCGTTAATTTTTATTACATTCGTTTCAAGCTGCGCCCATGACGTCTCCCGATTGCCCGCCCCCGCTCGACGATGTGGCCGTGCTGATGCCGGCCTACAACGGCCACGACGACGTCGTGCGCACCCTCGCGTCGTTTCGCGAGGACGCGCCGGTGCACGTGCTGATCGTCGATGACGGCAGCACGCCGCCGATCGTGGCGCCCGACCTGCCCGGCCTTGCGGTCGAGGTGCTGCGCATGCCGCGCAACGGCGGCATCGAGCGCGCGCTCGAGGCCGGCATCGACGCGCTCGCGGCGCGCGGCTTCCGCTTCGCGGCCCGCATCGACGCCGGCGACCTCGCCGCGCCGCGGCGCCTCTCGAAGCAGCGCGCGTATCTCGATGCGCACCCGCGCGTGGCCTGCGTCGGCATGTGGACCCAGGTCGTGTCACGTGCCGGCGAGCCGCGCTTCATGCTGACGCCGCCCGCCGACCCGCGCACGCTGCGCCGCACGCGCTTCCTGCGCTCGCCGCTCGTGCATCCGTCAGTCATGCTGCGCATCGACGCCGTGCGCGAAGTCGGCAATTACCGCGCGAAATATCGCGCGGCCGAGGATCTCGATCTTTTTTTACGGTTAATGCAACGCTACGATTGCGCGAACCTGCCCGAGCTCGGCCTCTACTACGAGCTCAACGAGGGCGGGATCAGCGCGACCAAGCGCCGCCGCCAGCTGATATCGACGCTATCGCTGCTGCTGCGGCACTTCAACGTGCTGAACCCGTACGACTGGGCCGGCCTCGCCAAGAACCTGCTGCATTTTGTTACGCCGTACCGTACGCTGCAGCGGATCAAGCAGACGCTGTTCGCGGCGCGGCCGTCCGCGTAGCCCGCCTCCGGCATTTTCGACGCTTTATTTTTTGCTTTTTTTCATGTCCGCTACCTCCTCGCTGCGCATCGCGCTCGTCTGCAACACGGCCTGGGCGATCTACACGTACCGCCACGGGCTGATCCGTGCGCTCGTCGCGCGCGGCGCCGAGGTCATCGTGATCGCGCCGCACGACCGCACGGTGCCGCTGCTCGAGCAGATGGGCTGCCGCTACGTCGCGCTCGCCGTCGCGTCGAAAGGCACGAGCCCGCGCGAGGATCTCGGCACGCTTGCCGCGCTGGTGCGCCATTACCGCGCGCTCGAGCCCGATCTCGTGTTCCATTACACGATCAAGCCGAACATCTACGGGTCGATCGCCGCGTGGCTCGCGCGCGTGCCGTCGATCGCGGTCACGACCGGCCTCGGCTATGTGTTCATCCAGAAAAGCCGTGCGGCGAGCGTCGCGAAGCGCCTGTACCGGTTCGCGTTCCGCTTTCCGCGTGAAGTCTGGTTCCTGAACCGCGACGATCTCGCGACCTTCACCGACGAGCAGCTGCTCGCGCACCCCGAGCGCGCGCGGCTGCTGCACGGCGAAGGCGTCGATCTCGACCAGTTCGCGCCGGTGCCGCTGCCCGCCGGCCGTGGCCCCGTGTTCATCCTGATCGGCCGGCTGCTGTGGGACAAGGGCGTGCGCGAATACGTCGAGGCCGCGCGCGTCGTACGGGATCGCTACCCGGACGCGCGCTTCCAGCTGCTCGGGCCGCTCGGCGTCGACAATCCGAGCGCGATCGGCCGCGCGGACGTCGACGCGTGGGTCGGCGAAGGCGTCGTCGAGTATCTTGGCGAGGCGCACGACGTGCGCCCGCACATCGCGGCGGCCGACTGCGTCGTGCTGCCGTCGTACCGCGAGGGCGTGCCGCGCACGCTGATGGAGGCGTCCGCGATGGGCCGCCCGATCGTCGCGACCGACGTGCCGGGTTGCCGCGACGTCGTCGCCGACGGAGAAACCGGCTTCCTGTGCCGCGTGCGCGACAGTGCGAGCCTCGCGGAGCAGCTGATCCGCATGATCGAACTCGGGACCGCCGGACGCGACGCGATGGGCGCGTGCGGCCGCCGCAAGGTGAGCGCGGAATTCGACGAGCAGCAGGTCGTCGAACGCTACCGGCAGACCATTCATACATTGACCGGCATCACACTCTGAAGGAGCGCATCAGCATGACCGCTAAAGGCACCATCCTCGTTACCGGCGGTGCGGGCTATATCGGCTCGCATACGGCCGTCGAGCTGCTCGACAACGGCTACGATGTCGTGATCGTCGACAACCTCGTCAACAGCAAGGCCGAGTCCGTCCGGCGCATCGAGCGGATCACCGGCAGGACGCCCGCGTTCCACCAGGTCGACGTGTGCGACGAAGCCGCGCTCGCGAAGGTGTTCGACGCGCATCCGATCACGGGCACGATCCATTTCGCGGCGCTCAAGGCGGTCGGCGAATCGGTCGCGAAGCCGCTCGAGTATTACCAGAACAACCTTGGCGGGCTGCTCTCGGTGCTCAAGATCATGCGCGAGCGCAACGTCCGGCAGTTCGTGTTCAGCTCGTCGGCGACCGTGTACGGCGTGCCGGAGCGCTCGCCGATCGACGAATCGTTCCCGTTGTCGGCCACCAACCCGTACGGCCAGTCGAAGCTGATCGCCGAGCAGGTCCTGCGCGATCTCGAGGTATCGGACCCGTCGTGGCGCATCGCGACGCTGCGCTACTTCAACCCGGTCGGCGCGCATGCGAGCGGGCTGATTGGCGAGGATCCGGCCGGCATCCCGAACAACCTGATGCCGTACGTCGCGCAGGTCGCGGTCGGCAAGCTCGAGAAGCTGCGCGTGTTCGGCTCCGACTACCCGACGCCGGACGGCACCGGCGTGCGCGACTACATCCACGTCGTCGATCTCGCGAAGGGGCACATCGCCGCGCTCGACGCGCTCGCGAAGCGCGATGCGAGCTTCGTCGTGAACCTCGGCACGGGCCAGGGCTACAGCGTGCTGGAAGTCGTGCGCGCGTTCGAGAAGGCGTCGGGCCGCCCGGTGCCGTATGAACTCGTCGCGCGCCGCCCGGGCGACATCGCCGAGTGCTACGCGAATCCGCAGGCTGCGGCCGACCTCATCGGCTGGCGCGCAACGCTCGGGATCGACGAGATGTGCGCCGACCACTGGAAATGGCAGGAGGGGAACCCCCGCGGTTTTGTATAATCCGCTGTCCATTTTTCGAGCGATCCCATGCTCAGCTTCGCGTCCGGCTTCATCGTCTCCCTGCTCGTCACGTTGTTCATCGTGCGCTATGCACATCTGCACGAGAAATTCTCGGTCGACAGCGACCTGGCCGGCGTGCAGAAATTCCACGTACGGCCGGTGCCGCGTGTCGGGGGCATCGGGATCCTCGCCGGGGTCGTCATTGCCGCGCTACTCGTGTCGCGGCGCTATCCGACGATCGCCGGCAGCATTCTCGGGATCGTCGCGTGCGGGATGCCGGCGTTCCTGTCGGGCCTCGTCGAGGACCTGACCAAGCGCGTGTCGCCGCGCGCGCGGCTGCTCTGCACGATGGGCGCGGCCGCGCTGGCGTTCTGGCTGCTGGGCATCGCGGTCAAGCGGATCAGCGTGCCGCCGCTCGACTTCCTGCTCGGCTACGTGGCCATTTCGGCGTTCATCACGGTGCTCGCGGTCGCGGCGCTGGCCAACGCGATCAACATCATCGACGGCTTCAACGGCCTCGCGTCGATGGTCAGCTTCATGATGTTCGCGTCGCTTGCGTATGTCGCATTCCACGTCAACGACCCGGTCGTGATGTCGGCGTCGATCATCATGATGGGCGCCGTGCTCGGCTTCTTCCTGTGGAATTTCCCTGCGGGGCTGATCTTCCTCGGCGACGGCGGCGCGTATTTCATCGGCTTCATGCTCGCCGAACTCGCGATCATGCTCGTGATGCGCAATCGCGAAGTGTCGGCGTGGTATCCGGTGCTGCTGTTCATGTATCCGATCTTCGAGACGTGTTTCTCGATCTACCGGAAGAAGTTCATCCGCGGGATGTCGCCGGGGATTCCGGACGGCGTGCATCTTCATATGCTCGTGTACAAGCGGCTGATGCGCTGGGCCGTCGGGACGAAGCATGCGCACGACCTCACGCGGCGCAATTCGCTGACGTCGCCTTATCTTTGGCTGCTGTGCCTCGTTGCGGTGATTCCGGCGACGCTGTTCTGGCGGCACACGGTGCACCTGTTCGTTTTTGTCGTGCTGTTCGCGCTGACGTATGTGTGGCTTTATCTCAGCATCGTCAGGTTCAAGGTGCCGCGGTGGATGGTGGTGAGAAAGGAAAGACGCGGGCAGTGAGTCCAGCACCCAAAACGAAAAAAGCGCCTCGCGGGGCGCTTTTTTCATGCTCGGGGCCAACGTGGGCGGCGTCCGCGGGCGCTCATTCGTTCGATACGGCTCGCGCCATCGGCACGCTCTGCAGCACCGGGGCGACGGTCGTCTGATATTCCGGCACCCAGCGCCGCAGATCCCGACGCACCTCGTCGTCGCTCAGCACGCGGTGCTGCATCAGCCACGGCAACAGCTCGTCAAGCAGATGGTCCGGCACTTCCCGCGCACGTGCAATCCGCAGCTTCGGATGCGGCGTGCGCGTGGTCGTCTCGTCGTCCGCGAGCAGTTCCTCGTAGAGTTTCTCGCCCGGACGCAGCCCCGTGAATTCGATCCGGATCTGCCCTTCCGAGAAGCCGTAGAGACGGATCAGATCGCGCGCGAGATCCACGATCTTGACCGGCTCGCCCATGTCGAGAATGAAGATCTCGCCGCCGTGCCCCATGCTCGACGCCTGCAGCACGAGTTGCGACGCTTCAGGAATCGTCATGAAGAAGCGTGTGATCTCGGGATGCGTGACCGTCACCGGGCCGCCCTTCGCGATCTGCTGCTGGAACTTCGGGATCACGCTGCCGGCGCTGCCGAGCACGTTGCCGAAACGCACCGTCTCGAACTGCGTGCCTTCGCTCGTCTGCTGCAACGCCTGGCACGCCATCTCCGCGAGCCGCTTGCTCGCGCCCATCACATTGGTCGGATTGACGGCCTTGTCGGTCGAAATCAGCACGAAATGGCGCACGTTGTGGCGGATCGCCGAGCGGGCGACGCGATAGGTGCCCAGCACGTTGTTGCGCAGCGCCTGCCACGCGTTGTGCTCCTCCATCAGCGGCACGTGCTTGTACGCGGCCGCGTGGAAAACGATATGCGGCGCATAGCGCGACATCACCTGGTCGAGCAGCAGCGAATCCTTCGCGTCGCCGATGATCGGTACGACAGGCTGGTCGGGGAAGCGCTCGCGCAGTTCCTCGGCGAGCCGGTACATCGCATATTCGGAGAGATCGAACGCGACCAGTTGCGCCGGCTTGAAACGTAGGATCTGCCGGCACAGCTCGGAACCGATCGAACCGCCCGCGCCGGTTACCATCACGACGCGGCCGCGCAGCAGCGCCTCGACGTGCGGCGTGTCGATCGTGACGGCATCGCGTCCGAGCAAGTCCTCGAGATCGATATTGCGCACCTGCGACAGGAACCCCTGCCCCGGCATCAGCGCGGTCAGCGATGGCAGCACCATCGCCTTCACTCCGGCGCGCACGCACAATGTCGCAACGCGGCGCTGTGTTTCAACGGATGCCGACGGAATCGCGATGATCGCGTATTCGACCTTCATCGCATCGGTCCAGTGCTTCAGGTCGTTGAACGAGCCGAGCACCTTGTAGCCGTAGATCTCGCGCCCCTGCTTGGTCGGATCGTCGTCGAGGAGGCCCACGAGACGCCATTCCCCCGAACGCGACAGTTCGCGCGCGAGGCTCGCGCCGGCCGTGCCGGCGCCGAGCACGAGCACCGGCTTGCCCTGCCCGACGAGCCCGCCGTACAGGTAGAACTCCTTCGTTGCGCGGTACAGCGCGCGGGCGCCGCCCATCGCGAGGAACAGCATCAGCGGCGACACGAGCAACACCGAACGCGGGATGATCGGCGACGGCTGGAACATCACGGCGCCGATCATCACGATCACGCCGCCGCCAATCACCGCCTTCGAAATCCGAACCAGGTCCGGAAGGCTCGCGAACACCCACAGGCCGCGATACAGGCCGAATACGTGAAACATCAGCGCGTAGACCGGCAGCACCCAGACGAGCGCCGTCAGCGCGCCGCCCATGAAATCGGACGGAACGCTGCCGTTGAATCGGACGAGATAGGCGAACAACCACGCGGCGGTGACCGCCGTCAGGTCAAACAGGAAAGCGCTCAGCGAAAGCCATGATGCTTTGGATCGCAACATCGGCAGGAAACCTCAAGAGTTATTTTCGGCGGCCGACTGAAACCGGCGCCAGCGCATGTCGATTACCAGTCCGATACATGCCAGGACGCCGTACCACGCGAAGAACGACAGCCACTGCTGCAGTTCCGGGCGGCCCTTTGCCCACACGGCGACGATTATGCCCGCGAGCATGATGAGGTACCAATAAAGAGCGGTCCGGCGGTGACCTACGCCCGCCCGGACCATCCTTTGATAATAATGCTCCCGGTGCGCTTGCCAGAACTTTTCGCCACGTAACAGACGTCTCAAAAGTGTTACAGATGCGTCGGCAATAAAGGGCGCGAACACCAGCGCCGGGAACCAGATCGGCCAGACGCCGGCCCGCCAGCCCCAATAGCCGAGCGCACCAGCCAGGAATCCGAGCGGAATCGAACCCGCATCGCCGAGAAACAGCCGGGCCGGATGGAAGTTCAGCAGCAGAAAGCCGAGCGCGGCGCCGGCGACAGCCGAGCCGGCCACGGCCAGATCCGGTGACGGCATCGGGCCGGTCAGCGCCGCGACCGCATATGCGCCGAAGCCGAACAGCGCCATGCCGCCCGCGAGGCCGTCGGCGCCGTCCATGAAGTTGTACAGGTTCGTCAGCCACACCATCGCGAAGCCGATGCCGACCAGCAGCCACCACGGTGCGTCGGCCGGGAACACGGCGATCAGCGCGACGACCGCCGCGAGGTGCGCCGAGAACCGCACGCGGGCGGGCAGCCCGCGCCGGTCGTCGATCTGCGACATCGCGGCGAGTCCGGCGGCGGCGACGGCGATCAGCCACAAGTGCGGCGCCAGCGCGAGCAGCGCAACGACGCAGACCGGTACGATGCCCCATCCGCCGACGCGCGGCGTCGGCAGCGTATGGAGCGAACGGTCGTTCGGAATGTCGGTGGCAAGGCGCCACGCGAGGCCGGTCGCGAGCAGCATGCGCAGGATGGCCGTGGACGCAAGTACGGCGGCGAACGTCACCGCAGCTGCAGTGATCCATGAGGGAGTTGCGAGAAGCATGTGTTTATATTTGGGTACCGCGCGAACGATACCATGTAGCGGTCGCTTCAAGTCCCTGCTGCGTCGTGAACGGAGGTTGCCAGTCCAACGTGCGTTTCACGTGGGCGGTATCGAGCCGCAAGCTACCCGTTAGACGGTCGACAGCAGCATGTCGACCAGTCAGTTTGCCAAGTGCATGCAACGCCGCAACCGGCACTGGAAACAGCCTCGTCGGCCTGCCGAGCACATCGCCGAGCGCGCGCAATAGCTCCACGATGGAAAGAGCGTCGTCATCGGCGATATGAAAGCACTCACCGGCAGCGCGTGGATCGCTTGCGCATCGAAGCAGGCTGTCGGCCAGATTTTCGACATACACGAGACTGCGGCGAGCGGTGACGCTCGCCAGCGGAAGCGGAATCGCCATGTCGACCGCTTTCATCAGCCCCAGAAAATTGGCGCCGACGCCTGGGCCATAGACGAGGGGCGGTCGCACAACGACGACTTCAAGACCTTGCGTTTGCCCGAATTCCCGGATCGCCAGTTCAGCCTCGAGTTTTGACATGCCATACGGATCTGTCGGCATCGCCTCGTCGTCCTCGCGCCACGGCCGTCCCGGCTCCCCCTCTCCCAGCGCCTTGATACTGCTTACCAATACCAAGCGGCGAGCACCAGCTCGCAATGCCGCCCTTGCGACGTTCAAGGACCCTTCGACATTTACCGCCCTGAAGGCAGCAAGCGGGTTCGCAACTCGATCCCGCATAACATGGACGCGGGCGGCTAGGTGAATAACGACATCGCAACGGTCGAGCCCAGGGAAACCATTCGCAACACCGGCAAAGTTGTCGTCGCCAATCACACACTCATGAACGTAGGACTCGCACACACCGGGCCGACGCACCAGCCCGATCACGTGATTGCCGTGTGCGTTGGCACGTAAACTGACGGCGCGACCCACGAATCCGTTTGCACCGCTGATCGCAATTCGCATCACGCATACCTTCCAATGAACGGCACGACTGCATGTCGCGCTGTTGCAGTATTCACGCCGCCACCGAACGGTACACGTCGCACGTTTTCTCGACCGTTGCGGACCACGTAAAGTCGGCTGCCCGGCGCAAGCCTTTCGCAACCAGTTCGCCACGCAGTGACTCATTGTCCAGCGTGCGTTCAAGGCCATCCGCGATCGCGTCAACAGCATACGGATCGACCTCCCATGCCGCTCCTCCAGCCACCTCGGGTAACGAGGTGACGTTCGAGGTCAGCACGGGCACGCCGCTCGCCATCGCTTCCGCCACCGGCAGACCAAATCCCTCGTAAAGCGAAGGGTACGCAAATACCGCCGCGGATGCGAACAACTGCACGAGATCGTTGCGGGACACATATCCGGGTGCGATCAATTGACCGCGCATGGCCAACGGTTCGATTTCCCGCATCAGCTCCGAATTCATCCAACCCTCGGCGCCGATCAACACGAGGGGAAACGCCTGGCGGACCGCAACCGGCAAGCGCGAGAACGCCTCCACGAGACGGCGCAGGTTCTTCCGGGGCTGAAGTGTGCATACCGATAGCACGAAGCCCTGGTAGCGCAATCCAGAACGCGATAGCACCGACTCGCATTCTTCCTCGCCCCGAGGCCTAAAACAGGGCTCCACGCCAAGATGGATCGCGATCACCTTGTCGTCCGGCAAACCGTAGATCTCATGAATGGCCTGCTTCGTGTAGTGGCTCACTGCAATCACGGCCCGCGCCTGCTCCAGAGTCCGAGGTAGTCCATCGTCTACGTATTTAACGGCGGCTTTGGGATGAAATTCCGGATGGCGACGATGCGATAGATCATGAATCGTAACGACGGTCGGTCCGCGATAGCGGGACGCGATGAAATTTGTCTCATGATAGATATAACCGCGAGCTGCAAACTCATCGCGCGGCCGCGCCGAAGCAAACCCTCTGAGCAATGTGCGGGCCTCATAGACTCCTGGAACATTCCGCGCCGCACGAACTGCTGACGCTACCGGCCCGCGGGTCAGCCGAGCCGCCTTTTTCAGCGCGGATTGATCGCACATCAATTCGCTAAGGCTGTCGTCCTCGTATACTTTCGGACCGATCCATCCTGCCAGAGCTTCGATATCCCGTTGCGTTCGCAGTCCTTCCAGCAAATGCTGGGTGTAGTAACCGACACCGCTTCTCGGAGGTCGCAGCGAATTCAGATCAAAAACGAGCTTCATGCGGTCCACTAACGACTGATTGGAGACTGTTTGAGGTTTGCCAGAGGCGGCAGTTAAACATCGATCGCTGCGCGCTTTTGCTTCGATTGCGAGATCCTCGTCGTGCCGCACCCGCAACGAATTGTGCCGAGTGGGAACGAAACCCACGGAATACGGACGTCATGTGAAGCAATAGCAGCCACGGACGGGGGCAATAGCTTAACACTCCGCCTGTCATGAAAGCGTGCCCGACAATCACCTTGCGCACCTCACCACTGCGACCTACTGCACGACGCCGCCCCAGTTCCTCCGACACGGACAGCGCGCTTACGTGCGGCGCGGGTTCAGGCTCGAAAAGGGCGCGATTATGTCGCCAAATGTAGTCAATGATGGTGCGAGCCCGTGCATCCCGGATCGATGCCAACCCAGAAGCCGCCGAAGCAGTCCGGTGCAGCCCCGGTGGGGCTGGTACAGGACTCGCCCCCGTCGGCGAACCACAAAAAGTTTGTAACCTAATGCGTCGGATGGGGCGGGAGCTAGCGGAATCTCGGCTACAATCGTCCATTGCACCATAGATTCCTGCCGCTTAAGTTCACATGAGCATTGTTCCCATCATCATCTGCGGTGGCGCGGGCACCCGCCTTTGGCCGGTATCGCGCGAAGCGTTTCCGAAACCCCTGCTCAAGCTGGCGGACGGTCAATCATTACTGCAAAAGACTTACCTTCGCGCGTGCGGCATTCCAGGCGTCGAGGAAATCGTCTTCGTCACGAATCGCGATACATACTTCCTGACCAAGGACGAATGCACTGAAATTCGCCACGACGGTGTGAAGATGGGGTTCGTACTCGAACCGGTTTCGCGCAATACCGCGGCAGCGATCGAAGCCGCTGCGCTGGTCGTGCGTGAGCGCCATGGTCCGGAAGCGGTCATGCTCGTCATGCCGGCGGACCATTTGATCAACGATCTCGCAGCGTTCAATGCGGCAGTCCAGAAGGCATCGGACGCAGCCAATGCCGGCAAGGTGGTGGCGTTCGGCGTGAAGCCGACCCGCGCTGAAACGGGCTTCGGCTATATCCAGTACGACCGCGGCACGCGTGAAGAAACTGACGCTTGCGACATCGTCAGCTTCGTCGAGAAACCGAACGCCGAAGTGGCTGCAAAGCTTGCGACTGACGGTCAGCATGCGTGGAATGCGGGCATTTTCTGTTTCGCCGCCCAGACGATGCTCGACGAAATGGAAACGCTGGCGATCGACGTTGCCGAGCCGGTCAAGCAAGCCGTTCCCGACGGAAGCTGGACCTCGATCGGCGAGGATTACGTCGTGGAACTCACGCGCACAGCATTCGAAACGGCAAAGGACATCTCGATCGACTACGCCGTGATGGAGCGCACGAAGAAGGCGGCAGTCGTGCCGTGCGACATCGGCTGGAGCGACATCGGCTCCTGGCTCGCCATCAGCGACCTGACCCAGCCCGACGATCAAGGCAACCGGATTGAAGGTGCCGCCCTTCTGCACGATACGTCGAACTGCTATTTCCGTTCCGAAGACCGGATGATCGGTGCCGTGGGTGTCGAGGATCTCGTGGTCGTGGACACCCCCGACGCACTGTTGATCGCCCGGCGCGACCGCGCGCAGGACGTCAAGCAAATCGTCGCGCAGTTGAAGCAATCGAATCACGACGCGTATCGAATCCATCGGACAGTTCATCGTCCGTGGGGCACTTATACGGTGCTCGAAGAAGGTGATCGCTTCAAGATGAAGCGCATCGTCGTCAAGCCCGGGGCGTCGTTGTCGTTGCAGATGCACCATCATCGCAGCGAACACTGGATCGTCGTGCGCGGATGTGCAGACGTCGTCAACGGTGAACGCGTCATTTCGCTACAACCGAACGAGTCGACATACATTCCCGCTGGGCACAAACATCGGCTGATCAATCCGGGTGTCGTCGACCTCGTACTCATTGAAGTGCAGTGCGGAGAATATCTCGGGGAAGACGATATCGTCCGCTTCGAGGACGTCTACGGACGGGCGCCTGCAACCTGACGCCAAGCGGCGCAATACTCAAGGGGGCGATACGATATCGCCCCCTGCCGTTTGCGCTCCTTTGGTGACCTGAAGCGATATGCACGTTTTACATTTCTACAAGACCTACCGCCCGGACTCGATGGGAGGGGTAGAAGAACTAATCGGCCAGGTATGCTCGGGCGCTAGCAAGCATGGAATCACCAGTGAAGTCCTGACCGTTAGCACGGACACGACTTCCGTCGACTTTGGCGACCATGTTCACCATCGAGCCAAGGTGAACGTCCAGATTGCGTCCTCTCCATTCTCGATTGCGGCATTCCAGCGCTTTGCCGAACTTGCCCGACGGGCCGATGTCATCCATTACCACTTTCCGTGGCCCTTCATGGATGTCGTCCATTTCGCCACGCGTTGTCGGAAGCCGTCTGTCGTCACGTACCATGCCGACATCACGCGGCAGAAGGTTCTGCTTCAGGCTTACAAGCCACTGCAGCGCCTCTTTCTGCGCGACGTCGATCGAATCGTGGCGACATCGCCAAACTACCTCGAGACAAGCCCCGTATTGCGTCAATTCAAGGACAAGGTTGACGTCATTCCGATCGGTCTCGATGAAACTCGCTACCCTACGGTCGACCCAGAGCGAGTGGCCTATTGGCACAACCGGGTAGGTTCAAAATTCTTCCTGTTCGTCGGCAATTTGCGCTACTACAAAGGCCTGCACATCCTGTTGGATGCGCTCGTCAATACGTCGATGAAGGTGGTAATCGTCGGAGCCGGGCCAGTCGAGAGCGAGCTCAAGGCCCAAGCCGCACGCCTCGGGCTGGGTGACCGCGCGATATTCGTCGGCGCGGTGCCCGACGAAGACAAGGTTGCCCTTCTGAGTATGTGCCACGGGCTCACGTTTCCGTCGCACCTCCGTGCCGAGGCATTCGGCATCTCGCTAGTCGAAGGAGCAATGTTCGGCAAAGCGTTGGTTTCCACCGAGATTGGCACGGGTACCTCGTATGTGAATGTCGCGGGCAAGACGGGACTGGTTGTTCCCCCGAACGATCCCGCCGCCCTGCGCGCTGCAATGACCACCCTGTGGAACGATTCCGACCTGGCTGCAACACTTGGTAAACATGCACGCCAGCGATTCGAGCAAAATCTAACCGCCGGACAGATGGTCGATCGCTACGTCGATCTTTACCATCAATTGTCCCGGTAAGGGTGCGACGGCGACGGCGGAGACACCAGCGCGGCCGAATCGCCTCAGGCCAATCAATTCCCTTGCAAGCAAACGATGTCGCAGCGCATTGATAAAACAACGCTCCTGAGCCGGCTGGAACAAGCCGGCATAAACAGAACCTTTACGATCGCATTTACCCCTCGCTGCGGCAGTACCGTCTTGTCCAATGCATTGACCGGCGCCGGCATTGGACGACCGACCGAGTACTTCCAGTATCCCTACTCCGAACAGTCTCCATTTGGTGTAACACCTGGGGAACGCTTCGAAGAAAATTTTGAAACGCTGGTGCTCGATCGAAGTGCCAATGGTATTTTCGGTTCAAAGATCATGCACGATCATCGTGCGCACCTCGATGACTGGTTGGCAAGCAGCGTTGACGGCTACGCAACGCTGGACGACATCCTGCCCAACCATCGCTGGGTTTATATCCGGCGAGAAAATTCGATCAAGCAAGCCGTATCCCTCTACATTGCGGACGAAACCGGTGTATGGCACATGCCGGCAGGCAGTGATTCAGGCACATCTCCGCCGGAAGTTCGATACGACTTCTTCGCGATCCTGACGAAGCTGATGATGCTTTTATCACATGAAGCTAACTGGGACGCGTATTTCGACAAGACCGGCATCCAACCGCTGCGGATGACGTACGAATCACTAATAGCTTCGCCGTCCAAGTTCCTTACGGCGATGGCCGATCATCTCAACGCTCCCGCGCACGAGATAACCAGCGCCCATTTGAGCCGCAGCGGAGGCCTGGATAAAATATCCGACCGAATGAGCGACGTTTATCGAGATATTCGTGAGCGCTTTACTAAAGATTTTCTCAACATCGGACGGCGTGATAATCGTGCAATGCTCGGCGCCGGCCTAGAGCGCTGGGTCGATTTCTTCGGCAACCAACGATGGCGAACCGAGGATCCCAAATAAGCGAGATATCTGCCGACACGCAGGTACCCTGCAATCAACACAATAGCTACCTGAGTTCATCCTCCTGCGCCCCTGATCATCGAGCGCATTCGGTCTTCGCGCGGCTCAGCAAGAAAGAGCTGCCGCCACGAATTGACGGTCCTGAACTCCACGAAACGATACGTCATCGCGGAAAGAAATACCATCGCCCCAATGAAGCAGACGATGCGTATCGCCCCCGCCCCGCCGAGATCGATCTGCAACGCGCGCAGTACGGGCAGATGCCAGAGATAGACGCTATAGCATCCCATGCCGAACACCTGCAACACACGGGAACGCAATAACCTTGCGAGCAGCGACCCGTCGCTCAGCGCAGTGACGATAAACAACGCCGACGCGATATCGAGCACGTTGTTCAGGACGGCCGTCCATTCCGCCGGAATCCGTTTGTCGAAGCACCCGGTAAAACCGCAAGTTGCCACAACCAGCAACGCCGTCGCAACAAGAGGCAGAACGCCGCGACCATTGTCCGATCACATAAGAGCGCGCAAGCCACATGCCGATAACGAACTCATCGAGTCGGCCAATGAGAAGTGCGTCGATGATCCAGTCCGGTCCGAAGAATACCGGGTAGTAAATTCTCCGGAGCAGCCTGACGCACAATGAGAAAACAATTGCAAAGCCAAGCAGTCGCGTCAAGCCGATCCGCTCTGCAATCGCGACCAGGAGTGGAAATATCAGGCTGAACAGCACTTCCGTTCCGATGGACCGGAGCGCTCAATTCGAAGATGGCGAGTACGTATCCGGAAAAAGCGGGAACGTAAAGGTCAGGCACCGGACGATCTCACGGATCGCCCGTTCATTTGCATTGACGAATTGTCCGCTCAGAGCGAACGTCGCCACCACGACCAGAATACATTGGCATCAGGCGAAGGAAGCGATGCCTGTAGAACTGAGCAACATCTTCGCGCCCGGTGAAGCTCCGTTTACCGGCCGCATACGGCAAATAGAGCACGAAACCCGAAAGGATGAAGAATAGGTTCACGCCCATCCAACCATTCCATAGTACCAGCTCAGTAGGCGTACCCCAAAGGCGCGGCGGCGTCGGCACAAGCACAAAACTCAAGCGATGCCAGACAACCGCAAGAATGGCGATTCCGCGCAGCCCATTGATCTCAGCAAGGCGGGGGATTCGAACTCCGTGCTCCGGAACAGTGGCCATGATTTCCGTCGATCACCCTTTACCGCCACGTCACGCGTATCGCAAATATCTGCGATACGCGTGACGCACGACCCAAATTTGCCGACTCGAACCTATTACAACAACTTCAACATTAGCGATTCGAAGCCCGGTAGTACGCGCAAGTTGCCATATCCGCTAATGTGGTCTCCGTCGAAGAACAGGGGTCTTCTGCCGTCATATGCTGAACACGCCTTATCCGAACACAGCATCGGCAGCGGATCCCAAGTATATACATTCGGCACCTTCGCTTCCATCTGCTCATACGATTTCAGAATCGGAGCTCGCATTTCATCGATTTCACTACGACTGATCAACGGACCGCGCTCACAAATCGGATTGTGCCGATTGAACCAATCCGAGCAACGATATGGAACCATACGGAAAATCGGCTTTGGCGCTTCCAGCACAACTTTGCCACCACGCTTCTCTATATCCTGCAGTATCGGAATGGCCTCTTCGACTGATCGAGTTCGGCCTTTGACTGCCTCGTCACCAAACAACTGATTCCGCGCAGTCTCATCGCCAAAATAAGCCCATTGATCGATCATTCGGGGCAAACGCAATGAGGGCAGGAAAACCACGTCACCAGGCTGCAGCTTCGCCAGCATATCCTTCAACGCCGAATCGCCGTACTGATGGCAGACCGGGTTTCCGTCCTCGCGCCACGGCTGCAAACTAAGGAACGGACAACCGGCATTGTTGTAAGCGTAAACCGTTACACCTGTTTGCACCACGAATTGCTTGAACATTCCCGAATAGGCCATCGCATGAGAGTCACCGATTACGAAGACCCGATGCGAACTCCTCGCCGGCAGATCGCAGTTTTTACGCGAATAGACCCAGAGCTGCCCGCCTTGCACGTCCTGAGGCGCGACGTCGGTATGACAACCGGGGAAAGCGGGACTCGTGTCGGTTCCATACGGATACCAATCGTCTCCGTGTCTAGTCACGGTGCTCAAGGAAAACTTGGGTTGAGCTTCAGCCATCATTGACGACAGCCCTGCGCCACCAATCATCAGGCAAAGTCCACATCCCACGATGACGAGGCGGGGAATTCGGGCTGCCGACAATCCATGTCGGAACGGTTCCTCAATGAATCGGTATGACGCCATCGCCAACGCGAACGTCAGCACAATGGCGCAAACGATCGCGAGCGGCGACTCAAGCCCCGCCGTCCAGCGCAACACGACGTAAACTGGCCAGTGCCACAAATAGAGCGAATAGGAAATTCGCCCCACAAAACGAGCCGGACCACTTTCAAGTACCGTCGAGATGAAACCCGCATGCTCGCGACGATACAAAAATCCCAGCAGGCCGACCGTGCCGATTACTGGAACGATCGCGCCTGGAAACGGATAATGATCTGACTTCGAAATCACGAGTCCGGCCATCACCGTCGCTAATGAGATCCATGCCCCTATCTTGACGCCCGCGGTAGCAGGCGCTCGAGTCGATTCATTCGTGATGAACCCGGAGAGCGCGAAACATTGGTACAGCAAAACGCCAGCGGCCAGCTCCCAGAATCGACCGAAAATGAAATAGAACGCTTGCGTTTGATTCGCCTGCCCGAGCCAGTGCCCCCACACGAATGACGCACCGAACGCCGCAGCAATCAGAATGACCGACAGATGTCGCCAGTTCTTTCGGGCGAGCCAAGCCCAGAACAAAAACGGAAAGGCCAGATAGAACTGCTCCTCAACGCCAAGCGACCAAGTGTGCGTGTATGGGTTGAATTCAGCGGTCGGAGAAAAATAGTCGTTGCCGACCGAGCCCAAAATGAAGTTACTCAGGCCGAAGAATGCATAGAGACCGGTCTTTTGGCTCTTATCACTCAGATACGACGACGGGATGAACAATGCGGAAACGAGTCCCGTCACCAGCAACACGACGATCAGTGCAGGCAAAATTCGCCGCATCCGCCGTGCATAGAACAACAGCAGAAATCGCCCGATCGAGATCGAACCGAGATTCGCGACCGAGGAACTGACGACGAATCCGGAGATCACGAAAAAGATATCGACCCCGGAAAATCCACCAGGAAGCCAATGGGCGTTCAGGTGGAAAAGCATGACGGACAATACCGCCAATGCACGTAGGCCGTCGATATATGGAAAATAGGCTGTCTTCGCACTCGCCATTGCTAGTTATCTTAAAAATTGGACGCCTTTATCACTGCCCGAGCGACATCCCACACAGGCAGGCCGCCTTGAATTATTGGATCTTGCTTACGAGATTGACGAAATTCCTTGCTACCCTGCTCGGCGAAAACTGCTCAGCATACCGGGTCGCATGTCTGACAAACGTCTCATAACTCTCGCCACCCTGACCGCGCCATGCAGCCGACGTGACTTTCTCCACTGCTTGAGCAAGCTCTGCGGAAAGACTGTTAATGCAGCCCGTGTCGACGAGTCGACCGAAGCCGTTCGTCACCGACGGTACGTTGGAGTTGTCGTAGGCGATGACATAGCATCCGTTGGAGATCGCCTCGACAATCGGTACTCCGAATCCTTCGTGATACGTCGGCAAGACGAACAAATCGGCATCCTGCAGGATCTCGTGCTTCTGCTCTTCCGAAGCGTTGCCATGAATGTTAACGTCGACGCGTCGGCCATACTGTCGCACCAGCGCGGCAATGATCGTCTCGATCTGCGCCAGAAGTTCAGGATCCGAAAACAACAGATTGCCGACCATATCGACTTTGAGTCCGCATGTCGGGTTCGATGCCAATACGTTGCTGAGCGCCATCAGCAACTCATGCGGCCCTTTCGACTTCACGAACCTGCCGATGAACGCGATGCGTACGATGTTATCCACAACGCTCGGCTTTCTCGATGGAGGGTGCGACATCGAGTGAATTGCAAGTGGCAACACCGTGGCAGGCGTGTTGATACCGGCCTTGCGGAGCACCTCGAGATTCGTATCGCTCACGCAGATGACGTGATCGGCCCACGCAATATTCGACATCTGCGAAAAGGACTGGTCGATCAGTGCACGACTTTCCGGTTTGACGAACTCCCGCGGCGTGACATTATGAAACACCACCAGACGTCGTGCGTTCGCCGGAACGATCGACAACAGATCGAACAGCGGATAGTAGATGCCGAAGTGAAAGATGACGACATCACTCGCCAGAAAATGCGGATCGAACGCAATATCCCTGACGTCAGACACCACCGTCGACGGAATGTCTTCATACTCGCATGCGTACGCGTACAAGCGAACGTCGTCGACACCGCTCTTGCGCAAAGCGCGTACTTCGTCACGGATGCTGTTGGAAATTGCGTCGTTCTTCACGCAAATTCCGTTCACGTATGAGACTTTCATTACGCAACCGAATTGAGGTGGTTGTTGATCGCAAGCGAATAAAGTGCCGAACTCTCGGATGCCATACGCGTTGCCGTAAACCGCTCCGCGAACAGGCGTTTTCCGGCAGCCCCCATACGCTCACGCAGTTCGGACGAGTCGACAAGCCGCCGAATTGCTTGCGCCAGCGACTTCGCGTCACCTGGTGTCACTAGTAATCCGTTGACATCGTGCGAAACCACCTCTGGCATCCCGCCCGCGGCGCATCCGATCACAGGCTTTCCTTCGCGCATGGCCTCGAGGAACACGAGACCAAACGATTCGAATCGACTCGGGGCGATAAAGACGTCGCATTCGGCATAAGCCGCGCGCACCACCTCATCCGGCACACGGCCCTCGAACGACAAACGATCGCCCCACTTGCGCCCAGCATCCGAATCGATAAAAACGTCCTTGAAGGGACGTCCGGTCGGACCCGGCAGCGTGTCATCACCGATCACCCGCACCTTCAGGTTCGGTGTTTCTGCGAGTACATCCGGAAGCGCCTCCAATAACACGTCAATGCCTTTGCGCGGCTCAAGTCGACCGACAAACAGCAGCGTGACAACATCGGGGTTTGACGTAGGCTTCCCCTTCGATGTGGGCGCATTTGCCGCAAGGCCGTGCGGCACGACGATCGTCTTCTGTTGATCGAATTTGAATCCGTACGCTGCCTCGATCTCGGTCACGATCGCCCGACTATTGGCGCGAACCGCGTTTACGCGAGTCATCATTTCCTGCTCCAGCGCGAGCATCGGCTTGCCGAACGACTTCATCCACGCGGCATCGGCGGCGTACTCGGGATGCGTCTGAATCCAGAAGTGCAGCGTCGTGTGCAAACTCGTCACTACCGGCCAACGACCGTCGAACAGGAATGCGCATCCCTCGCAGTCCCAGATCGGCGCTTCGACCACGCCGATCTTGCGATGCGACGCAATGCGCTCGACTTCCTCGAGCGCCGTTGCCGACCAGTTCCAGATGTGGGCGGGAATATTCCTCTCGACGGCATCGCTGGAACGCCCCATCTCTTTCGTTACGATACGGTGAATCCACGCCCCATTTTCGAAATCGACACGATTGAAATCCGGGCTCTGTGTAATCACGTGAACGATTCGGCCTTCCGAGCCGAGCCCTTCGGCAAGATCCTTGTTGAACGTGGCAATTCCACCTGCTTGCGCCGGCGGATAATCGCGTGCGATCAACACAATTGCGTCCTGACTCGAATCACCGAATGTCTGGAATTTCTTGAATTCGCCAGCGACACGTGCCTTCTTTTCGGCGGTGATCAGTTCCGCGTGCCCGTTCAATCCATGTTCAACGCCGGTATCCCAGGCGCGGGCATTCTCCTCCTTGAATTTGTCGAGTTCCGACTTGTCAAGACGGCCGCCGTCTATATGGAAGCGAATATCGTTTTGGTGCCCTTGCGAAAACTTCCGGTTGTCGTCGAAGATCTCGTCCAGCGGCAGATATTTGCGTGCGTGCTTGAGCGAAAAATAGATCTTGTTCTTGATCACCGGATACCGGTAACGCGTGATCTTGTGATCGTCGCGAACATGGCTCGGCGCAAATTTATGGTGCACGTACGCGTTCGACAACTGACGAATGACGTATCCGGCGTCGACCAATCGGCAGCACAGCTCCGTTTCATCGAGGTAGTACTCGATCTCCTCGTCGAAGCCGCCCACCTCCATCAGGGCTGACCGACGAAATGATGCGTTTGTCCCCTGAAGGTAAGGAAATTCATAGGATCCCGGAAAGCACAGATGCTCGGCACTCTTCTTTGCGGCCCAGTTCGAATTTCCCAAGCGATTGGCGGTACTGTACTCATACTGGAATGTGTAACCCGTCTGATCGAACACGAGCCCACCCGCACCGCCGATTTCTGGAGAGTCGTAAGCTGCCGCGAGTTGTGTGAGCCATTCCGGCTCCGGGATCGCATCGTCATCGATAAAGGCAACGACGTCACCTTCGGCCATGCAGATGCCGACGTTTCGAGAAACCGACAGGTTCGCGACCGGACACGTCCCGGCGCGGATGAACGACGACCAGGACGAAATCACGTCCGCCGACCCATCAGTCGACGGCCCGTTCACTACGATGACTTCGAAGTCACCAGCGTACCGAATCCAGCGAAAACTCTCTAACGTCTTCTGCAACAATGCGGCACGATTGAGCGTATTTATGACAATCGAAAAGCTCAACATGGGTTACCTCGATATTTCGGTACAGTGTTTGATGGTGATACTCGACAAAGCGGCGTCGCTCGCACATTCGGTGGTTCGGTATGCTTGCCGTTTCGTTTCGTCACGGCCATCGAGGGCCTGACCGAACGAAGGCAGGTGACGACTGCACTCGATCGCAGACGTTGCATCAGGCCGGTATCGCACGTTTCGCCACGATTTCAAATTCGTAGCAGTTTCCGTTGCGTCGTCCAGTCTGGATCACCGAAATATCGACAAACCCCGCCTCCTTCAGAATGGCCGACATGGATTCAGGGGTGAACATGTTGAAGTGAAAATCGCCATCGTAATCCTGACCACCGAACGTCACCTCGCGCAGGTACGCGTACGGGTAATCACCGTCGATGTAGTTCTTCATCATCGCCTGTGCATCGGGAACGACCGCGTGGAACTCGCCACCCGGCTTCAGAAGGCCGAACCAGTATGGCAACAACTCGCGGGCCATCTGCTCCTGAGGAAAATGCTCAAGCAAGTGCGCGGAGAAAATTTCAGTCAACTCACCATTCTTGAATGGCAGTTCGTCGACCTCCGAGACGATATCGACACCCGGCAATGCTCGGCGGTCGACATTCAAATAGCCATCCAGCGCGATATGGCCGCAACCCAGATTAAGCCGCAACTGACCGTTGCTGGCTGCTGCGGCCACCTTCTCCTTCGCGATGATTTCTGTCTTCGCCTTCAGTGTGTCTTCCTTCTCGCCCGGCGACGAAGCGCCATAGCGCATTTCGAACATCAATTCCCGGCGAACGAATTCGACGCGGCCAAGCAGATATCGAACAGAGTCGTCCATGCCGCCCAAGCGCTCGTCCAGGCGACGTACAAGCGCCTCGACTTCCGGCAGGCGTGCGTCCGCACTTTCGCGCTGCTTCGCCAATGCCTCATGGTCCGACGCCTTGCGTTCTTCGAGTACGGCCTTCAGTTGTTTGACGTCCGCATGAAGCCGTCGCAACGCAACGGGCACCGATCGTACGAGATTGTCTTGGTCGTTATCGATCAACCGTTGACGATCGTTCAACTCCGACAACGTGCGCAAGAGCATCGGAAGCTGATCTCGTTCATAAACGTCCTGACGATGCATGACGTCGGCGCGGAACTCAGGGAGCCGTATCGCGGCGACCACGATGCGTACGAGTCGGCCCACTACCGGCCAGTTCGCAACGGCTCGCACCACCTTTCTAATTTCAGCCTTCATATTCAATCAACTCTCAAAATACGCTCAATGATTCTCTGCCGCGACTAGGCGCGGTGCTCACGAAGTTCCGTCCCTGGCTTCCGTTCGACAGTGCGAAAGGTCTGCTGTATCGAGGTCGCCCTGAAGCTCCGTGCGTACACTCAAATCAACTTCCGGATCTTGCGCGCTGGAACGCCACCGTACAGCCAACCCGCCTCGACTTCGTCGCACGTCACGACTGCGCCCGCGGCGATCACCGCATGGTCGCCGATCGTACACGGGCCCGCGACGATCGCGTTGGATGCAATCCAAACCCCTTTCCCAATCACGATATCGCGCCCTTCCCGCGGATAGTCGTGCCGGGCGGACATCTGCTCAGTCAACGGATGCGTGCCCGTAATCAAACTGACGTTATGACCGAAGAACGTCTGATCGCCAATGACGATGCGCCCTGATGACACATTCATGAGCGTGTTCACCAATTGCACGCCCTCTCCAAGCGAGATGCGGTCCCATTCACCGCCGAACACGACCGGCGTCATGACCAGTCGCTGCGCGATTCCCGGCGTCATCCGCTCGATGAGGCGCTCGACGACAGAATCTGACTCCCATGGCACGGACTGCGACGCGTTTGACGATTGCTCCGCCGCCACGCGCCGGGCAACTTGAGCCATGAAGTCCGCCGATTCAGCAAGACGCGAGATGACACGATCGGTCACGGCTTCAATCAATCGTTCCCGGATTCTTGTCCTAAGACGCTCAAACATGTGAATATCCGACTGGCAACGACGCGATCGCTCAATCGAGCGAATGCATCGAAACATCGTAGTCCACGTGCACAACGCCCCACAAATCCCGCTTCACCATTTCGTCGGGGAATCGCACTGCGAACCGCGCGCCGCCTACGCAGTAATCAATCACGGTCGTGACGAGACTCTGCCCTCGATTTTCGGGATGCTCCGTGGTCACACCAACCCCCGCGATCAATCCATACTCGCCGGGACACAACGGGTTCGCGAAGGTGAATTCCATCATATGCTGGATATGCGGTGTCGCCTCCGACGGGAACACGTCCTGTACTGCGGAACTGAAATGCAGGATTTGTCGCCCCGATGAATCGGTGATGCCAAGCGCGAGGGAACTGCGCTCGGGAGGCGGCGATACCACGTGAAAGAAAACGCGAACGCGCATCTTCTTCTCGATGTCGATGGTGTCGCACTCATTGCCCTCCGGATCGATGACGCTGATATCGTCAATCCGGATCTCGCCGGTGCCGGTACGCAACGGCTCGACACGCGATGAAAATGCGCGCGTCCGGGCCTTGTCGGGGCGCACATGCGTACGCGTCGTCACCGGTTCGCCGGCCGTGGCTTGCGTATCCGCCGAGACGTCGTCATCATCGACTTCGGTGACGTCGATACCAGCTCGTACCATCCGGCTGAACACTTCACTCTGGTATGCGGCGCCGACCTGCTTCGAACTGCCGAGCAGTCGAACGCGCCCTTTCTCGAGCCAGAGGCCTCGATTGCAAAGTGCACGCACCGAATCCGCAGCGTGCGTCACGTAGATGAACGTCGTCCCTTCATCAAGCATCGTGCGGATCTTGTGCAGGCACTTGTTCTGAAAGTATGCATCGCCGACGCTCAGCGCCTCGTCAACGATCAGAATGTCGGGTTGCACGTAGACTGCGCATGCAAACCCGAGCCGCACTGCCATCCCGCTGCTGTATGTCTTGACGGGATGATCGACTGCATCGCCCAGTTCACTGAACCTGATGATTTCCGGCTGAGCGGCAATGGCCTGCTCTTGCAGCATGCCATGCAGCATGCAGAACTGGACGATGTTTTCGCGTCCAGACAGTTCCGGATTAAACCCTGCGCCCAGTTCGAGAAGCGCCGATACGCGCCCGGAGACATTGACCAAACCGGTACTCGGATTGAGTACGCCGGCAAGGACCTTCAGGAGCGTACTCTTGCCGCTGCCGTTTTCCCCTACTACACCGAATCGGTCGCCTTTCTCAAGCGAGAATGAAACGTCGTCCAGCGCACGAGTTTCGCGAAAATATTGCCTCTTGCCCGCCGACATCAACTCGAGCAAGCGATGTCGCGGCGAAGAATACGAACGGTAGATCTTGCTGATATTGCTCAGCTCGATAACCTTGGAGCGATCTTGTGTCGACATGAACTAACTCTTGACCTTTAAAGGACGTCTGCGAAGCCAGGCTTCAGCTTGCGAAAAATATATGCACCGATCGCAACGGCACCCACCGCTACAACGATCAGAATTCCGACATATTCCCAATTGAACGGAATCCCGGGAAACACGGCTTGCCGAGATGTCTCCACCATGTAGTAGAACGGATTGAGCGTCATGACGATGTTGCGCATCCAGATCATGCGCGATGCCTCCACCATCGTCGCCGGATACAGGATCGGCGTGAGCCAAAAGATGATGTTCGTGCAAAGCGGAACGATCGGCACCATGTCCGGGACATAGACCGAAATGGCCGAGATGCCATAGGCAAAGCCGATCGAAATCGCAAGCGAGAGAGCCCAGATAATGGGAAACATCCAGATCATGGCTCCCGGCACGACACCCTTAATGATCAACAGGCCGATTACGAAAACAAAAATGATGCCCTGACTGATCAGCGCCGACGTGAGTGGAATCAGCGGCAAGACCCAGACCGGAAACGCGATCTTGCTGATGAGATAGCTGTATTCCCGCAGGATGCCGGTGCTGCGCCCCGTCACTTCGGTGAATACTGTCCACAGCGAGAATGGCACGAAATAGAAAAGGGCAAACGGAATGTCACCGTATTGGGCCCCCATTCGTCCCCGCATCAGGATCGAGAACACGACCACGTTGATGAGGGAGTAAAGCAGCGGTACGCCGACGTTCCATGCCGTACCCGCGTACGAGCTGGCGTAGCGATTCTTCAGATCTCGCTTCGCAAGCATCCACGCCAACCTCAGTGAACTCCCGACGGAGTGATGTGCTTTGTCCTGCATCGGTTTTCGATACCCAATTAATTAGAGTCCCTTCGAAGGCGAACTCGAATGACACGCGCCTCGCGAACGTGTTGCGCGACGAACTCAGGCGCCTTTTAGCCCTTTTGCACGGGGCCGACGGAGATGGCGATCAACAGCGGTGACACGCGTCCCTTGCCCGGCTCCCGCTTGGCAAACTCATCATTTTATCAGCCACCTCGGCTGACAGACGACCGCTCGGCGACGAGCCCGCGGACAATCCCGCCGAGCCGCGCCGACATCTCGTCCCACGACCGGGCTTGGATCCACGCCGCCTGAGCACCGGCCTTGCTTCGCAGCAGCGAGGAATCGCCGAGCAGCGTAGCCAGATCAGCGGAAATCGCGCGCGCATCGGTGCCCGAGAACCGATGTACGAGGTCGCCGAGATCGTCAAAGATCGGTATCGGTGTGCAGGCCACCGGCCGATTGGCAGCCAGTCCGTACCGCACGGCACCGCTCGCCGATTCGGCCGTATCCTGATATGCAAACACGACGAGGTCGGCCGCATCCAGATACGCAAAGCTCTCGCGATCGGGCAGGAAGTCGGTAATCATCTGCACACGGCCTTCGAGATTGAGCGTCTTGATCAGATTGCTGCATCGTTCCGCCGTCAACTCCGAATCGCGAACCGGATACAGCGCGTTGACCATTAACAGACGCGCCTGCGGCAGCTCTTTTGACATCATCGAGAACGCTTCGATGATCTCCTCCAGGCCTTTGTGCGGAAGCAGGAATCCATACGTTGCAATTACCGGAGCATCGGCGGGAATGTTCAGCGCCGTCCGGCACGCAAGCCGGTCGGACGACTCGCGTGCATGCACGCCATGCGGAAACAGCGTCGCGTTATCAACGAGGCCCAACATCCGCAGCCGATTCAGGTCGTCGATACTATGCACGAGCAAGCGGTCGGCACCACGCAGCGCGCCAGCGATTTCCGACAGCGATGCCTGATAGTCCGGCGTATCGACATCCTTCGTCGAGTGAAAGGTAATCACGATCGGAATGTCGTGTGCGTTCGCATACTCGACGATTCGAGACGTCGAAGGCATGCTGAAGAAGCCGAAGTTGTGCTGCAACATGATCGCGTCCGGCCGGCATCGATCGAGTTCTGCCAGCAAGTCGTCGATGCGGCCACGCTGATCCGTCCAGCAGCGCGTCACTCCCGGACCGTCCTCGATGACGACGGCGGGATCGCGCGAGGCGAGAATCCTGACATCGAACCATGCCGGATCGAGACCACCGACCAGGAATGATGAATAGGTCGCGATTCCGCATTTCGTGTTCCACGACGAAATCCATGCGAGCCGCATTCGCCGAGCGGACCCAGGCTCCAGACGCCGGACCGACGCTTCCAGCGCCATCAGTCGCTCGGCACAACGGTCCCACGTGAAACGCGACTCGAGCAATGCACGACCGCGCTCCGCCTTTTCGGCACGTGTTTCAGCCGTCGCTTCACGCACCGCTTTCAGTTGAGCGACAAGACTGTCGACGTTGGGTTCCGCCCAGACGGAGTCGAACAACCCAAGGTGCGTCTTGGCGCGCTCGAACGTAAAGTCGACAAGCCACGCGGTCTCGGCCGTACAGAAGTCGGCCTGGCCACCAAACGCCGTGGTGATAACGGGTAGACCGAACCACATCGCCTCGCCCATGGGCAACCCAAAACCCTCCCCGCGAGACGGCGCCACGAATGCATGGCACCGTTGGTAAAGGTCCACGATCTCGCCAGCGTTCAGGTCTTCCTCGACGAGGACAATCTCCGGACAGTCGGGGTAGCGCCGGCGCAAAGCCTGGATCTGGGCAGAAACCTTATTGTGAGGATTGGGAAACGTCTTGATAGTCAGCGATACATCGTCGCGCGTGGTGAAGGCCTTCGCGAACGCGTCGAGCAACACGTCGACACTCTTGCGCGGAAAGCAGGATGATATGTGCAGAAAACGAAAGCCCTTTCCGAGCGGGCCGCGATATTCGAGCCGCTCGGCTCGGGCGACATGATCGACGCCATTGCCGACAGAAGCAATCAGCCCTGCATAGCCATTGTCTCGCATGACCTTTGCGACGAACGTCGATATCGCGGCCACTCCATCGAGATGCTCGTTGAATGCACCGACCCAGGCAGCAGGCAGTTCCGACTCTTCCCATGCGAAATGCAGGAAATTGTACAGTCCGTCCATGTCGTGAACGCGCGGCGGATAGAGGTCGCGGACCACAACGTCCGCACCACTGCGCTTGCTGCCACGCGCCGCGAGCTCGGGAAGCCCGCGGATCGCGCTGATTTTTCGAACGTCTGGCGCATAGTCGCCCGGCCCCTCAGTCGCAAACAAGCCGACTTCACCCGGATTTGCACGGTCCAGCGCGAAAGCCAGTTCTCGATTGGTCAGTGCGAGACTGTATGACGTCTCGAACGGCCCCTCGACTTGATAGCGTGGTGGACGCTCCCCATCGGTACGAGGGTACGTGTCGATCGGCTGCGGAATCTCGATACCGTGCTGGCGCAGGAACTGCTGCAACTGCTCCAGCAGCGCGGGACGCTCAAATTGTCGAACCCGCTTGCGCTGCTCGACAACTATCGCGCGACGCAGCGCGCGGTCTTCGGATACGGCGCGCAAAAGCGCGGCGACGGCTTGCGGGTGCTTGTCGTGAATGAGCAGCCCGGCGCCGCCAAGCGTCGACTCGATATTGCTACTCGCATACGCGATCACCGGTACGTCGAAAGTCATCGCCTCGATTAGCGGAACACCAAACCCCTCATGATCGCTGAGACACAGAAACGCACTTGCCGCCCGGTACCAGCCATAAAGATCCGCATCAGGAACCTTCCCCGCAAACCGAACGATCTCGCCCAATTCGAGCTCGTCGATCAGTTGCCGCAGTTCGAGATAGTAAGGCTCCTCTTCTCCGTACCCCCCGACAAACACGAACTGGAACGGCCGGGGCATCATTGCCCGCAGTTGGGCCGCTGCTTCGACGAGATCCCGATGCGCCTTGTTCGGCGAGATGCGGCCGACGAACAAGACCGTCATCACCTGTGACTGCTCCTGAACGAGCACATCGTTCCATTCTGCCGAGCGAATCTTTGCCGCATCGATCAGGAGCGGAATCGTCGTAACCTTTTCGTAGCCGCGTTCGGTCAGCTCTCGCGCATTGAGATCGGACACCGCGATTGCTGCCGCGAAGTGCTCACGAAACGCATCGAGTTGGGCACGGCCCTTGGCCGAATAATGTCTGAAAGGGGAACGCTCGTCGAAAAACGATTCGGGCGTAATGTTGTGATAGATCAGAATCGTCGTGCACGACAGATTCATGACCCACTCGTCCTGATCATGTCCCATCGAATGATGCAACAACATTACGTCTTCTTTGGACTCGGCGTACTCCCTGAAATAGCGGATACTGCCCGTCAGTTCCGGCGCGACGTGTTCGGCAAAGATATCGGATTCGAAACCCAGCTCGCGCAGCAGCGCCTGGATCATGAACATACTATTGGTCACGGCATCCGCAACGGCACTTCCGGAATGAAACTGATGGATGGCGCCCGTTCGCCGTGACTGCGCAGGGAATGACTTACCCTCGATGTCGGCCATGATTCCCGATACGGTGTTTGATGAACCCACTGCGCGTGTTACTCCGTTGTGCATGATGTAAGAGCTGCTACCTGATTTCGTCGCAGTCAAGGCGCAGCCGTTCCGCTATCGCGGCCCGGCATGGTAGCGGCACAGATTTCGGCAAGGCGTCCGGCAAGCTTTCGGGAGTCGACGCCTCTCATGCTTGCGTCGAGAAAACCATCGATGGTGGCTCGATCACATTGCGGCGCCCGTGCGGCAACCAGTTCAGCGTAGTTCCGGCGAGACACGCTCCCTTCCTTCCAGCGTGTAACCGAGATGGACTGCGCCCCGGCAAAGCGAGGAGCCGCCAGCGGCGCAAGTCGCGCCCAAAGTCGCGGATGGCGATCGCGCACCCAAAACACCACCGCCCGCGCCAATGCGCTCCGGCGCGCTGCTTCGCGAAGCAGCGAGATGCTGCGCCGCTTCAATACCGACCACGATGGATCACGCGCGAACCGGATTGCAGATTTCGCGACATGCGCCACAACGCGAACCGGAGCGGTGATGCGCCAGGACGAACTGGACAGAACCGAACTCAGTTGGCGCTCTGCCGCATCTGCATGCGCCTGCGCTGCGGATGCCTGATAACTGTTCCGCCGCGCACGCATCGTTGCCTCACGAGCCAGCGCCCGCGCCTGGACAAGCTCGGCCTCGAGCTCCTCTATGCGAGTCTGCAGCACCGCGAGAGCATCGGCCGACTGAGCAGGCTCGCCGGAAGCAAAATTTTGTGACGTTGAGTCCATCGCTACAGCACCATTCATTGAATCGATTCGCCGGGCATTGTCTCCCATCGACAATGCCGACGCATCCGACCTCGAGACATCCGCACGCAATTGCGGCGCACTCGCCGGCGGACCGACAGGGCAACGCACACGGAGCCGATTAGTTTATCGCAACGGTCGCTTTGCCCAACCGCAACCAGATCGCCATCCATTCAGGAATCCAGACATAGTCGGAGCGCCTCATTCCATGCCGGCATCCGTATGCCGAACGTACCGGCCAGTTTCGCCCCGGACATGCGCGAGTTTGCGGGGCGCCGCGCCGGCGTCGGGTATTCGCTCGCGGCGATCGGCAACACTCGCGGCGCCTTGTCGCCCAGCGCCAGTCGGAAAATTTCCTGCGCAAAGCCATGCCATGATGTCTCCCCGCCGGCAGCAAGATGATAGACACCCGATTGTGGCGCCCGAACGTTACCGGCATTCGGTGCCAGGCACTGCGCCAGAATATGTGCGGTTGCAGCGGCAATCGAATTCGACCAGGTCGGCGCCCCGAGTTGATCGACCACAACCCGCAGCTCGGATCGCTCGGCAGCAAGCTTGAGCATCGTGAGCAGGAAGTTCTTGCCTCGACGCCCGTAGACCCAACTCGTACGCAATATCAAGTGATCGCAACCCGTCGCTGCAATGGCCCGCTCGCCGTCAAGCTTGGTCAGGCCGTACACATTCTGCGGATTGGTCTCGTCCGTTTCGACATAGACCCCTTCCTTCGTGCCGTCGAACACATAGTCGGTCGAGTAATGAACGAGCAACGCGTTGAGCCGCAACGCTTCCTGCGCAAGCACGCGCGGCACATCGGTATTCAGGCGCCGTGCGGCATCGATGGCCGTTTCGGCCTGGTCCACGGCGGTATAAGCCGCAGGATTCACGATGACCGCCGGCTTCAGGTCACGCACCACGGCCCGCACCTGATCCAGATCCGACAAATCGAGCATCGTCCGGTCGCACGCCACCACATGGCCGAGCCCCTGCAGCGTACGCAATAGTTCGAATCCCACTTGCCCGTTGACACCCGTCACGAGAATCGTCGGGGCAGGACGCATGTGGCCCTCACGCATAGACTTCGGCCTCGCTCAGACATTTGCCCGCCGCATCTTTCGCTGCCAGTAGCGGCTCGCCATCGATGGGCCACTCGATGCCGATCTCCGCATCGTTCCATACAATGCAGCGCTCGTGCTCGGCGAACCAGTAATCGGTCGTCTTATAAAGGAACTGCGCTGCCGCCGATAGCACAACGAAGCCGTGCGCGAAGCCGGGCGGCACCCAAAGCTGGCGATGGTTGTCCGCCGACAGCATCACGCCAACCCACTTGCCGAAGTTCGACGAACTGCGCCGGATATCGACCGCGACATCGAATACCTTACCTTCCACCACACGCACAAGCTTCCCTTGCGCGTGCTCGATCTGATAGTGGAGCCCGCGCAACACGCCCTTCGTCGAACGCGAATGATTGTCTTGAACGAATTCGATGCGTGGCCCGATCTGCTCCGCGAATTCGCGCTCGTTGAAGCTCTCGTAGAAATACCCTCGCGCGTCGCCGAACACCTTCGGTTCGATGATCTTGACTTCGGGCAGCGCCGTTGCCGTTACCTGGATAGCCATGCGACCTGATTCGTGAGAAGGTTCCTGAGGTACTGCCCGTAAGCGTTCTTCGACAGCGGTTGCGCCAGCTTCAGCACCTGCTCCGCGTCGATCCAGTGCCTGCGGTACGCAATCTCTTCAGGGCATGCAACGACCAGTCCCTGCCGCTTCTGCAATGTCGCGATGAAGCTTGCCGCTTCGATCAGCGAATCGTGGGTACCCGTGTCGAGCCATGCGTAACCGCGCCCCATGATTTCGACGTTCAGCGCATCATCCGCGAGATATCGCGAGTTGATGTCGGTAATTTCCAGCTCGCCGCGCGCCGACGGCTTGATGTCGGCGGCGATGTCGCACACGCGGTTGTCGTAGAAATACAGCCCCGTGACCGCGTAGTTCGAACGCGGTTTCGCGGGCTTCTCCTCGATCGACAATGCACGGAACGACGCATCGAATTCGACGACGCCATAACGCTCGGGATCGTGCACGTGGTAGGCAAACACCGTAGCCCCGGCCTCGGCCGCATATGCGCGCTCGAGTTGCTTCGCGAGATCGTGCCCGTAAAAGATGTTGTCGCCGAGGATGAGCGCCGAAGGATCGTTACCGACGAAATCCCGGCCGATGATGAAAGCCTGCGCAAGGCCGTCCGGTGACGGCTGCACCGCATACTGGATGTTCATCCCCCACTGGCTGCCGTCGCCGAGCATGGCTTCGAAGCGCGGCGTATCCTGCGGGGTCGAGATGATCAGCACATCGCGGATGCCCGCGACCATCAGTGTCGAAAGCGGGTAGTAAATCATCGGCTTGTCGTACACCGGCAGGAGCTGCTTCGATACGACGTGCGTGACCGGATACAGTCGCGTGCCGGAACCGCCGGCGAGAATGATGCCCTTGCGCGCCATGTCCGTTCCCCTTACGCGCGTTCCGCGTAGTTGGTTTCAACCCACTTGAGGTATTCGCCCGAGGCCACCTCGTCGACCCATACCTGGTTGTCGAGATACCAGCGCACCGTCTTCGCGAGACCGGTCTCGAACGTCTCGGCGGGCTTCCAGCCGAGTTCGCGCTCGAGCTTGCGCGCATCGATCGCATAACGACGATCATGGCCGGGACGGTCCGTCACGTAGGTGATCTGATCACGGTACGAACCGGTTGCCTTCGGACGCGCCTGATCGAGCAAATCGCACAGCGTATGCACGACCTCGAGGTTCTTCTTCTCGTTCCAGCCGCCGACGTTGTACGTCTCGCCGGGCTCGCCGCGCGCGAGCACTTCACGAATCGCGCTGCAGTGGTCGCCGACATACAGCCAGTCGCGCACGTTCTGCCCGTCGCCGTAGACGGGCAGCGGCTTGTCGGCGAGCGCATTGGCAATCATCAGCGGAATGAGTTTCTCGGGGAACTGGTACGGGCCGTAATTGTTCGAGCAGTTCGTGGTGAGCGTGGGCAGGCCGTACGTATGATGATAGGCGCGCACGAGATGATCGGAGCCGGCCTTGGTCGCCGAATAAGGACTGTTCGGCGCATACGGCGTGGTTTCCGAGAACTGCGGATCAGTCGCCGACAACGAGCCGAACACTTCATCCGTCGATACGTGCAGAAAACGAAAGGCCAATTTGTCCGCTTCGCCGAGGCCGTTCCAGTATGTCCGTGCGGCTTCGAGCAGCGTGAACGTGCCCACCACATTGGTCTGAACAAAATCCGCCGGCCCGTGAATCGAGCGATCGACGTGGCTTTCCGCAGCGAAATGCAGGACTGCGCGAGGCTTGTGGTGCGCGAACAGCGCATCGAGTGCTGCCCGGTCGCAAATATCGGCCCGTACGAACACGTGTTCCGGGTTCCCGTCCAGCGACTGCAGCGTGCGACGATTGCCGGCGTAGGTCAACTTGTCGACATTGAGCACGGCCTCGTCGGATTGACGCAGCCAGTCGAGTACAAAATTGGCGCCGATAAAACCCGCGCCCCCCGTCACCAGGATCATGAGGCTCCCTCTAGTCATACACGGCAGGCCTCAAGTACGAGCCGCCATCATTTCGAACAGCGACGGCATCGATGTACGCGTCGCTCAAGGCGGGAATTCTAACTTCTCACCGTGACCGTCAAAGTCATGAAATGCTAATTCTGTCGAGGAAGCCGCAATTATAGGAAGCAAGCCTCCGCAAAAGCCACGCTGCTAACAACTTGAAACAGTGGTCCGCATCGGCAGAACGCATGAAATTATGTTTTAAATCAATACGTTAAACTGGCACAATATTGTGCATGGGCGCGCTTCCGCAGTGCGCCTTTTCCCATCCAGTGTCAAGACCTGTAACAACTGCCTCTCATGCCGCCCACCCCCATCGCCATCGGCGACATCCAAGGCTGTCATTCAGCTTTCCAGTCGCTGTCCGAAAAGCTTTCAGCCCCTGCCGACACCCCGCTATGGATCGCCGGCGACATCGTCAACCGCGGCCCCGACTCCCTCGCCGCGCTGCGCGCGCTGGTCGACCTCGGCCCGCGCGCGACCGTCGTGCTCGGCAACCACGACCTCCATCTGCTGGCGGTGTCAGCCGGCATCCGCACCGAACGCCCGGGCGACACGATCAGCGAAATCCTCGACGCACCCGACGCCGACGCGCTGCTGGACTGGGTCCGCCACCGCCCGTTCGCGCACTTCGAAAACGACATGCTGCTCGTGCACGCGGGCGTACTGCCGCAATGGGACACATCGCTCGCGCTCGAACTCGCTGACGAACTCCAGCGCGCACTGCGCGCCCCCGACTGGCGCGACACGCTTCAAGGCCTGTACGGCAACGAACCGAATCAATGGAGTCCGAACCTGAAAAAACGCGACCGCATGCGTGTCGCGTTCAACGCGTTCACGCGCTTGCGGTTCTGCACGCCCGATGGCGCGATGGAGTTCAAGGCGAACGGCGGCCCCGACAGCGCGCCACCGGGCTACCTGCCGTGGTTCGACGTACCGGCGCGCCGCACCGAAAACGTAACGGTCGTGTTCGGACACTGGGCCGCGCTCGGCCTGATGCTGCGCGACAACGTCGTCGCGCTCGATTCGGGGTGCGTATGGGGAAATCAGCTGTCGGCCGTGCGACTGACGGCCGACCCGGCACAGCGTACGGTCACGCAGGTGCAGTGCGACGCGTGCCGCACGCCGGGCGGCGAATGACCCGCACGCGCGGCGTGCGGGCGGAATGAAGCATCACCCCTCCCGCCCCGGCACCGGCTCCTCGGCCGCCGCCTCACCCGCCGCACCGCCACCGAGCTCGGTCGCCGGATATGCATGCTTCTGCAGCTCCGCGAGCGACTCGGCCGACGGCTTGCCGACCTTCTCCTGCAACGTCGCCAGCGCGGCGGCGATCGCATCGCGGGCCGCCGCCGACGTCGTGCGCCGATCACCGCCCGGCGCGATCGGCTCGCACACGTAGAGATGCGCGACGAGCGGGCCGCCGCGCAACACCATGTCGAGCGACGTCCCGAGCGACAGTTCGCCCGTATAGGCCGGCGCGACCGACTGCCGCCGCTGCGCGTCCTCGTACATCAGGCAGACCGGCTGCACCGCGCAGCCGGCCGACACAGCGGCCTGGAACAGGTTCGCATGGAACGGCAGCAGCCCCTGCCCGTCCGACGTGGTGCCTTCCGGAAACACGCACATCAGCCCGCCGCCGCGCAGGCGCTCGGCCATCTCGTGCATGATCCGCATCGCCTCGGTACGCTTCTCGCGCTGCAGGAACACGGTATCGAGCTTCTCGGCGAGCCAGCCGACGACCGGCCACTGCCGCACCTCGGCCTTCGACACGAACGGCGTCGGCCGCCATGCGTTGATCGCGTAGATGTCGAGCCACGACACGTGATTGCCGACCACGAGCGCGCTCGCGTCGAGCCGCGCGCCGTCGTTGTGGACGACGAGGCGCATCCCGCAGAACCGCAGCATCTTGAGCGACCAGCGGCGCGTCATTTCGGCGCGGCGCGCGGGCGTGACATGCGAAAAGCGCAGCGCGACGATCGCCATGCCGCGCAGCAGGTGAAAGACGAGACGCAGCTTGCGAAGAGCGGTCATGGCGAAGATCCGGCTGGGTTCAGTGACGCTCGAACGCGACCTGCCCCGCCACGAGCGTCGCACGCACGCAGGCCGGCAGTTCGTAGCCGAGGAACGGCGAGTTGTGGCCCTGGCTCTTCAGCACGCGCGGCTCGACGCGCCAGTGCGCGCGCGGGTCGAACACGCACAGGTCGGCCGCGCCGCCTTCGGCCAGGCGGCCCGCCGGCAACTGCAGCACGTCGGCCGGCGCGGCCGTGATGCGGCGCAGCGCCTGCGCGAGCGGCGTGCCGGTTTCATCGGCCCACTTCACCGTGAGCGACAACAACAGTTCGAGCCCCGTCGCTCCGGGTGTCGCCTCGGCGAACGGCAGCAACTTCTCGTCGTCGTCGACCGGCGTGTGATCGGAGCAGATCGCATCGATCGTGCCGTCGGCGAGCGCCGCGCGGATCGCTTCGCGATCGCGCTCGCCGCGCAGTGGCGGGTCCAGCCGGAACTGCGAATCGAAGTAGCCGATGTCGACGTCGATCAGGTGCAGGTGGTTCACGCCGACGTCGCACGTCACGGGCAGCCCCTCGGCCTTCGCTTCACGCACGAGCGCAAGGCCGGCCGCCGACGACAGGCGCGCAAGGTGCACGCGCGCGCCCGTCACGCGCATCAGTTCGAAGATCGTGTGCAGCGCGATCGTCTCGGCCGCGACCGGCACGCCGGACAGCCCGAGCCGCGACGCGAGCGCGCCGCTCGCGGCGACGCCGCCGCGGCCGATGAAAGCATCGAGCGGACGCAGCCACGTCGTGTAGCCGTAGGTGCTCGCGTATTGCAGCGCGCGCAGCAGCACCTGCGTGTCGCGCACCGGCACGTTCGCATGCGTGAAGCCGACGCAGCCCGATTCGGTCAGCGCGACCATCTCGGTGATCACTTCGCCCTTGAGGCCGACGGTGAGCGCGCCGAGCGGATGGACGTTCGCCTGGTGCAGGTTGCGGGCACGGAACTTGAGCATCTCGACGAGGCCCGGCTCGTCGAGCACGGGGTCGGTGTCCGGCGGGCACACGAGGGTCGTCACGCCGCCCGCGACGGCCGCGGCCATCTCGGACGCGAGCGTCGCCTTGTGCTCGTAGCCGGGCTCGCGCAGCCGCGCGCACAGGTCGACGAGACCGGGCGCGACGATCAGGCCCGACGCGTCGATCGTCTTGTCCGCGTCGAAACCGGCCGGCGCCGCACCTGCTGCCGCGAGCGCGGCGATCTTGCCGTCCGCGACGAATACGTCGGCCTGCCGCTCGGTGCCGGCGACCGGGTCGATCAGCGTGCCGCCTTTGATATGAATCTTCATGCGCTGTCTGTAAATGCGTTGATTGCGTGAATAAGGATGCGCGAAAGCGGGCTCAGTCGCTGTTGCCGGCGACGATGCCCATCACCGCCATCCGCACGGCGATGCCGAACGTGACCTGGTTGAGGATCACCGACTGCGGGCCGTCGGCGACCTGCGAGTCGATCTCGACGCCGCGGTTCATCGGGCCCGGGTGCATCACGATCGCGTCGGGCGCGGCGAGCGCGAGGCGCTCGGGCGTCAGGCCCCAGGTCTTGAAATATTCCTGCGCGGACGGCAGCAGCGCGCCGCTCATCCGCTCGTTCTGCAGGCGCAGCATGATGATCACGTCGACGCCCTTCAGCCCTTCGTCGAGGTTGTGGAACACCTTCACGCCCATCTGCTCGAGGCCGCCCGGCAGCAGCGTGCGCGGGCCGATCGCGCGCACTTCCGGCACGCCGAGCGTGGTGAGCGCGTGGATGTCCGAGCGCGCGACGCGCGAATGCAGGATGTCGCCGACGATCGCCACGCGCAGCTTCGTGAAGTCGCGCTTGTAGTGACGGATCGTGTACATGTCGAGCAGGCCCTGCGTCGGGTGCGCGTGCCGGCCGTCGCCCGCGTTGATCACGTGCACGTGCGGCGCGCAGTGCTCGGCGATCAGGTACGGCGCGCCGCTCGACGCATGGCGCACGACGAACAGGTCGGCATGCATCGCCGACAGGTTGTTGATCGTGTCGAGCAGCGACTCGCCCTTGCTCGTCGACGACGCGTTGATGTTCAGGTTCAGCACGTCGGCCGACAGGCGCGTCGCGGCGATCTCGAAGGTCGTGCGCGTGCGCGTCGAGTTCTCGAAGAACAGGTTGAACACCGACTTGCCGCGCAGGAGCGGCACCTTCTTCACCTCGCGGTCCGTCACGCTGACGAACTGCTCGGCCGTGTCGAGGATGTGGTTGACGATCGAGCGCGGCAGGCCCTCGATCGACAGCAGGTGTTTCAACTCGCCGTTTTTCGTGAGCTGCGGGTTGCCCTTCAGGAAACCGTAGCGGAACCGCTCGGGGCTCGCGGCCGCGGCGGGATTGCCGGTGCGGCCAGTGGTGTCGGTGGTCATGGTGTGCGTGATTCCAACTATGCAAACGGGCCGCGGTACGAACCGGCGGCCCGGGATACGGTTGCGCGGTTCGCTCAGGCGCCGTGCGCCTCGATGCGCAGCGTGAGCTGCGCGGCTTCGTCGCGCGCGAGCACGAGCGTCGCATCGGTCGGCACGTCGAGGGTGCCGCCCGCGAAACGCGCGGCGACCGGCAGTTCGCGGCCGCCGCGATCGGCGAGCACCGCAAGCTCGACCGCGGCCGGACGGCCGTAGTCGAACAGTTCGTTGAGCGCGGCGCGCACGGTGCGGCCGGTGTACAGCACGTCGTCGACGAGCACGATGCGCGCGCCGTCGACCTCGAACGGCAGCGACGTGGGGCTCGCCTGGCTGTGCAGCCCCTTCTTCGCGTAGTCGTCGCGATGCAGCGCGACGTTCACGACGCCGAATCCCGGCGCGCCGAGATCGCGCGCGAGGCGCTCGGCGAGCCAGGCGCCGCCGCTGTGAATGCCGGCGAGCCGCGGGCCGCCCGGCTCGGCGAAGGCCGTGCCGTATGCGTCGCGGATCTGGTCGAGCAGGATGCGGTAGAGCGCGTCGGCATCAATGGTGCTCATGGTCGGACAATTGATCGAGATACTGTTGAAGGATCACGCGCGCGGCCTCGGCATCGAGCATCTCGGCGCGTGCGCGGCCGCGCACGTTGCGCTCGCGCAGCCCGGCCTCGGCCTCGACCGACGAATAGCGTTCGTCGACCCACGTGACGGGCAGCCCGAAGCGGCCGTTCAGCTGATTGCCGAAACGCTTCGCCTGCTGCGTCATGTCGTGTGGCGTGCCGTCCGGATGCATCGGCAGGCCGACGACGAGCGCGTCCGGCCGCCATTCGGCCAGCAGTTCGCCGACCGCCTTGAAGCGGTGCTCGCGGTTCAGGTTGGGAATCACGACGAGGGCGCGGGCCGAGCGCGTCAGCGCATTGCCGATCGCGACGCCGATCCGCTTCTCGCCGTAATCGAACGCCAGGAGCGTCGCATCGCGCGCGCTCGCGCCACTCATGCGTGCCCTGCTTCGCCGGACAGCATCGACGAGCTGACGCCGAGCAGGCCAAGTGCGGCTTCGAAACGCTCCTCGGCCGGCGTGTCGAACACGATGCGCGGATCGGCGGCGACCGTCAGCCAGCCGTTGCGGGAAATTTCTTCCTCGAGCTGCCCTGCGCCCCAGCCGGCGTGGCCGAGCGTCAGCAGGAAGCGCTTCGGGCCGGTGCCCGTCGCGACCGCCTCGAGCACGTCCTTCGACGTCGTCATCTCGAGCCCGCCCTCGACCGACATGGACGAGTTGTAGTTCGCGCCCTCGACCGGCTCGTGCAGCACGAAGCCGCGCTCGGTCTGGACCGGGCCGCCAAAGTACACGGGAATGTGCAGCAGCGGCTCGATGTCGAGCTTCAGGTCGATGCGGCTGAACAGCGATTCGAGGTCGATGTCGGTGGGACGATTGATGACGAGGCCGAGCGCACCTCGCTCGCTGTGATCGCAAAGATAGACCACCGTTCCTGAAAACGTCGGATCCGCCATGTTCGGCATGGCGATCAGGAACTGGTTGGTGAGATTGATGCGATCGGAAGGCTTTGACATGGTTTGAATTTTAGCAAAGACGCCGCGGCCTGACCGGGCCGCGATCAACAAGCAACGCCGCACGACGCTGGCAACGACGCGCGCGGATCACATGGCACTCTAACACGCGCGCGGGTGCTGTCGGCAGCGTGTTGCCGGCCCGCGCGGCAAGGGCTGCCGCCGCGGTCGCGCCCCGTTGCGCATCAGGTCCGGGCGAGCGCCGCGCCGAGCGCCTCGGACGCCGCGGTCAGGTCCGGCGGCGCCACCCCCGCGGCGATCTTGAGCAGTGCGCCGCGCAGCAGGTCGGATGCCCGGCCGTGCGCGTCGAGCCCGCCGTCGGCGAGCGGCAGGCCGTGTGCGGCACGGCGCCACGCGAGCCCGAGCGTGTCGGCCAGCAGCGCCGCGTGACCGAGCCCGAGCGCGCATGCGGCCGTACCGACCCGGTAGGCGGCCGCGGATGCGCGCCATGCGGCCCCCGCATCGGCCGCACCCGCATCGACGGCCAGATCGGCCATCGACGCGTCGGCCGTCTGCAGGAAATCCTCATACGCATGCGCGTTGACGGTCACGACGCCGAGCATGCGGGTGGGTGCCGCCGCGACCGCCTCATGCTCGGCCTGCGCCGCGCCGGCTTCCCACAGCGCCTCGGACGCGGGCGTGCCGGCGACGTGCCAGTCCACGGTCAGCCCATAGTCGTGCAGCACGTCGACGAGCGCGACGTCTTCCGCGGCCGCGCCGAACAGCGCGAAATCGCGCCACAGCAACGCAACCGTCTCGCGCACGAGCGCCGGCGGCGCGCTGCGCCTGCCCTGCGCGTGCTCGCCGAGCAGCAGGTTGGTCCGTGCGAGGAAACGCTTCAGTTCGGGCGCGGCGCACGCGCGCAGCGCGCGCAGGCACGCGGCGGCAAGCCGCCAGAAGTCGTACGGCGCGTCGTCGGCCAGCGCGGTCAGGGTCGTGTCGAGCTCGTCGAGCGCCGCGTCCGGCGTGCCGTGCGGCGCGCGCAGCACGCCGAGCAGCGCCTGCTCGTAACGGGCCCGCGCGCGGCTCGCGAATGCGTCGGGCAACGCGCGCAGCGTCGCCGGCGGCGTCGCGCGCCCGACGAGTGCCAGCGCGTCGAGCGGCACGCTCGCGTGCAGGTCGGCCGAGCTTTGCGCACGCAGCGCACGGAAATGGTCGAACAGGATGGGCGAGCAGGCCAGCTCGCGAAGATTGTGGCGCCCGACCGCCGCGCTGAAATCGCGCAACGCGAGGCGCCAGGCGGCGCAAGCCGGTTCGGCGGCGACGAGCGGCGCCGCGGCGGCGAGTTGCCCCGCGAATCGGGCGGCCGGCAGCCAGCCGGCCTCCGCCAGCACGGCGGCAGCGGCCGACAGCGGCGCGGCCGCGTCGTCGCGACGCTCGAATGCGTCGGCGGCCGCCGCGAGCCACGCGTCGGCCGCGCGCACGGCCCCGCCGCGCGGGTTGGGTAATGCGTCAGGGTGGGGAACGTTCGCCGGATCGGCCGTCATGGACACGCGCGCCTGTCATCGTCAAGTCGCTCGCGCCGGCCTCGGTGCGCAAGCACCGGGCAACCGCGAGGCCGCAGCCGGGTGTCCGTTGGCCAAGGGTCCGGTCAGATCTGGACCATCTCGAAGTCTTCCTTGCGAGCGCCGCATTCGGGGCACGTCCAGTTGATCGGGACGTCTTCCCAGCGCGTGCCCGGGGCGATGCCCTCTTCGGGCAGCCCGGCTTCTTCGTCATAAATCCAGCCACAAATCAGGCACATCCAGCTCTTGTATTCCATCTTAAGCCGCGTCGGGAAAAGTCGGTAAATTCGGGAGCCATGATGGTACCGTGTCGGGGCCGGACTGCCTAGCAATCGCGCTGGAGTACGGCGACTACGTTGCGCTGCGCTAAAAAATCCGTCGTGCGGGCCGGATTCCGCCGCATAATGGCTGGAAAGTGCGGCCTGCCGGGCAACACAGGGCCCAAACGCCCACTTCGCCTCGCCGTCCGCAGTTCCGTCGCTTCCCCGTTTTTTTCTTGCCCCATTTTTACATGTCCAGCAACGCCCCTCCGATCGTCCTCACCTTCGGCCTGTCCGATCCCACCGGCGGCTCCGGCCTCCAAGCCGATCTGATGACACTGGCGAGCATGGGCTGCCACGGCGTGTCCGTCCTGACGGGCTATACCGTGCGCGACTCGGCCGCCTGCGACGAAGTGACCGGTCTCGATCCCGATGTCGTCGCCGCCCAGGCGCGCATGCTGCTCGAGGACATGCCGGTCGCCGCGTTCAAGATCGGCGCGGCGACGCGCGCGGAAGTCGTGAGCGCGATCGCCGAAGTGGTCGCCGACTACGACGGCGTGCCGCTCGTGCTCGCGCCGGACTTCACGCTCGACGACGAGCACGTGCTCGCCGCCGACGACCTGCGCGAATCGATCGCCGACCTGCTCGCGCCGCAGACGACGCTGCTGGTCGCCGACCACGCGACGCTGATCGCGCTCGCGCAGCCGGACGGCGATGCCGAGGCGCCGAATCTCGACGCGGCCGTGTCGCACCTGCTGTCGCAGGGCTGCGAGTACATCCTGTCGTCGGAGACGGGCTCGCACCGGCTCGTCAACACGCTGTACGGCGAGGAAGGCCAGCTTCGCGAAGACATGTGGGATCGTTCGCCGCACCGGTTGATGGGCATCACCGATACGCTCGGCGCGGCGATCGCGGCCCTGCTCGCGAATGGCCAGGAGCCGCCCGAGGCGGTGCGCGAGGCGCAGGAATACCTGTACCAGGCCGTGCGCGACGCGTTCCGGCCCGGCATGGGCGCGTACCTGCCCGACCGGTTCTTCTGGGCCCGCAGCAACGATGAGGAAGGCGGGCGCCCGGTGACGGAAAGCAGCAAAACCTCCCCGCGGATCGCCCGGCATTGAACCCGCACGGCGGCCCCGCGCCGCCGTTGCACGCGGCTCACCCTCGCGCGGGGGCGGCAGGTCCGCCCCCGAATGTCCGCCTCTTTTTGCGCGCACATAAAAAAAGACCCGCATCGCTGCGGGTCTTTTTCTTTGGCTGGAACGCGCATCGCTGCGCGCCCCGGACACCATCGACCGAAGTCGATTACATGTCCATGCCCATGCCGCCCATGCCGCCCGGCATGCCGCCCGGCATCGGTGCATCTTCCTTCGGCAGTTCTGCGACAGCTGCGTCCGTCGTCAGCAGCAGGCCTGCAACCGAAGCTGCGTTCTGCAGCGCGGTGCGCGTGACCTTGGTCGGGTCGACGACGCCGGCTTCAACCATGTCGACGTACTCGCCCGTTGCTGCGTTGTAGCCGTAGTTGCCCGTGCCTGCAGCCACTGCCGCCACCACGACGCTCGCTTCTTCGCCGCCGTTCGTGACGATCTGGCGCAGCGGCTCTTCCATTGCGCGCAGCACGATCTTGATGCCGGCGTTCTGGTCGGCGTTCGCGCCGGTCAGGCCTGCGATCGCGGTGCGAGCGCGGATCAGCGCAACGCCGCCGCCTGCCACGATGCCTTCTTCCACAGCTGCGCGCGTTGCGTGCAGTGCGTCTTCGACACGCGCCTTCTTTTCCTTCATTTCGACTTCGGTCGCAGCACCGACCTTGATCACTGCCACGCCGCCGGCCAGCTTGGCCACGCGCTCTTGCAGCTTTTCACGGTCGTAGTCCGACGTCGCTTCTTCGATTTGCGTGCGAACTTGCTTGACGCGCGCTTCGATGTTCACGGCTTCGCCTGCGCCGTCGATGATCGTCGTGTTTTCCTTGCCCACTTCGATGCGCTTCGCCTGGCCCAGTTCTGCCAGCGTTGCCTTCTCGAGCGTCAGGCCGGTTTCTTCCGCGACGACTTGACCGCCGGTCAGGATCGCGATGTCTTCCAGCATCGCCTTGCGACGATCGCCGAAGCCCGGCGCCTTGACCGCAACGGTCTTCAGGATGCCGCGGATGTTGTTGACGACCAGCGTTGCGAGCGCTTCGCCTTCGACGTCTTCTGCGATGATCAGCAGCGGACGGCCAGCCTTCGCGACTTGCTCGAGCACCGGCAGCAGATCACGGATGTTCGACACCTTCTTGTCGTGCAGCAGCACGAACGGGTTGTCGAGGACGGCAACTTGCTTGTCCGGGTTGTTGATGAAGTACGGCGACAGGTAGCCGCGGTCGAACTGCATGCCTTCGACGACGTCGAGTTCGTCAGCCAGCGACTTGCCGTCTTCGACGGTGATCACGCCTTCCTTGCCGACCTTGTCCATCGCTTCAGCGATGCGATCGCCGATCGACGTGTCGCTGTTCGCCGAGATCGAGCCGACCTGTGCGATTTCCTTGTTCGTCGTGCACGGCTTGCTGATCTTCTTCAGCTCTTCGACAGCCGCTGCGACTGCCTTGTCGATGCCGCGCTTCAGGTCCATCGGGTTCATGCCCGATGCGACGTACTTCATGCCTTCGCGAACGATCGATTGCGCGAGGACGGTTGCCGTCGTCGTGCCGTCGCCCGCGTTGTCGCTGGTCTTGGAAGCGACTTCCTTGACCATTTGCGCGCCCATGTTCTGGAGCTTGTCCTTCAGCTCGATTTCCTTCGCGACCGACACACCGTCCTTGGTGACCGTCGGGCCGCCGAAGCTGCGCTCGAGCACGACGTTGCGGCCCTTCGGACCCAGCGTGACCTTGACTGCGTTGGCGAGAATGTTCACGCCTTCGACCATCTTCGAACGGGCGGAATCGCCGAATACGACGTCTTTAGCTGCCATCTTCTAACTCCTTGAATTCTTGGGAATATGTACCGTCGGTGGACGCTTACTGCGCGTTGACCACGGCCATGATGTCTTCTTCACGCATGACCAGCAGTTCCTGGCCGTCGACCTTGACGGTCTGACCAGCGTACTTGCCGAACAGCACGCGATCGCCGACCTTCACGTCGAGCGCGATCGCCGCGCCCTTGTCGTCGCGCTTGCCCGGGCCGACCGCGAGGATCTCGCCTTGATCCGGCTTCTCAGCAGCAGCTTCGGGGATCACGATGCCCGAGGCGGTCTTGGTTTCCTGATCCAGGCGCTTGACGATCACGCGATCGTGCAAAGGACGAAGGTTCATATTCACTCCTCTCTTGACTGAGATTGAAGAACGCTTAGGGAATCTGCCCGGCGGGTCGCCCGGCAGAGAATTGTTAGCACTCTCGTGCAGCGAGTGCTAATTATATGGACGGGTTTTGACAAATTCAAGAAGGGGAGCCGGAGGTTTTTTCGTGCGGGGCGGAACGGCGGAAAAACGGGGATAAATCAAAAAAGATCATTCAAAACAATCACATACACATCAACCCCGCACACCGGGAGCGGACGGGGATACGGGATATCCCGACCATCGCCCCAATTTGACACGGGGCAGGCACCGAGTTCCCGCGGTCGTCCGGTATCGCATGAAAAGAGCCGCTCGGACGCCAACGAGGCCGGGACAGACCGCGAGATCGTCACATGTCCGGACAGCCGGCGACCGGCTGGAACGTCCGGCCGTCGGTCTCGACCGTCGCGCCCAGCCGGCGCGCGAGTCCTTTCGCGCCTTCGCGCATCACGACGTCGTGATTCCAGGCGAACAGCGGGCGCGCGACCGGCTCCAGCCAGTTCATCCAGCGCTCGCGCGTGCGGATGTGCCAGTCGTAGCGCACGACGGTGCGCGTGCCGTCGCCGGCGAACGACCAGCAGCCGTCGCCTTCGATCGCGCCGCTCGCGCGGCCTTCGAGCGCATGCAGCCGCTCGACGCGCAGCACGCGCATGTCGAAGGTCAGCCGGTACGGCAACGCGCCTTTCCACGTGTAGCGCTGCAGCGCGCCGACGCCGCGGGCATCGCCGGGTTCGATCTCGACGGTCCGCACGGCGCTCTTCCACCAGTCGGGCCAGCGATCGACCTGGTAGATCGCGTCCCAGACCGCCGCGAGCGGCGCGTCCACGCGCCACGTCGTCGAAAACCGGTATTCCGCCATGCTGCCTCCGGCATGAGTCGTCGGGATCAGGAATCAGGGGGAGAAAAAGCGGGCGGGAAACGCGACGTCGATCTCGACGTCGTCGAGCGTGACCGTCTCGAGCGGCGCGCCGTCGTCGTCCGCGAAGCTGACCACCTTCAGCGGAAAGCCGTCCTCGGTGTCCAGCCACAGACGATAGCGATGCACGCCGTCGACCACGTGCGCGGGTGCGCCCGTCACCGACACGCGCAGCGTGGTGCGGCCGCCGACGGTTTCCTGGCCCTCCGTCACCGTCGCACCGCCCTGCTGCAGCGCATGCACGTTGCGCAGCAGCACGCCGACGTCCGACCGGTCGACGCGATGGCCGCTGCGATTGCGCAGGAGCGGATTGGATGGCGACAGCGTCAGCGCGGGCAGCGCATGCTCGCCGAACGGGCGCAGCCGGACCTTGCCGTCGCCGGGATCGTACGCGAGCACCGCGCCGTGATGCGGCGACACGAAGTCCATCCGGACGAAACCGGGTTTCAGGTATGCATAGTGGAATTCGGCGTGCTCGCCGCTTCGCGCCGACGAGCGGATCGTCGCGCGGTACGAGTGGACCTGGTCGAAATGCGTCTGCGCGACGGTCACGGGATCGGCTGTCATGCTCGCTCCTATCAGGCTCGCGGCCAGCAACGCGGCGATCATGGCGCCGCCTCGACGTCGAGCACGCCTTCCATTCCGCGCTCGCGATGACTGCGCAAGAACAGCAGCCGATGCGTGCAATAGTAGGCGAAGCGGCCGGGCGTCGTCGGCGTGAAGCGCAACGTGCGCGGCGTCGTGCCGAGTTCGGTGCGCACCGCGATGCCGGCCTGCGGCGCGTCGATCGCGAAACTGTGCGGCACGACGCCCGGTTCGGCCGATACGGTCAGCTCCACCGGCACGTGCGCGCGGACGATCACGTGGTTCGGGCGAAAGAAATAGCTGCCGCCGACGATCGCCACCCGCTGCACGCCGTCGGCGTCGACCGGCACGCGCACCGGGGCATCGCCGTCCGCCCGCGCGAGCCCGGCGCATGCCGCGAGCGCCACCGTCACCATCGCCACCTTCGCGTTCATCATTGGCTCCCTGCGGATGCCGCGTGCATCACCCCTTCCACGCGTCGGTCGGCCCGCCGAGCGCGCCGCATGCCTCGATCGCGAGTTCGCGCAGGCGTCGTTCGTCGGCGCGCCCGGAGAGCGCAAAACCCATGCCGCGATCCGACCAGAAATACGTATGGCGGCCGTCGGCCGACATCGCCCGGGGCGCGAAGCGCCGCGCGTCGTAGGCCGTCATGTAGAGCGTCACGCGCTTGCCGTCCGCGCGCTGGTACATGAGTTGCGCCGCCGGCCCCGCGTCGCCCGGCAGGAGCCGGCCGCCCAGCAATGCATAGCCGTATTCGTCGAGCGACGGCGCGCGCACGGGCCGCCCGAGACGCGCGGACAGCCACGCGGCAAGGCGCGCCGGATCGCGTGCGTCGACCTCGACCGGATGCTCCCGCTCGGCCGCGTACACGGCGTAAGCGACGTCCGCGCGTGCGGCGAATGCCGGCTCGGCGCCGAACGTCGTCCAGCCCGCGTGCAGCGCGATGCCGATCACCAGCCCGGCCGCCAGCCCCGCGAACGCATAGGCAAGGCCACGCCAGCGCGGCGCGCGCCGCTGCACGAACAGCGCGGGTGCGGCAGCCGGCAGCGGGAACAGCGCGTGCAACGCATCGCGCTGCGCGCCGTAATGCGCGAACCGGTCGGCCTCCCGCGGATCGGACCGCAGCCGCTCGAGCACCTCGCGGCGCTCCTGCCCGGACAGCTCGCCGTCGAGCAGCGCCGACAGCAGCTGGGCCGACACGGCATCGTCCCGATCGTTCGAAGGTTTGCGCGGATCGTCGTCGTCCATCATGTCTTCCCGATCACCCGTAACGCGGCCGCGCCGTGCGCCGGCGGCTCGCCGGACAACAGCGCACGCATCTGTTCACGCGCCCGTGACAGCCGCGACATCACAGTCCCCACCGGCACGCCGAGCACCTGTGCGGCGTCGCGGTAACTCAGCTCCTCGAGCGCCACCAGCAGCAGCACCTCGCGCTGCTCGACCGGCAGCCGGTACAGCGCGCGCTGCACGTCGCGCAGCAGCAGGCCGCCGATCTCGTCGTTCGGCGCGGCCATCGTCTGCCATGGCGCGGTCGCATCGTCGACCGCGATCTCGCGCCGCGCGCGCAACTGGTCGATGAAGCGGTGGCGCAGCAGCGTCAGCAGCCACGCGCGCAGGTTGCCGCCGTCACGCGGCGGCCGGTTCAGCGCGCGTTCCAGCGTGTCCTGTACGAGATCGTCCGCCCAGGCCCGATCGCCCGTCAGCGCGCGCGCATACCGGGTGAGATGCGGCAGCCACACCAGCAGGTCCGATTCGTAGCTCATCCGGATGCCTTGCGCGTCGCCGCGCCGTCAGCCCGTCAGTCCGTTCTCAGGGGCGCGCAACGTGCCACATTCCGCCGACGCCGTCACCGCCCGCGTCACCGGCCTTGTGGTCCATCTTCCAGCGGTATAGCGGACGGCCGCGGTACGCCCATTGCTTCTTGCCGTCGTCGCGCGTGACGAGGCTCAGTGCGCCCGACGCCTTGTCGTATCCGTCGGCGAGCGCCGGCGGCCAGTTGGCCGCGCAGGTGCCGGTGCACGTGCTCTTGCCCGGCGCGTCGTGATCGAACACGTACAGCGTCATGTGATCTTCGTCGACCAGTTTCCCGTCACCGGCCTGCGGCGGCTCGGCGGCCGCGGGCCGCACGATCGCGGCCATCAGCGCGATGGCGAACAGCATCGTCTTCATTCCCGTTCTCCTTGGCATGGCATCGCGGCACGGCGGCGCCGGACGGGACGTCGACTACGTCATGACCATTATCCCGCTGTCCGGCTGCGCCGCGACTCGGTAAGTAAACGGACGAATCCGGCCGGTTATTCCATTCCGCCCCGCAATTCAGTGCCATTCCTCCCGTGAGACAGACCGGGAACCCCAAAAAAAACGCGGCATGACATTGCTGTCATGCCGCGTTGTGCGACCCGTTGCGCGCGGCAGGCGATGAACCGTCGCCGCGCGCACCGGCCGGTTACCTCGGCAATGCGCCCGTCACCGCCTGCAGCAGCGTCGACACCGGTGCGAGCGGATTGTTCGCCGAGTTGTTGCCCGAGTGCGGCGTGACCGACAGGCTCGGCGTGGAACCCAGCGCCGTGCCCAGCGTCGTGCCGGCCGCATTGACGACCGTCGCCGTCGCGTTGCCGCCCGTCGACAGCAGCGAACCGGCTGCCCCCGCCGTGCTGCCCGCCGCGCTCGCGCCCGAGCCGAGCAGGCTGCCGCCCGCTGCAGCCGTCGAACCGGCCGCGCCCGACAACGCGCCGGCCGCCTGCCCGAGGGCCGCCGGACCGTTCGCCAGGGCCCCCGTCACCGAACCGAGCGCACCGGTCAGCGCGGCGGCCGGGTTGCTGCCGCCGGTCAGGCCGCTGACGAGGTTCGTGATCGGCGCGATCGGGCTGCTGCCGCCTGCGCCCGACAGCGTGCCGACGACCTGGTTCACGACGCCCTGCACCGGCGCCAGCGGGTTCGTGCCGCCGAGGCTGCCGAGTGCGCCCGTCACCGAACTGACCGCGTTGCTCAGTGCGCCGGCCGGGTTGCTGCCGCCGAGCGTACCGACCACCTGGTTCACGACGCCCTGTACCGGGGCCAGCGGGTTCGTGCCGCCGAGGTTGCCGAGTGCGCCCGTGACCGAGCTGACCGCGTTGCTCAGTGCGCCGGCCGGGTTGCTGCCGCCGAGCGTGCCGACGACCTGGTTCACGACGCCCTGTACCGGCGCCAGCGGGTTCGTGCCGCCGAGGTTGCCGAGTGCGCCCGTGACCGAGTTGACCGCGTTGCCCAGTGCGCCGGCCGGGTTGCCGCCCGTCGGCAGCGCGTTTTGCAGGCCGCTGACGAGGTTCGTGATCGGCGCGATCGGGCTGCCGCCGCCGGCGCCCGATAGCGTGCCGACGACCTGGTTCACGACGCCTTGTACCGGAGCCAGCGGGTTCGTGCCGCCGAGGCTGCCGAGCGCGCCCGTCACCGAGTTCACAGCGTCCGTCAGTGCGCTGGCCGGGTTGCCATTGCCGAGCGTGCCGGCGAGTTGCGTGACGGCGCCTTGCACCGGTGCCAGCGGGCTCGACGCGCCACCGATGTTGCCGAGCGTACCCGTGATCGTATTGACCGCGTTGCTCAGCGCACCAGCCGGATTGCCGCTGCCCAGCGTGCCCGTGACCTGGTCGACGACGTTCTGGATCGGCGCCAGCGGGTTCGTGCCGCCAACGTTGCCGAGTGCACCCGTCACCGTGCCGAGAGTGCCGGTCAGTGCGCCGGCCGGGTTGCCGCCGCCGACGTTGCCGAGTGCACCCGTCACCGTGCCGAGAGCGCCGGTCAGTGCGCCGGCCGGGTTGCCGCCGCCAAGCGCACCCGTTACTTGATTCACCACGCCCTGAACCGGCGCGAGCGGATTCGACCCGCCAGCGACGTTACCCAGCGCACCCGTGACCGTACCGAGGGCGCCGGTCAGCGCGCCGGCCGGGTTGCCGCCACCGAGCGCCCCCGTCACTTGATTGACGACACCTTGAACCGGTGCCAGCGGGTTCGACCCGCCACCGACGTTACCCAACGCACCCGTGACCGTACCGAGGGCGCCGGTCAGCGCGCCGGCCGGGTTGCCACCACCGAGCGCCCCCGTCACTTGATTGACGACACCTTGAACCGGCGCCAGCGGATTCGCACCGCCGCCGACGTTACCCAGCCCGCCCGTCACCGTGCCGACCGCATTGCTCAACGTCCCCGTCGCCGTATTCAGCGCGCCGCTCAACGCACCGGCCGGGTTGCCGCCACCGAGCGCTCCCGTCACCTGGTTCACCACGCCTTGTACCGGCGCGAGGGGCGTCACCGCGCCGCCACCGCCGCCGAGCGCGCCCTGCAGCGCGTTCACCGCGCCCGACAACGCCTGCGCCGGATTGCCCAGCGACGTCTGAATCGCGCCGGCCCCACCCGTCGCAACGGTGACCGAACCCAGCGGCGACGTGCCGGTCGCGGCCAACCCGATCGATACGCTGTTGGTCGGCGGATTCACGACGACTTGCGGAATCGGCAGCGCATCGAGCGGCCCGGCGACAGCCGAACCGGAAACCAGTACCCCGAACACCGTCGTGACCGACAGCGCCACACCCGTCAATTTAAAGTTTTGTCTCATCCTTACCCCATCTCGTTGGCACTACGTTGATAAAGCATGGGGATCGATTGCACGAAGTGTGCCATCCGGATAAAACGGATTGATTCGTTGGCCTATTGCAAGCCAATAACGGTTTTATATGGATTTCCGGGTAAATAAACGGGTCGCGCAGCCGCAATCATCTGACGATAAATGTGTCGGGAGCGCGGATGTAACGTAACGTTTGCGAGGCCGGAAGTAACGTGTTCCGGTACATCCCGGGTCACATCGGAACGTCCGTTGCGAAACGTCGCCGGATGGCCCGGACGGACCGCCTGCTTCGCATTTCATCTTCATGAAAATGCATTAATAAATCGCGTGTTTTCTGTTTTGCTTATTTCGCGATTTCTTTCCGCTCAATTGCGCAGATCATTTCCGGCTGCAAGACTTCACACAATACGGACAGCCGAATGAAAAACTGTGACGGCCGCACACGCGGCGGCCGTCGTATCGCAACGGGTTCAGCCGAAGCGCGCGGGCCGGTACGGATGGGGATCGATGAAGGTCGGCGCGCCCGTCATCATCTCGGCGAGCAGACGCCCGGTCGCGGGGCCGAGCGTGAGCCCGTGGTGACAGTGGCCGAACGCGAACCACAGATGACGATGGCGCGGCGCAGGCCCGATCACGGGCCGCATGTCGGGCGTGCACGGCCGCATCCCGAGCCACGGCGCCGGATCGAGCCGCTCGCCGATGCCGAACGCGTCGCGCGCCAGCGGCTCGGCACGCGCGAGCTGCACGCCGGTCGGCGGCGCGCCGCGCAACGCGATCTCGACGCCGGTCGTAAGCCGCAGGCGGCCGCCTTCCATCGGCGCGACGACGAAACCCTCCTCGGTATCGCACACGGGCACGTTCAGCGGCGCGCGGGTCGGCCGGTAATGCATGTGATAGCCGCGCTTCGCGCGCAGCGGAATCCGGTAGCCGAGCGGCGCGAACACGTGATCGGACCACGGCCCGAGCGCAACCACGGCCGAGCCGGCCGCAATCGGCCCATGCTCGGTATCGACCTGCCAGCCGTCGCGCACCTGCGCGAGCGTCGTCGCGTCGCCGCGTACGAACGTGCCGCCGTCGCGCTCGAACAGCCGCGCGTACGCCTTCGTGAGGCCGCCGGGGCTCGACACCGTCTTCGGGTCCTGCCAGTGGAATGCGCCGCAGAACGCGTCGCCGATGCCGGGCTCGCGTTCGCGCAACGCGCGCGCGTCGAGCACACTCATCCGCAACCCGTGCGCGTCGGCCACCCGCTGCTGCGCGCGCGTTTCCGCGTCGAACAGCGCGGGCGAACGGAACGCCTCGAGCCACCCGCCGTCATGCACGAGCGGCTGCGCGTCGGTGCGCGCGATCAGCGCGTCGTGCTCGACGACGCTCGCCGCGACGAGCGGCAGCATGTCGCGTGCGGCGGCCGCGAGCCGCTGCGGCGACGATTCGCGCCAGAAACGCGCAAGCCAGCCCGCATACGCAGGCAATGCTTTGTAGTCCCAATAGAGATCGACCGAGCGGTTGCGTGCGTAGCGCAGCAGCGTGCCGAGCCGGCGCGGGAACGCGTACGGCACGACCGACGAGCGCTCGATCAGCCCCGCATTGCCATGGCTCGTTTCCTCGCCGGGCGCGCGCCGGTCGACGAGCGCGACACGCAGCCCGCGATCCTGCAGATGCAGCGCCGACGACACGCCGACGATGCCGGCCCCCAGAACGATGACGTCGAAATCCATGCTTCCCCGTACTGCGTCGAGATTCGGTGCGACGCGCGCCGGCACCGCGGCCGGCGCGCGGCCTGGCTTACTTCGCGACGATGTCGCGCTTGAAATACTTCTGCGACAGCGCGCTCAGCGTGCCGTCCTTCTTCAGCGCGTCGAGCGCGCCGACGATCTTCGCCTGCAGCGCCTTGTCGCCCTTGCGCAACCCGAAGCCGGTGCCTTCGCCGAGCGTCGCGGGATCCTTCAGCGGCTCGCCGACGATCTGGTAGTCGCGGCCGGCCGGCTTGTCGAGGAAACCGTCCTGCGCGGTCTGCGCTTCCTGCACGGCCGCGTCGAGACGACCGGCGACGAGATCGGCATAGATCTGGTCCTGGTCCTGATACGACACGACGTCCACGCCCGCATTGGCCCAGTGCGCCTTCAGGAAATCCTCCTGCGACGAGCCCTGCAGCACGCCGACGTGCTTGCCGCGCAGGCTCGCGGCATCGGGCCGCAGCGGCGAGCCGCGGTGCGCGACCATCACGATCGGCACCACGTAGATCGCCGGCGTGAAATCGATGCTCTGCTTGCGCTTCGCGGTGATGTTCATCGCCGAATTGATCGCATCGAACTTGCGCGCCTGCAGCGCCGGGATCAGCCCGTCGAACGCATTCTCGACCCACACGCACTTCATGTTCAGCTTCGCGCAGACGGCATTGCCGACGTCGACGTCGAAACCCTGCAGCTGGCCGGCCGGCGTCTTGCTCTCGAACGGCGGATAGGCGGCTTCGATCCCGAAGCGCAGCGTGGTCTGTTCCGCGTGGGCGGTGACGGCCGCGCACGCAAGCGCCGCGACGGCGCAGAGGGAAAGCTTCCAGTTCATGACGATGTCCTTCGATTCCGGATTGAGGCGATGAAGACCGTTCGCGCGACGCCGTCGCCGGGCGCCGGATCGGCATGCGATGCATGCCGGCCGCCGGGCGGCAACATGCCGGTCCGCATGTGAAATATAGACTCTTAGTCTACTATAGACTATAGGGGATACGATAATCGCGGCCTCGCTGCCGCCCATCGAGATTCCGTCGATTACACAAAATGCCTTTGATTCATCGATGTTTTTTTCGACTAACAGCGGCTCGGGCCTGTCCTGAAAAGAAAAATTCACCCGACTTCTTTTGTCTATATTAGACTTTTAATCCATCACGAACACCGCCGGACGCCCGCTTTCGAGACTGTCCTGTCCGGCCCCGACCGGAGAAGTTCCATGACGCAACCCGCCCCGACCCTGCCGCTGACCGTCGACGAAGCCGCGGTGCGCGCGGCGCTGCCGTCGCTCGACGTGCTCGGCACGCTGCGCCGCATGTTCGCGTCGCTCGCATCGGCCCGCGCGGTGCAGCCGCCGCAAACCCTCACGCTGTTCCCCGAGCAGGCCGGCGATTTCATCACGTATCTCGGCGCACTCGCCGACGAGCAAGTGTTCGGCGCGAAACTGTCGCCGTACGTCGTGACGGGCGGCAAACCGATCGTCACGGCGTGGACCGCGCTGATGTCGATGCGCACCGGCCAGCCGCTGATGTGGTGCGACGCGGGGCTGCTGACGGTCGAGCGCACGGCCGGCACGACGGCGCTCGCGGTCGACTGCCTCGCGCCGCGCGATGCGCGCAGGCTCGCCGTGATCGGCGCGGGCGCGGTGGGCCTCGCACATCTGCGCCATACGGCGGCATTGCGCGACTGGGCATCGATCAGCGTCCATTCGCCCGCGCTCGCCGGCGACCCGGCGCTGCAGGCGACGCTCGCGCGGATCGATCCGCGCGCCCGTGCGGCCGCCAGCGTCGAGGCGTGCGTGCGCGACGCGGACGTCGTGATGCTGTGCACGTCGTCGGGCACGCCGGTGCTCGCCGACGGCATGCTCACGCGCCCCGCGCTCGTCACCTCGATCAGCACCAACGTCGCGCGCGCGCACGAGATCCCGCCCGCATGGTTGCCCGACATGGACGTGTACTGCGACTACCGGCACACGACGCCCGCGAGCGCGGGCGAGATGCAAATCGCGGCGGCCGGGCACGGCTGGACGCCGGAGCGGATCGTCGGCGACCTGCCCGCGCTCGTCGCAGGCACCTGCGCGGCGCCGTCGCGCACGCGTCACGCGTTCTTCCGCTCGATCGGCCTCGGGCTCGAGGACATCGCGATCGCACACGCGCTGTACATGCATCTGACGCGCGCATGAGCGGCACGCGCATGCGGGGCCGATACAATGGCGCAACCGCCGCGGCGGCAGCGCGGGGGCGCACGGGCGAGCCGGTGGACGGCACGCCGGCGCGCCGTGCCGACGCACCGCCCGGCTCCCGCTCACCCGAGATGGCGATTCCGATGCGCAAGAAGCAATCCCCCGTCAAAGACCTGCTGCTCACCCGCTACGCACCGATCGCCGACGGCATCGCGGCGCTGTTCTTCCCGTACGCGGAAGTCGTGATCCACGACCTGCACGACCAGACCGTGCTGTACCTCGCGAACAACCTGTCGAAGCGCGAGGTCGGCGACGATTCGGCGCTCGAGGAAATCGATCATTCGGCACGCGAGCGCGTGATCGGCCCGTACGAGAAACTGAACTGGGACGGCCGGCGCATGCGTTGCGTGAGCAACGTGCTGTTCGACGACGAAGGCCGGCCGGCCGGGATGATGTGCATCAACTTCAACATCGCGGTGTTCGACGACGTCCGCGCGACGCTCGACGTGTTCATCAAGGGCGCGGGCATCGTCGCGCAACCGGACGAGCTGTTCCGCGACGACTGGCAGGAGCGCATCAACACGTTCCTGCACGGCTGGCTGCGCGAGCGGCAGGTCGGCCTGAACGGCCTCACGCGCGAGCACCGGCGCGAGCTCGTCGAGGCGCTTTATGCGGAAGGCGCGTTCCGCGGCAAGAGCGCCGCGAACTACGTCGCGAACGTGCTCGGGATGGGGCGCGCGACCGTCTACAAGCACCTGAAGCATCTGAAGGAAACGCAGGGCGACGTGTGAGCGACCTGTGCTGCGGGCGTGGTTGCTTGGTCGCCAAGCTTGCCGCCTTCACCGTTCACCATCACTGACATCGGCCCCGCTACCGGTTCGCGCGGTCCGTGACTATGCTTCGTGATACGTCAGGGGCCGGCCCGTTCCACGCGGGCCAGCCCACGGCAAAGCATCGAAGCGTCGAAGCACAAAAATGCTATAGTCCCGGTTACATTTATTTGCCGCCCCGGACCACCCATGACGACCACACCCGCCCCGACTGCCCGCCCGATCCTGACCGTCGAAATCTGGTCCGACCTGATCTGCCCGTGGTGCTGGATCGGCAAGCGCCGCTTCGACGAGGCGCTCGCCGCATTCGCGCACGCGGAGCACGTCGACGTCGCGTTGCGTGCGTACCGGCTGATGCCGGGCCAGCCGGTCGAACCGGTGGAGGCGATGCTCGCGGGCAAGTACCGGATGTCGCCCGCGCAGGTCGACCAGATGTTGCGCCAGGTGACCGACGCGGCAGCGAGCGTCGGGCTGAGCTACGACCTGCCCGGCACGTTCGTCGGCGACACGCTCGACGGCCATCGGCTCGTGAAGCTCGCGGAAGCCACCGGCCGCGCCCATGCGCTGACCGAGCGCCTGTACCGCGCCTATTTCTGCGAGCACGGCTCGCTGTTCGACCATGCGGCGCTGATCGACTTCGCGGTCGAAGCGGGGCTCGAGCGCTCGGCCGTCGAAGCCGTGCTGCGCAGCGATGCATACCGTGACGAAGTCGAGGCCGACATCGCGCGCGCCGCGCAGATCGGCGGACGCGGCGTGCCGCTGTTCGTGTTCGGCGGCCGCTACGCGGTATCGGGTGCGCAGCCGGCCGACGTGTTCGCGCAGGCGCTCGAGCAGGCATGGCGCGACGGCGCCATCGTCGAATTCGCCGGCGACGACGCCGCCGCTTGCGGCCCCGACGGCTGCGAACTCCCGCCGCGCGGATAACGTCCGGCGCCGCGCGACACGCGCTGCCGCTACGCGTCGCTCCTGCCACAAACCGGCAGGAAGCGCACGCGAACGACGTCTACAATTGAGCCTTTCAAATAACTATCAGAGAGAAGGCTGCCAGCCATGACCCACGGGATCCACGGCGAGAAGCGCTGGTACGCGCTGATCGTCCTCTGCCTCGGCGTGCTGATGATCGTGCTCGACAGCACGATCGTAAACGTTGCACTGCCGTCGATCAGCACCGACCTCCATTTCACCGAGACGGCCCTCGTGTGGGTCGTCAACGCCTACCTGCTGACGTTCGGCGGCTGCCTGCTGCTCGGCGGCCGGCTTGGCGACCTGTACGGGCAGCGGCGCATGTTCCTCGCCGGCCTCGTCGTGTTCACGCTCGCGTCGCTCGCCTGCGGCCTCGCGCAATCGCAGACGATGCTGATCGCCGCGCGCGCGGTGCAGGGCTTCGGCGGCGCGATCGTGTCGGCCGTGTCGCTGTCGCTGATCATGAACCTGTTCACCGAGCCGGGCGAACGGGCGCGCGCGATGGGCGTCTACGGTTTCGTCTGCGCGGGCGGCGGCAGCATCGGCGTACTGCTCGGCGGGCTCTTGACGAGCACGCTGTCATGGCACTGGATCTTCCTCGTCAACCTGCCGATCGGCATCGCCGTCTATGCGATGTGCGTCGCGCTGCTGCCGCGCCTGCGCGCGCCGGCCGGCGCCGCGCGGCTCGACGTCGCGGGCGCGATCACCGTGACCGCGTCGCTGATGCTCGCGGTCTACGGGATCGTCGGCGGCAACGAGGCCGGCTGGCTGTCGACCCAGACCGTCGTGCTGATCGGCGCGGCCGTCGTGCTGCTCGCGCTGTTCGTCGCGATCGAGGCGCGCGTCGCGCATCCGCTGATGCCGCTCACGCTGTTCGCCGCGCGCAACGTCGCGCTCGCGAACGTGATCGGCGTGCTGTGGGCGGCCGCGATGTTCGCGTGGTTCTTCCTGTCCGCGCTCTACATGCAGCGCGTGCTCGGCTACGGACCGCTGCAGGTCGGGCTCGCGTTCCTGCCGGCGAACCTGATCATGGCCGCGTTCTCGCTCGGGCTGTCGGCGCGGATCGTGATGCGTTTCGGCATCCGCGGCCCGATCGCCGCCGGCCTGCTGATCGCGGCGTGCGGCCTCGCGCTGTTCGCGCGCGCGCCGGCCGACGGCAGCTTCGTCTGGCACGTGCTGCCGGGCATGACGCTGCTCGGCATCGGCGCGGGCGTCGCGTTCAATCCGGTGCTGCTCGCCGCGATGAGCGACGTCGATCCGGCCGATTCCGGGCTCGCGTCGGGCATCGTCAACACCGCGTTCATGATGGGCGGCGCGCTCGGCCTCGCCGTGCTCGCGAGCCTCGCGGCCGCGCGCACCGATGCGCTCGCGGCGGCACACGCCTCGCCGCTCGACGCGCTGAACGGCGGCTACCACGCCGCGTTCGCCGTCGGCGCCGCATTTGCGGCCGCGGCCGGGCTGCTCGGCCTCGCGCTGCGCATCCGCCGCCAGGACGCCGTTGCGGGCGCCGGCCCCGCGATGCATTGACGGCCGTCCGGCCTGAATCGGGGAGAGTTCCGCCCCGCCGCACCCGATGGCCCGCCATCGGCGTCGCAACCCGGCAACGCCGGCACGCCACCCCGCCCGGCCCGGCGCCTGTTCAAACGTTCGTTTGACCCGCCGGGAACGGCCCGTCCGGCGGGCCTTCCCGGCCGATTTTTAACGTAGTCGTACACCGAAGCGCCACTTTTGCGACAATGGCGGACTTTGATGCGCGCGCCGCGGCCGCGCGCCGCCGCCGAACGCCGCATAACCGCCTGCTTCCGATGTCGCTTCCCCATATCGATCTGCTGTACTCCCTGTCCGGCCTGTTCGTCGGCGTTCTCGTCGGCCTGACGGGCGTCGGCGGCGGTTCGCTGATGACGCCGATCCTCGTGCTGCTGTTCGGCGTCCACCCCGCGACGGCGGTTGGCACCGATCTGCTGTACGCGGCCGCGACCAAGGCCACCGGCACCCTCGTCCACGGACTGAAGGGGTCGATCGACTGGCGCATCACCGGCCGGCTCGCGGCCGGCAGCGTCCCGGCCGCGGCCGTCACGCTGTGGCTGCTGCACACGCACGGGATGAACTCGCCCGGCACCGCGCGAATGATCCAGCTGGTGCTCGGCATCGCGCTGCTGCTCACGTCGCTCGCACTGATCTTCCGGCCGCAGTTGACCGCGCTCGCCGCGCGCAACCCGCTCCCGCCGAATCCCGCGCGCACGTTCTGGTCGACCGTGCTGACGGGCGCCGTGCTCGGCGCGCTCGTGTCGATGACGTCGGTCGGCGCCGGCGCGATCGGCGTCACCGTGCTGCTGCTGCTGTACCCGCTGCTCGCGACCGCGCGCATCGTCGGCTCCGACATCGCGCACGCGGTGCCGCTCACGCTCGTCGCCGGCATGGGCCACTGGCTGCTCGGCTCCGTCGACTGGTCGATGCTGCTGTCGCTGCTGCTCGGCTCGCTGCCCGGCATCGTGCTCGGCAGCCTGCTGTCGGCGCGCGCGCCCGAGCGGCTTCTGCGCAACCTGCTCGCCTCGACGCTCGTCGCGGTCGGGGTGCGGCTCGTGCTCGCGTAAGCGGCACGGCTGCCGCCCGCCACGGCAGACATCGCCGTCTTCCCGCCCCTGATGGAAGAGATCGGCACGATTTGTCGGTGGGGAATTTCCGGCAAATCCTCGATACAGGGACATGCATTCCCCTTTCGAGGATCAAGCCGCTGCGAATCTCACGCGGACCCGACAACGCCCCGTCGGTCGACGACTCTCGGCCACCGTGGAAGATCACAGCATCGCGAGCCACATGCGCGATGTGATGCATGACCGGCCAGCACGCGACGCCGGCACCCCGCCGCAAAAAACAGCCCGACCGGCCTGCGCCGATCGGGCTGTCGTCCATCCGGGGCCTCGCGAACTCGGGCCGCCCGGCGCACGGCCGGGCAGCGCAAGTCGCTCGCGATCCTTACTGCCCCTGCTGCTTCAACTGTTGCTGCTTCATCTGTTGCGTACGCGCCTGCAGTTTCAGCACGCGCTGCAGCGCGGTACGGTTCGCGAGGATCCCGTCGTAGAAGTTGCCGAGGTCGCCCTTCAGCGCGGTCCGCGACGCGTCGTTCAGGTAGATCATGTGGCCCGACGGATAGTTCTTGATCGTCAGGTTCTGCGCCTTGAGCGTCGGATCGAGCGGCATCTGCGCGAGCGTCAGCTCGGTCTGGTGGAACGGCGTGACCGCATCGAAATAGCCGTTCGCCGACAGCACCTTCAGGTCCGGGTTCACGCTCATCGTCGCCGCGAGGTCGCCGGCCGTGTACAGCGTATTGCCGCCGCCCCTGTTTGCGCCGGTCGGGTCGGTGTGGCTGAAGTCCCAGTTGTTGAAGACCTGGTCGTTCAGGTCCACGAACGACGACGTCGACGTGTACTTGAGGTCGGTGTTGATGTAGCTGTTCCACAGCACCGTGTACGCGCCGCCGACGTTCGTGATCGACGGATCGTTGCTGCCCGAGTTCGGCAGGATGTACGGCGCGATGCCCTTGCCCGTGAAGTTCGCGCGACCGTCGTACTGGCCGATCTGCGTGCCCGGCACGAGCGTCAGGAAGAACGTGTACGGCGGGTTGTCGTCCGACGACGGCACGTTGCCGAGCGCGGCCGGGTTGCCGAACGTCTGGATCAGCGACGTCGGATCCGTGCCGATGTACGAACCCATCTGCTGCGCGGTCTGCAGGTTCAGGTTCAGCCGCACGTTCACGAAGCCGCCGTCCTGCGGGTTCGGCTTCTGCGCGAGCGGCGCGAGCGTGTTGTCCGCGTAGTTGCGGGCCTGCACCATGTATGCGTCGAGATCGGTCGGCGTCGGGTTGAGCGTCGTCTTCTTCCAGTAGAACGCGTCGGCCGCGAGCGTCGGGAAGGTACCCGGCGCGGACAGCGCATTCGCATAGTCGAGGATCGACGACTGCAGCGTGATCCCGTTCAGGTCGATGCCGTCCTCATGCAGCACCCACGACACGACCGCGCTGCGCGCGGTGCCGTACGACTCGCCGTACAGGAACTTCGGCGAGTTCCAGCGCGAGTACTTGGTCAGGTAGCGCTGGATGAAGCGGTCGATCGAGCGCGCGTCCTGGTCGGTGCCCCAGAAATCCTTGTTCTTCGCCGGGGCGATCGCCGCCGAGTAGCCGGTGCCGACCGGGTTGATGAACACGAGGTCGGTGCGGTCGAGCAGGCTGTCCGGGTTGTCGAGCAGCTTGTACGGGGCCGGCGGCGTGAAGTTCGGGAACGACGACTGCAGGCGCTTCGGCCCGTACGAGCCGAGCAGCAGGTAGACCGACGACGAGCCGGGGCCGCCGTTGTAGAAGAACGTGACCGGGCGCGGCTTCGACGGGTCCGGGTTGTCCTGCGTGTACGCGACGTAGAACATCTTCGCGTTCGGCGCCGACGTGATCGGGTCGATCGTGGTCAGGTGGCCGGTGGTGGCCGTGTACTGGACGGTCTTGCCGCCGATCGTGACCTGGCGGTGCACGACCGCGGCCCCTTCGGTCGAATCCGTGACCGCGTCGTTCGGCCCGGTGCCGTACACGTCGTTGTCGACGTACGGCTGGTCGGCCGGGACGGCGGCCGTTGCGTTGGTGCTGGCCGACGTGCTGCCGTTCGACGTCGTCGCGGCTGCCGCGGTGGCGGCGGTCGGGCCCGCCCCGTCGTCGCCGCCGCATCCCGTGACGAGCAGCGCCGCGGCCGCGGCTGCGGCGAGCGGCACGCTCAGCGTCGTTCCAAATAGCGCGAAACCGTCTTTCAAGGACTTCAGTGTCGTCATTATTGCCTCTCGAACAGAACGATAAATACCGCCGGTCGCAAAGGATCATTTGCGCCGGCGCTCCGCACCGGGAGCGCATTCGTTTTGCGATGCACCCCGAGTTTTTTACCGCATCGGCGAATACCGACCGGCATGATTTACCCCACCCATATTCCGCGATCGCACAATGGAATCAATTCCATTGCAAACGACGATTCAATAATGTGCGGCACTGCGAATTCGCCCTCGCCATCCGCACGCGCGAGAAACCGCAAGCAAAAGCATCCCCTGCAAAGGCCGCCAGACAAGGCGCCTTCGCTTCGAACAGACGAACGACTCCCTCGACGAAATGCCGGTCAATCGCGAAAGGGCGACCAACCGCAACTCGAGTCGATTTAATAAAATCGAAAGGATCGATTAACTATACGGAAAGGAATACTGTCTTTACGGGAATTTATTAAAATAAGTTAAAATATCGGCGCATAATAGATTCCGGATTTTCCGCCGTAAAGCAATAATTTGTTACAGCGCATGCCGTTCGAACCAAGTGCAATGCGGGACCGATTCCAGACGCTGAAAATAAAAAAGCCGGACGAGCGTCCGGCTTCCGTATCGCGGTGGGGCGGGTGCCGTCAGAGTGGCACATCGATCGCGCCCGCGCCGGCCGTGATCGCGTTCGCGCCGGGGGACGCCGAGATCGGCGGCAGGTTCGCGCTCGTCAGCGCCGGCGCGGCGCCCGGCGTGCCGCCGCGCGGCAGCGTGCGGACCACCTGTGACGGCGGCAGCGCGGCACCGTTCTTCAGGTGCCGCCACATCAGGTTCAGCGCCTGCAGGTTGTAGTAGTGGACCGGCACGAAGCGCGTGTCGAAGCCCGCGACGGGCAGGAACGCATCGAAGTGCTGCCCGTTCGTCACCTCGTAGAACACGAGCTGGCTCCGGCCGCCTTCACTGATGCCGTTCTGCGCGACGTACGCGCGCGACGCGTGATTCACGGGCACGAGCGCGTCGCTGCGGCCCTGCACGATGATCGCCGGCTTGCCCTGCAGGTTCGCGTTCACGCGCACCGCATCGACGTTCGCCGGCATGTCGAGCATCCCGTTGGTCCACAGCTGCCGCAGGCACAGCGCGCCCGCGAAACTCGCGTCGGGCGTCGCGAGCCGGTGGTCGACACCCGCGCCGGTGTTGAACACGAGATTGACGCCTGCCGTCGGCGGCACGCCGTTGCCGAGGCCGAACACGGCCGGCATCGGCGACGCGGCGGGCGGCGCCACCGCGCCCGTCGCCGCATTGGTGGTCGCGAAGCTGAAATTGCACAGGTTGTCGGTCACGCGCGAGCGCGTGTACGCGTTCGCATAGGTGACCGCGATCGCCGGAATCGCCTGCGAATCCCACATCGGCGCCTGCAGCAGGTCGGAATCCGCGAGATAGCCGGCCGCGTGCAGTTGCGCGAGCGCGTCGGCGGCCTGGCTCTGCGTATCGGCCCCCGACACGAACCCGGCCGCGGCGAGCGTCGCGCAGCGCTGCGTGCGGATCGACTGCGTGGTGGCGGCCGGCAGCGCGCTCAGGTACGGCGCGCCCGCGAGCGACGACGACGCGGCCGCACACGGCTCCAGCAGGTTCGCGAGCGTCGCGTAGTCGGCGAGCGGCCGGCCGAACGACGGCACCGGCTGGCCGCCCTCGCGCACGACCGCGTTCGGCGCCATCCGCACGTTGACTTGCGGCTCGCCGACCACGACCGCGGTGATCCAGCGGCGCGTGTCCTGCTCGGCCGCCGCGAGCGCCGCGCCGCCGCCGTTGCTGACGGACGCGGCGATCGTCGTGATGTCGCCCGGGCGGTAGCGCACGCCGTGATGCGAGCCGTCGACGAGCGGCCCGAACTGTTCGTTGAGCGCCCAGTACGCGAATTCGACCGCCTGCAGCGTCGCGTGCCCCCAGTCCTGCTCGGGATTCTGTTGCGAATGCGCGTGCTTGAACGCGTAGCGGTTCGGGAAGCGGCTGTTGGACGCGGCCAGGTCGCTGCTCGTCACATTGGCGGTAAAGAGACTCGCATTGCCGGCGAGCACCGCGTCGGCGAGCGTGCCGTCGATCAGCGTGATCGTGTCGGTGCCGAGCTCGTGCGCGCCGTTGCCGCCGCCCTTGTCGTTGTACGCGACCGCGCAGCCGCGCTTGAGACCCCACTCGCCGGCCGCCGAGATCGCGCCGTACACGCCGCGCGAACCGGACGACGTCGCGGTGACGATGCACGGCTGTGCGGGGTCGAAGCTGGCGGGCACCTGGACGAGCAGCGTCACGTTCTTGCGGCCGCTGCCGTCGTCGGAATACGCGAGATATTCGGTGCCGGGAATCTTGCCTTCGCCGAGCGTGTCGTTGCCGTCGAGGTCGACGTTCGGTCCCCAGAAGCGGCCGTAGCCGCCGTTGGCGCTCATGTCGACGAGCGCGCGGTAGTTCGACCAGATCGCGAGCCGGCGCAGCTCGGCGCTCGTCGGCCGCGACGGATTCGCGAACGCCGGCGCGGTGGCGGCGGCGAGGCCCGTCTTGCCGAGACCGGCCGTCAGCAGGTCGTCGCCCGTACCGTCGTAGGCGGTGGTGCGCACGCTGCCGGACACGAACCCGGGCAGCCGGTTGCGTTCGGACGACTCGTCGCCGTTGCAGGCGCCGAGCAACGTGACCGCGACCAGCGCCGCGCCCCAAAGAATCCGACTGCCCCACCCGTGCGTTGTCATTGCCGCCCTCTCGATATCGTTATCGGTGCGCCGCTGCGTCGTGCCCGGCTCGCGGCCTGTCGGGAAAACGCCGGGCCGCCCAAGGTTTTCCGCCCCGAAGGAAGTTTCCTTGGGGGACGCCCGCTCGGGGGCCTGGCGCGAAGCGACGGGCCCGGGGGCATTCAAAAGTGCAAACGGGCCCCGGCACGCCGGGGCCCGCGTGAAAGCGGGCGCGCGGCGCTGGCGCGCCGCCGCCCGGCATCATTGCTGCTGAACCGTCAGCTTGTTCGTGACCGACGTCACGCCCTTCACGCCCTTCGCCGCCTCTTCCGCCTTGTCGATCTGTGCCTGGTCGGGCACCGTGCCCTCCAGCGAGATCGCGCCGCCCTTCGAGCGCACGACGATGTTCGCCACGTCGATGCCGCCTGCCTTCGTAATGGCCTTGCGCACCGCATAGCCGAGCTGGCGGTTGGCCTTCTTCGCGGTCTTGGCCGCCGCCTTCGGCGAACTCGCTGCCGCGGCCGGCGCTTCGGTCGCCGCCGCATCGCTCGACTGCGCGTACACGCTGCCCGTCAGACAGGCCGCCACGGCCGCAACACCCAACGCTCTCAACACGATCGACTTCATGCTATCTCCTTGTAACTCCGGAACGGCCGTGCACAGTACGGCCGGATACCCCCAAAGGCAGCCGGCCCGCGCGCGAACGGGCGGGACGGCCGATGATTTCCACGGCGATGCGAGAGAGGCGACACGGGCCGGCGGCCGGCGCGCGCGAATGCGGGCCGGCCGGGCCGGACAGCCGCCGGCCGGGCGCGCCCGGTCTCATAACGTGCCGGGTCGTGCGCGAATCGGGCGCGGCTGCGTCGCACAATGTAATCCAGCGCCAGCCGAAGCGCAAAGCTTTTGACGCGTGGCCGCCCGCCATCCGCCCGCGCGCGCCCGTGTCCGCCGCCGCGCGACGGCGCCGGACTCGCGCACGCCGGGCGAAACCGGGTACCATCGCCGCCAGAACGCGCATCGCGTGCCTTGTCCGCGACGGCCGTCATCGCTGCGTCACGCCCGTGTCATCCGCCGACTCCATGAAGCCAGCCCGCCCGCCCCGCCGCATCCTCGCCCGCTTCGTCGCGGTGTCGTGGCGCGACCTCGCGCTGTCGATCGGCCCCACCGTGCTGCTCGCGGTCGCAGCGGTCTGGTTCGCGGTCAAGCTGATCCAGCCGGCGCCGCCGTCCACGCTCGTGATTTCGTCCGGCCCGCCCGGCAGCACCTACTGGAACGCCGCGCAGAAATACAAGGCGATCCTCGCGAAGAACGGCGTCACGCTCGACGTCCAGTCGTCCGAAGGATCCGCGCAGAACCTCGCGCGGCTGTCGAATCCGGACGCGCCGGTCGACGTCGGCTTCGTGCAGAGCGGCATCGGCCCGAAGGAGCGCGATGAACACCTGGTCTCGCTCGGCAGCATCGGCTACGTGCCGCTCGCGATCATGTACCGCGGGCCGGTGGTCGCACGCCTGTCCGACTTCAAGGGCAAGCGGCTCGCGCTCGGCGCGGAAGGCAGCGGCGCGCGCGAATTGAGCCTGGCGCTGCTGAAGATGAACGGCATCGTGCCGGGCGGCTCGACCGAGCTGCTGCCGACCGCCGGCGAGGACGCCGCGGCCGCGCTGCTCGACGGCAAGATCGACGCCGCGTTCCTGTCCGGCGACTCGACGCAGATCCCGGTGATGGCGAAGCTGTTCCGCGCGCCCGGCGTGCACGTGTACTCGTTCACGCAAGCCGAGGCCTACGCGCGGCGCTTTCCGTACCTGACCGCGATCACGCTGCCGATGGGCGTCTACGATCTCGGCCTCAACCTGCCGCCCGCCGACATCCACACGGTCGCGCCGACGATCGAGCTGGTCGCGCGCGATACGCTGCACCCCGCGCTGTCCGACCTGCTGATCGAGGCCGCGCGCGAAGTGCACGGCCACGCGACGATCCTGCAGCACGCGGGCGAATTCCCGTCGGCCGTCACGCGCGGCTTCCCGCTGTCCGACGACGCGGGGCGCTATTACAAGTCGGGCAAGTCGTTCCTGTACCGGCGGCTGCCGTTCTGGGTCGCGAGTCTCGTCGACCGGCTGCTCGTCGTCGTGGTGCCGCTGATCGTCGTGCTGATCCCCGGGTTGCGGCTGGTGCCGTCGCTGTACGGCTGGCGCGTGCGTTCGCGCATCTACCGCTGGTACGGCGCGCTGATCGCGCTCGAGCGCCGCGCGCTCGGCGAGCATACGGCCGAAGAGCGCGTCCAGCTGCTCGACGAACTCGACGACATCGAGGAAGCCGTGAACCGGATGAAGATGCCGCTCGCGTACGCGGGGCAGTTCTACGTGCTGCGCGAGCACATCGGCTTCGTGCGCGAGCGGCTCACCGCGCACGATCACGACGTCGCATCGGGCACGCCGGGCACACCCGGCGCCGGCGGCCGCGCAGCGGCGCGCGGCGGCGCCGCGGCGCCGGCCGGCGAGCCCCCCCGGGCGACTCCCGGTTCCGCGTGAGCGGCCGATCCGCGATCATTGCTGCATCCGCGCGGTTGCATCCGCGCGCCGTCACGTAACATGAAGGCCGCCGCCAGGCGCGCACGCCCCACCCTCTGGAGATCGCCATGACAACCGGCCTCGACACTGCCCAGCCTGCCTGGTTCTTCGACTTCGTGTCGCCGTTCTCCTACCTGCTGCTCGAACAGCACGACAAGTGGCCCGACGTGCCGTTCGACCCCGTCGCCGTGTCGCTGCCCGACCTGCAGCGCCACTGGGGGCAGCGCCCGAGCGCCGACGTGCCGGCCAAGCGCGTGTTCACGTACCGCCACGCGCTGTTTCGCGCCGAACAGCTCGGCATCCGCTTCAAGATGCCGCCCGCGCATCCGTTCGACTCCGACAAGGTGTTGCGCCTCGCGATCGCGCTGCGCGCCGACATCGCGACCGTACTCGAAATGTTCCGCTTCATCTGGCACGACGGCAACGATCCGTCGACGCCGGACGGGTTCGCGGCGCTGTGCGAGCGCGTCGGCGTCGGGCATGGCGACGAGCTGATCGAATTCGAGGAGACGAGCGCGCAGTTGCGCCGCAACACCGACGACGCGATCGCGCTCGGCGTGTTCGGCGTACCGACCTTCTGGATGAACCAGCAGCTGTTCTGGGGCGAGGACGCGCTGCCGATGGTGCTGTACTGCGCGCGCACGCCGAACTGGCTCGAGTCGCGCGAGGTCAAGCGGATCAGCGTGCTGCCGAAGGGGCGCACGTGATGGCCGGTATCACGCACGGCAACGTGCGGCTGCGGTAAGGTTACGCTTCTCCCGAACACCGCTCGCCGATGGAAGACGACGATCGTACCGCCTCGCTCGATATCTGGCTCGTGCGCGTATTGCGCACGCTGCTGCTCGAGCGCAGCGTCACGCAGGCCGCGCTGCGCCTGAACCAGACCCAGCCCGCGATCAGCACCGCGCTGCGCAAGCTGCGCGAGACGCTGAACGACCCGATTCTCGTGCGCGGCAAATCCGGGATGGTGCCGACCGAGTACGGCGCATCGCTGCTCGGTGCCGCGTCGCGCGCGCTGCGCGAGGTCGACTTCATCGCGACGCCGCACGGCGACTTCGATCCATCGTCCGCGCGGCGCACGTTCCGCGTGGCCGCACCCGACTACCTGAACGATTTCTTCATGCCGACGCTGATCGAGCGCTTTCGCGACGCGGCGCCGCATGCGCATCTGGAAATCGACTCATTGAATCCCGCGCTCGATCACGCGGAGGCGCTCGAATCGGGCGCGCTCGATCTCGTAATCGGCAACTGGCCGAAGCCCGACCCGCGGTTCGCGCGCCAGGACCTGTTCTCCGACACGATCGTGTGCCTGATGCGCGACGCGCATCCGCTCGCCCGCGAACCGCTCACGCGCGAAGCGTACGCGTCGGCCGCGCACGTCGCGCCGACGCCGTACACCGGCGACAAGCGCAACGCGATCGAGATCGGCCTCGCCCGCGCCCGTCTCACGCGACGGATCGTGACGACGCTGCCGTACTTCGGCATCGTGCCGCAGGTGCTGCTGCAGTCGGACCTGATCTTCACGACGACGCGCCGCTTCGCGACGCACTACGCGCAGCTGCTGCCGCTCGTCGTCGTCGCGCCGCCCGTGCCGTTCCCGCGCATCAAGAGCTACCTGCTCACGCACCCGCACCCCGATCGCCCGACCGACATCGCGTGGCTGTGTGCGCTGATGCAGAGCGTATCCGACGAGCTGACCGCCGCACGCGGCCGCAAGCGCTGAAGCGGCGCTCAACCCGCGCGGAATCGCCCGCGCACGATCACGCGGCGCGGCCGCTCAGGCCGTGCAGAAGGTTTCCTGCAGATGGGTCCAGCGCACGACGCCTGCCGCGTCGCGCGCGAACACGGCGGTCGCGCGACGCGCGGGCAGTTCGCCCGACGCCGCCTGCTGCGCTTCAAGATAGGTGAGCACCGCATGCGACGCGTCTGCCGCGAGCACGCGGATGTCCGACAGTGTGATGCGCAGCCCCGGCTTCGCGCCGCCGAGCTTCGCGAACAGCGCGCGCGTGTCGTCGCGGTCGAACGCGCGACCGTCGGTCATGATCATCGTGAATTCGGCGGAGAAAGGCGCGAGCAGCGCATCGAGCGCCGCGGGGGAAGTATCGGCGCCGGACAGCCAGCGCTCGATGACGACGAGGCTCGCATCGAGCGCATCGAGATAGACCTGATGATCGGACATGGTACCTGCACGAAAGAACGCGCGGCCCGCTGCCGCGCGATCCGTGCAGTGTAGGCAAAAACGCGCGGACGTGGGTCGGGCGTGCCGCCCCTGATCGCTACCGCGCGCAGCGCGCGTCGTCGCGCAAGCGCCCCGCCGCGGCCGCCTTCGCATCGGCCACCGGCATGCCCGAGCGGGTCTGCAGCAGTTCCGCGCAGACGGCCACCGCGATCGCACCGGGCGCCTTGTCGACGATGCCCGCGACGCCGATCGGACACACCATCTCGGCGAGCCGCGCCGGATCGACGCCGCGCGCGGCGAGCCGGCGCTCGAACTTCACGCGCTTGGTACGCGAACCGATCATCCCGAAGTACGCGAAGTCGCGCCGCCGCATGATCTGCGCGGCGAGCGAGAAGTCGAGCGCGTGGTTGTGCGTCATCACGAGGAAGTACGCGCCGGGCGGCGCCGCGTCGACGACGGCCTCGGGTATGTCGGTCGGCTCCGGCTGCACGTTCGGCGGACATTCGTCCGGGAACAGCTCGTCGCGCGTATCGACCCACTGCACGACGCACGGCAATGCGCCGAGCAGCGTGACGAGCGCATGGCCGACGTGCCCCGCGCCGAACAGCACGATGTGCATCGGCGCGGACGTACCGGTCGCGCGGTTGCGCTGGCCGGTACCCTGCGCGAATGCCGGGGTCGTCGCGGTGCGAAACGAACGTGCAGGCCCGTTCATCTCAACCTGCCTGACCGGCGCGCGCAGCACGCACCGCAGTGATCGCGCGCAGGATCGACTCGCCGGTGGCCGGCGCGTCGAGCGGCGGATTCACCCGGTAGTCGCCGACCGCCGCAATCGCGTCGCGCACCGCGAAGAACACCGAGAACGGCAGCAGCAGCGGCGGTTCGCCGACGGCCTTCGAACGATGGATGCTGTCCTCCACGTTGCGGTTCTGGAACAGCCGCACGTTGAATTCGGGCGGCGTGTCGTTGACCGTCGGGATCTTGTACGTGGACGGCGCATGCGTCATCAGCTTGCCGCCCTTGTTCCACCACAGCTCCTCGGTCGTGAGCCAGCCCATTCCCTGGATGAACGCGCCTTCGACCTGGCCGATGTCGAGCGCCGGGTTCAGCGATGCCCCCACGTCGTGCAGCGCGTCGACGCGCAGCGTGCGCATCTCGCCCGTCAGCGTGTCGATCACGACCTCCGACACGGCCGCGCCGTACGAGTAGTAATAGAACGGCCGGCCCTGCAGCTTCGACTGATCCCAGTACAGCTTCGGCGTCGCGTAGAAGCCGTCGGACCACAGCTGCACGCGCGCGAGATACGCCTTCGCGATCACCTCGCCGAACGGCACGCTCGCGCCGCCGATCCACACGAAGTCGTTGCCGAACTTCACGTCGGCCGCATCGACCTTGCCGTCGCCGAACTGCTTCGCCGCGAATGCCGCGAGGCGCTCGCGCAGCTGGCGCGCCGCGTCCTGCGCGGCCTTGCCGTTCAGGTCGGAGCCCGTCGACGCAGCCGTCGCGGACGTGTTCGCGACCTTGCTCGTGTCGGTCGCCGTCACGCGGATCCGGCCGAAGCGGATGCCGAGCTCGTGCGCGACGACCTGCGCGACCTTCGTGTTGAGCCCCTGCCCCATCTCCGTGCCGCCGTGGTTCACGAGCACCGAGCCGTCGGTGTAGATGTGCACCAGCGCGCCGGCCTGGTTGAAGTGCGTGACGTTGAACGCGATGCCGAACTTCACCGGCGTGAGCGCGATGCCCTTCTTCAGCACCGTGTTGCGTGCGTTGAATTCGCGCACGCCCGCGCGCCGCGCGCGGTAGTCGCTCGTCGCCTCGAGTTCGCCGAGCAGTTCGTGCAGCACGTTGTCCTCGACCGTCTGCCCGTAAGGCGTCACGTTGCGCTCGGTCTTGCCGTACAGGTTCGCGTAGCGCACGTCGAGCGGATCGCGGCCGAGCGCGCGCGCGACGTCGTCGAGGATGTATTCGATCGCGAACGCGCCCTGCGGGCCGCCGAAGCCGCGGAACGCGGTGTTCGACTGCGTGTTGGTCTTGCCGCAGTAGCCGGCGATTGCGACGTCCTGCAACCAGTACGCGTTGTCGAAGTGGCACACCGCGCGCGTCATCACCGGGCCCGACAGGTCCGCCGAGAAGCCGCAGCGCGACGTCATGTCGAGCGCGACGCCGTCGAGGCGGCCGTCGTCGTCGTAGCCGACGTCGAAGCGGTAATGGAAGTCGTGCCGCTTGCCGGTGATCATCATGTCGTCGTCGCGGTCCGGACGCAGCTTCACCGGGCACAGCAGCTTCCACGCGGCGAGCGCCGCGCAGCATGCGAACAGGCCCGACTGCGATTCCTTGCCGCCGAACCCGCCGCCCATCCGGCGGCATTCGACCAGCACGTTGTGCGACGCGACGCCGAGCACGTGCGCGACGAGGTGCTGCATCTCGCTCGGGTGCTGCGTCGAGCAGTACACGTGCATCCCGTCGTCGTCCTTCGGCACCGCGTACGCGATCTGCCCTTCCAGGTAGAACTGCTCCTGGCCGCCGAGCAGCATCTCGCCCGATTCGCGATGCGGCGCGGCGGCAAGCCGCGCGGCCGCGTCGCCCCGCGCGAGTTTCAGCGGCGGGATCACATAGGTTTCGGCCTGGCGCGCTTCCTGCGCGGTCAGGATCGCGGGCAGCTCCTCGTAGTCGACCTGCGCGCGGCGCGCGGCGAGCCGCGCGGTTTCGTGCGACGTCGCGACGACGATGAACATCGGCTGGCCGACGAACTGCACGATGCCTTTGGCGAGTACCGGATCGTCGTGGATGATCGGGCCGCAATCGTTGACGCCGGGGATGTCGTCGGCCGTGAACACGGCGACCACGCCGGGCGTCGCGCGCACCGCGTCGAAGTTCATCGACACGATCTTCGCGTGCGGCTTCGCGGACAACCCGAGCGCAGCGTGCAGCGTGCCCGCGACGAGCGGGATGTCGTCGGTGTAGGTCGCGCGCCCGCTCACGTGCAGGTGCGCGGATTCGTGCGCGCGCGAGACGTGCACCTGCGCGGCGTCGGCCTGCGGGTCGAGGGTGTTCAGGAACGGTTCTGCTTGCTGGTTCATGTTCGGTGTTCTCCCTCGTCAGACGCGCGCCGCGTCGTTGGCAACTTCGGCGGCCACTTCACGCACGTTCAGCGCCTGCGGCGGCAGCGGGTCGTGCGGGCGCGTCTCCAGCCAGAATCGGTACATCAGGTTCTTCGCGGTATCGAGGCGATACGCGCTCGTCGCACGCATGTCGGTGAGCGGCTGGTAGTCGCGCTCGAGCGCCTGCATCGCGGCCTGCGCGGTGGCTTCGTGCCACTGCGCGCCGTCGAGCAGGCTCTCCGTATGCGTCGCGCGCTTCGGCGTCGCGGCCATCCCGCCGAACGCGATGCGCGGCTCGCGGATCAGCTCGCCGTCCGCGATGAACGCGAACGCCGCGCACACCGCCGAAATGTCGGAGTCGAACCGCTTCGACAGCTTGTAGGTGCGGAACTGCAGCTTCGCGCGCGCGCCGGTGCGGGTCGGCACCTTCAGGCCGACGACGAATTCGTGCGGCGCCATGTCCTTTTGCTGATAGCCGGTGTAGAGCGCCTCGAGCGGCAGCTCGCGCACCGTGTCGCCGCCGCGCAGCACGACCCGCGCGCCGAGCGCGATCAGGCCCGGCATCGAGTCGCCGATCGGCGAGCCGTTCGCGACGTTGCCGCCGATCGTCCCCGCGTTGCGGATCGGCAGCGACGCGAAGCGCTTCCACATTTCGGTCAGTTCCGGATACGTGCCGGCGAGTGCCGCATAGCCGTCCTCGACCGTCACGCCCGCGCCGATCTCGATCCAGTCGTCGCCGTGCACGACGGTCCGCAGTTCGGCGATCTGGCCGACGTAGATCAGGTCGTCGAGGCGACGCATCTGCTTGGTGACCCACAGGCCGATGTCGGTGCTGCCGGCGAGCAGCCGTGCATCCGGGCGCTCGACCTTCAGCGCGGCCAGCGCGTCGAGCGTGCGCGGCGCGGCGAAGCGCGCGCCGTCGAGCGTCGTGTAGTCGAACGTGTCGTCACGCTCGAGCGACGCGAGCGTGCGGGCCAGCGCGGCCGTATCGACCGGTGCCGTCGGCGCCGGCGCACCGAACATCTGCACGGCCGCATCGACGATCGGGCGATAGCCGGTGCAGCGGCACAGGTTGCCGGTGAGCGCATCGGCGATCTCGGTGCGCGTCGGCACGTCCTTCGCCTTCGCGCACGTGCCGGCGCAGCCTTCATGGCCGTGCTTCTCGTACAGCGCCCACATCGACATCACGAAACCCGGCGTGCAGAACCCGCATTGCGAGCCGTGGCAATCGACCATCGCCTGCTGCACCGGATGCAGCGAACCGTCCGGCTGGCGCAGGTCTTCCACCGTCAACAGCGCCTTGCCGTCGAGCGTGGGCAGGAACTGGATGCAGGCATTGACGGCCTTGAACGCGACCGTACCCGTGTCGGTCAGCTCGCCGACGACGACCGTGCACGCGCCGCAGTCGCCTTCCGCGCAGCCTTCCTTGGTGCCGGTGCAATGCGCATCCTCGCGCAGGTACTGCAGCACGGTGCGGGTGACGTCCGCGCCGCTGACTTCGCGGACCGCGTGACGATGGTAGAAGCGGATCGGCTCACTCATGTCTCTATCGTTCTTCCGGTGGGGGCAAGGCGGCCTGCGCGGGGCGCTCGACCGACGTTTCTCTGACAGTTTGCACGCTATCACCGTCAAATTCCGCAACCCATAGCCCATCACGCATGGGGCCCATATAACTGCCGCGATATGCGCGCCGCGGCCGCCCAGCAGGCGTCGGGCGCCTTGCCCGGCCTGGGTTCCGGCCTGCCCGCAGCGCCCCGTCGGCAATTCTTCGGTGATGAAAATGGGTCGCGATTAACTAAATGGTACCTGCGTGAAAACCGGTTCCATGGGAAAATCCCGATTCCGTTTTTCGCCGCTTTCCGCTCCGTTTCGCCCATTCGATCCGACCCCATGTCAACCGATTCCGCCACACCGCCGCGCAGCGGCTTTGCCGTCACGCTGCAAATCGTGTCCGTCGTCTGTTTCACGTTCATCTGCTATCTGACCATCGGCCTGCCGCTCGCGGTGCTGCCGGGCTTCGTCCATGACGACCTCGGTTTTTCCGCGATCGTCGCGGGCGGCGCGATCAGCGTCCAGTATTTCGCGACGCTCGCGTCGCGCCCGCTCGCCGGGCGCTTCGCCGATACGCTCGGGCCGAAGCAGACGGTGCTTCGCGGGCTGATCGGCTGCGGCGTGTCGGGCGTGCTGCTGCTCGTCGCGCTGCTGCTGGCCCACTGGCCGGTCGCGAGCCTCGTGCTGCTGGTCGCGAGCCGGCTCGTGCTCGGCGTCGGCGAGAGCCTGTGCGGCACCGGTGCGATCCTGTGGGGCATCGGGCGGGTCGGCGTCGCGCACAACGCGAAGGTGATCTCGTGGAACGGCATCGCGACCTACGGGGCGCTCGCGCTCGGCGCGCCGGTCGGCGTCGCGATCGCGCACACGCTGAATCCGGCGCTGATCGGCGTGATCGTGATCGCGCTCGCCGCGATCGGCTTCTATCTCGCGCGCCTGATCGCTTCCGTGCCGCTCGTGCACGGCGAACGGATGTCGTATGCGAGCGTGTTCACGCGCGTACTGCCGCACGGCCTCGGCCTCGCGCTCGGCTCGGCCGGCTTCGGCTCGATCGCGACCTTCGTCACGCTGTACTACGCGGCGCGCCATTGGCCGAACGCCGCGCTGTCGCTGACCGTGTTCGGCACGCTGTTCATCGGCGCGCGGCTGCTGTTCGCGAACACGATCAAGACTCACGGCGGCTTCCGCGTCGCGATCGTGTCGTTCGCGTTCGAATGCTCGGGCCTCTTGCTGCTGTGGCTCGCGCCCGTGCCGCACGTCGCGCTCGTCGGCGCCGCGCTGACCGGCTTCGGCTTCGCGCTGATCTTCCCGGCGCTCGGCGTCGAGGCCGTGGCGCTCGTCCCGCCGGCGAGCCGCGGCGCGGCGCTGTCCGCGTATTCGGTGTTTCTCGACCTGTCGCTCGGCATCACGGGCCCGCTCGCCGGCTATGTGGCCGGTGCGTTCGGTTATCCGCAGGTGTTCCTGTTCGCGGCGGTGGCCGCGGCGGCCGGCGTCGCGCTGTCGATGGTGCTGTACCAGCGGCAGGCGCGGCTCGCCGGGAGCGGCGCGGCGGCGTGAGTCGTGCTGCCGCGCGCGCAACACCGTTCAACGCAGCAACACGTTGAAGTCGCGCAATACGCGGACGGCTTGAGGATGACGCCGGAACGGAACGGCGTCCCGGAGCGAGAGCTTGGGTTCGGCACGATCGAAGAGCACGAGGGCTTCCGACGTGTTCAGATGGCGGGACATGTACAGGAACCCGTCGACCCGCCGCTGATGCAGGTGGACGGCCAGCGACCACTGCTGCGGAACGTCGTACGGCACGATCGTCGACAACGCACCGTCGCCGCCAAGGTTCTTCAGCGGCACAAGCCATGCAGGACGGCCACGGCCAACGGCGCACCGTCGAATGAAAGCACGTAGCGATCGAGCTCGGTCGTGACGAGCGGGAAGCCGCCCAGCACCAGATCGGCGACTTCGTCGTGCAGCACCGTCTCCGCGAATGCGCAAGAGTGCCTGATGCCCCGGTCAAGCCACGCGCAGGAACAACCGGCGCGTCAGGTCGAACGCAACGAGATTGCCGGCCAGCACGAGCAGCAGCCCGATCACCGCGAGCGGCGACCACTGGTAGCCCTCGAAGACCGTCGACACGGCCAGCGCGACGATCGGGAACAGCACCGTGCAGTACGCGGCGCGCTCCGGCCCGATCCGCCCGACGAGCGTCAGATACGCGGTGAACCCGATCACCGAGCCCGGCACGGCCAGATAGACGAGCGCGCCGAGATAACGCGGGCTCGGGTCGATCATGAACGGCAGCCCGGCCACCGCACTGCCGACCGTCAGGATCGCCGCGCCGATCAGCATCGCCCAGCCGTTGGTCGCGAGCGGATGCAGCCCCATCGATTGCATCCGGCTCGACAGCAGGTTGCCGGCCGAGAAGCACATCGTGCCCGCGAACGCGATCGCGAGGCCCGTCCAGGTCGCGTGATCGTCGAGGTGGCCGGCCATCTGCTGCCAGAACAGGCAGGCGATGCCGGTCAGCCCGAGCAGCGCGCCGGCAATCGCGGACGGCCGCAGCGGGCGGCCCATGAACAGCCGGCCGTTGATCGAATTCAAGAGCGGCGCGGTCGAGAAGATCACCGCGACGAGGCCGCTCGGCACGACCTGCTCCGAGTAGTAGAAGCACAGGAAATTCAGGCAGAACAACGCGAAGCCCTGCGCGACGAGGTAGCGCCACGCCTCGCGCGGCGGACGCACCGGCCGGCGCATCACGCGCAGCAGCGCGAACAGCACGGCGGCCGCGAGCCAGAAGCGCCACGCGATCGACACGGGCGGCGGCACGGCGCCGAGCTGCCATTTGATCGCGATCCAGGTGGTGCCCCAGATCAGCACGGTGACGAAATAAAGCGACAGGTTCATGGCGGCAACGAAGCGAAACGAGTGAAACGGACTCAGACTGTGCCGCCGCCCCGCCCGCGCGGATTGTCCGGAATTGCGGTCTTTTTCGGGCGGCCGCACGGCGCGTCGCGCGCGCGCTTATACTCGTCGCACCATGAGTCCGCCCCTGTACGCCCCGCCCGCCGATCACGCCGCCGCCCTTGCCGGCGGTGCGATGCCGTTCGGCCTGCAGTCGGTGTGCCGCACGCTCGCCGAGGCGAACGCGACGCTCGAGCGCTTCACGTGGCTCGGCGATCATCTCGCGATCGCCGAATGGACGCGCATCACCGACGAAAGCGAGACGATCTACGAACAACCGGGCCACCACACGCTGTCGTGCTATCTCGACGGCGGCTACCGGACGGAGCGCGAACGCGTGCCGCGCTACGGCGCGCCGAGCCTGCTGTGCGCGCTGCCGGGTGACCATGAATCGCGCTGGTGGGTGCGCGGCGAGATGCACTTCATCCACCTGTACTTCCTGCCCGAGCACTTCACGCAGCGCGCGATCCGCGAACTCGATCGCGAGCCGCGCGAGCTGAAGCTCGCCGACCGCACCTATTTCGAGGATGCGCGTGTCGCGGCGCAGTTCCGTTCGCTCGCGCTGGAGCGCTGGGACGATGCCGACGGGCGGCTGCGCGTGAACGAGGCCGCGCACGACGTATTGAGCCTGCTGCTGCGCGGCCAGAGCACGACGCGCACCGACGTGCCGTTCCGCGGCGGACTCGCGCCGGCCGTGCGCCGCCGCGTGCGCGACTACATCGACAGCTACCTGTCGCAGCCGCTGACGCTCGGCGAACTGGCGGAGGTCGCCGCGCTGTCCGAATACCACTTCTCGCGGATGTTCCGGCTGTCGTTCGGCCGCGCGCCGCACGCGTGGGTGGCCGAGCAGCGGCTCGCGCGGGCGCGCCTGCTGCTGCGCACGACGGCGCTGCCGCTCGCGCAGGTCGCGGCCGAATGCGGCTACGCGAACGCCGGCCACTTCAGCCATCGCTTTCGCGACGCGCACGGCACGACGCCGAACGCGTACCGGCGCGCGATGCAGGGCGGCTGAGCCCCGCGCGCACCTTCAACGTGCCGGCTGGCGCAGCGCGCACCCGGCACGCATCACCGTCTCCCTGCTTACGCGCCTCGCTGCGACAATTCCTGCTCGAGCGCGGCCACGCCGGCCGGCAGGTCCACCGGCACCTTCAGGTCCATCATCGTGCGGCCGAACGCGTGCAGCGTGCGGAACAGGTTGTGTTCGCGGCACTGCTCGCCCATCTGCCCGATCCGCACGATCGGCAGCCCGAACGAGCCCGAGATCTCGACCTGGTACTGCTTCGAGATATGGCCGCACACCATCCCGGGCGTCAGCCCTTCGGGCGTCTCGATCCCGACCACCGAGTTGAGCCGGCAGTCCTTCGGCGCATAGAGCGCGAGCCCCATCGCCTCGACGCCCGCCTGCAACGCGAGCGAGCAGCGCAGGTGGCGCGCGAAGCGGCTTTCGAGCGTCTCCGCGCAGACGAGCCGCAGCGCCTCGTGCAGCGCGAGCACGCCCGACACCGGCGCCGTGTAGTGGTAGCCCGCGTTGTGCCAGAAGTTCTCCGCGAGCGCCATGTCGAGGCACCAGTGCGCGTTCGGTTCCGGACGCTGCTTCATCCGGTCCCACGCGGCGTCCGAGAACGCGATCAGCGATACGCCGGGAATCGACGACAGCCCCTTCTGGCCGCCCGTGATCACCGCATCGATGCCCCACGCGTCCATCTCGAGCGGCATCGTCGACAGCGTGCACACCGCGTCGACGACGACCAGCGCGCCGGCCGCCTTCGCGAGGGCCGCGATGTCGCGCAGTTCGCGGTTCCACACGGTGTTCGACGTCTCGCCCTGCACGATCGTGACGATCTCGGGCCGCTCGCGCGCGATCGCGTCCGCGATCTCGTCGAGGCTCGCGACCGAGCGGTCGGCCACTTCGAGCGTGGCGACGTCGGCGCCGACGCGCGTGGCCATCTCGGCCATCCGCGCGCTGAAGAAGCCGTTGCGGATCGACAGCACGCGCGTGCCGCGCCACGCGAGGTTCGAGATCGCCATTTCCATCGCGGCGGAACCGGGGCCGGCGACGCCGAGCACCCACTTCGTGCGGGTCTGGAACACGTAGCGCGCCATCTCCTTCACCTGCTCGATGATCTTCGCCATCGTCGCGCCGAGGTGGTTGATCACGATCGTGTTCGCCTTCGCGACGGCGGCCGGGATCGGGACCGGGCCGGCCCCCATCATCAGCAGCGGTTCTTCGGGCAGGATCGCGTCAAGCGGCACGACGACGGGACAGGGAATCGGCGAGTAATCGATGGACATGGCTGGTAAAAGAGGAACGGAGAAAACGCTCGGACGTCGTTCGCCGCACGGCACGGCGAACTGATCGATCATTCCGCGTTCCGCGCCCGTGCGCAAGAGGCACGCGCGCCCGGACAGCGTGACGCTGGCCCGGTCGACGGACCGGGCCAGCCGGCCGCGCCCGCGTCGCACGACCGGGTTTCGTATTGCCGCGGCATTGCCGGCCGCATGCGAAACGGTTCCAACGGACGGTCGATGCCCGCGATTTTCTCCGGCAATATTGAGACGCGCATCCTGACGCCCGAGTTCAGCATGCCGCATGCATCTACCGGAATACCGGTCACCACGATAAAAATCGCGCGACTGGCATCGGCACACGAAAACCAGACCGGCACAAAAACATCCACTATCGCAGCATCTATTGGTGAGCGATTTCACCCATTACCGCACGACGTCGCATTCCGACCGCATCAACATATTGATTTATATGAGTAATATTAAAATACACGGCGGACCTTCCGAATACACGCCGGACTAACCCAGGCGCGTGCCAGCGCCGCCGATCCGTTAAATCGATACCCGCGATTTCGATTTTACGCAAGCCGCCCCTTTTCTCAGGTTGACGATATCGCTTCCGTAATGAACAATCGTCTGCAGAATCGAAAACCGATTTTTCGAGACGAACGAGACCCGGGGGTTGCGCGACGGTTTTCCAGGTCGTTTGACGAAAAATCCCAACCAAAATCAATCAACCGGGCCAGAAATTCGCGAGCCATGAACCAGATTCAGACCATGCGTGTGTTCGTCTGCGTCGCCGAGCAGCAGAGCTTCCGGCGCGCGGCGCACCATCTAGGCGTGTCCAACGCGCTCGTCACGCGCTCGATCGCGATGCTCGAGTCTCACCTGAACACGCGGTTGATCCACCGCACCACGCGCAACCTGTCGCTGACCGAGGCCGGCCTGCGCTACCTCGACGGCTGCCGTGCGCTGCTCGAGGAATTCGACCACCTCGAGGCATCCGTTGCGCACGCGGTGCGCGAGCCGGCCGGCACGCTGCGCGTCGTCGCATCGGGCCTGCTGTCGCCGCTCGCGCTGACGCCGCTCGTCAGCAGTTTCCGGCACCGCTACCCCGAACTGCGCGTGCAGCTCACCGTCGCCGAGGGGCCGCTCGACGTGCTCGATTCGGGCTACGACGTCGGCATCGTGACCGGCAACCGGCTCGACGGCAACCCGACGCTGATCGGCCACGCGCTCACGCCGAACCCGTTCGTCGCCTGCGCGGCGCCTGCCTATCTCGAACGGCGCGGCGAGCCGCGCGCCCCCGACGACCTGCCGGGCCACGACTGGATCGCGCTCGCGCCGCACCAGCATGCGCCCGCGTGGCGGCTGGTCGGCCACGACGGCGTCACGCATTCGGTCACGGTGCGCCCGACCTGCACGGTCAACCAGCTGGCGCTCGTGCACGCTGCAACCGTCGCCGGGTCCGGCATCGCGGTACTGCCCGAGCCGAGCGTCGCCGACGCACTCGCCACCGGCACGCTGGTGCGGCTGTTGCCCGCTTACCGGATCGACGACCCGGACGCGCAGCTGTCGCTCGTCTACCCGAACCGCCAGTACGTGCCGGCCCGCACGCGCAGCTTCGTCGAGCATGCGCTCGAGCATTTCGGCGCGCAGACGGCCCGCGAGCGGACCGGCTACGGCTTCCTGCACACGCCCGATCGCGCCGAGATCGTCGCGGGCCGGCAGACGGGCCTGCAGTAAACTGCACGCGACAGCCATCGGAGGTGCAGCGTGCGCGTGATCCTGTTCAGCAGCCGGCAGTACGACGACGAATCGTTCACCGCCGCCAATCGGTCATTCGGTTATCGGCTGCACTTCCAGCCGTCGCACCTCGACGCGGAAACCGCGATCCTCGCGCACGGCTATGAGGTCGTCTGCCCGTTCGTCAACGACACCGTCGACGCGGCCGTGCTCGAACGGCTCGCCGACGGCGGGACGCGCCTGATCGCGCTGCGCTCGGCCGGCTTCAACCATGTCGACCTGGCGGCCGCCGAGCGGCTCGGCATCGCGGTCGTGCGGGTGCCCGCATATTCGCCGCATGCGGTCGCCGAACACGCGGTCGCGCTGATCCTCGCGCTTAACCGCCGGCTGCCGCGCGCGGTCGCACGCACGCGCGAAGGCGACTTCTCGTTGAACGGCCTGCTCGGCTTCGACCTGCACGGCAAGACCGTCGGCGTGATCGGCACGGGCCTGATCGGCCGCGTGTTCGCGAAGATCATGATGGGCTTCGGGATGCATGTGCTCGCACATTCGATGCCGCCGTACGACGACGAACTGATCGCGTACGGCGCGCGCTACGTCGAGCTCGACGAACTGCTGCACCATGCCGACATCATCAGCCTGCACTGCCCGCTGCTGCCGTCGACGCACCATCTGATCAACGCGCAGACGCTCGCGCGGATGAAGCACGGCGCGATGCTGATCAATACCGGCCGCGGCGGCCTGGTCGACGCGCCGGCGCTGATCGACGCGCTCAAGAGCGGCCAGCTCGGTCATCTCGGGCTCGACGTGTACGAGGAGGAGAGCGGCCTCTTCTTCGAGGATCACTCCGACCTGCCGCTGCAGGACGACGTGCTCGCGCGCCTGCTGACGTTCCCGAACGTGATCGTCACGTCGCACCAGGCGTTCTTCACGCGCGAGGCGCTCGCCGAGATCGCGCACACGACGCTGCTGAACATCGAGGCGTGGCACGCCGGCACGCCGACCAACGTCGTCACGACGGGGCGCTGAGCCGCGTCGTTCCGCACGGCGGTGGCGCAGCGCCTGAGCGCACGCGATCCATCAACGATTCGTCAATTTATTTCGACTGATGTAACGCTGCGCGCGCGGCGTCTGCTATCGTTGCGCCGACCTCCCCCTGCTTCTGCCGCTCATGCGTTTCGACGACTCCGCCATTGCCGCGGTCTACCGCGCCATCTTCGAACGGCGCGACATGCGCCACTTCACGCCGGCACCCGTCGATCCGGCCACGCTCGCGCGGCTGCTGCGCGCCGCGCACCACGCGCCGAGCGTCGGCTTCATGCAGCCGTGGCGCTTCATCCGCATCACCGATCCCGCGCTGCGCACCGCGATCCATGCGCTGGTCGAGGCCGAGCGCCGCGCGACCGCCGACGCGCTCGGCGAGCGGCAGGACGAATTCATGCGGCTGAAGGTCGAAGGCGTGCGCGAATGCGGCGAACTGCTGGTCGTCGCGCTGACCGACGACCGCGAGCGCCACGTGTTCGGCCGCCGCACGCTGCCGGAGATGGACCTCGCGTCGGCCGCCTGCGCGATCCAGAACATGTGGCTCGCCGCGCGCGCCGAAGGGCTCGGGATGGGCTGGGTGTCGCTGTTCGATGTCGACGCGCTGCGCACGTTGCTCGGCATGCCGGCCGGCGCGAAGCCGATCGCTGTGCTGTGCGTCGGGCATGTCGACGCGTTTTATGCGAAGCCGATGCTCGAGGAAGAGCGGTGGGCCGCGCGGATGCCGATCGAGGCGTGCCTGTTCGAAAACGGCTGGGATGCGTCGGCGGCCGGGGTCGCCGATGGCAACGCAGCATCCGGCGCGACTGGCGGATCATCGCCGTCGCCCGAGGTTGCCGCAGCGGACGACCGCTTCGGCTCGACACCCCCCGGCGCCGTGTCCGACCGCTGACGGGACGCACGAGGGGCGGAACGGCCGCTTCGCCGGTCTTGCTCCGACCCGATATTTCGCCTCGCCCTCGCCCTCGCCCTCGCCCTCGCCCTCGCCCTCGCCCTCGCCCTCGCCCTCGCCCTCGCCTTCGCCCTCGCCCTCGCCTTCGCCCTTGCCTTCGCCCTTGCCTTGCCACCGAGCACTGAGCACCAAGCACCGAGCACCGCCAAATCCCACACTGTGGGCGCACCTTGGCCGTCACCCGTCGCACGCCGGCAACAACCATTTTGACCCCGAGCGTAGGGGTTTTCACTGAAGTAGAATCGCGGCTGATATCTCCTCGCCTCGCCCCTTCCGCGCATGCCGCGCCGATCTCGGGCCGCGGCCTTTTCCGTAGCCCACCGCGATGCCATTACCTCTTTTCGCCCTTGCCGTCGCCGCATTTGGAATCGGTACCACCGAGTTCGTGATCATGGGGCTGCTGCCCAACGTCGCCCGCGACCTCGGCGTGTCGATCCCGGCCGCCGGGATGCTCGTGTCGGGCTACGCGCTCGGCGTGACGATCGGCGCGCCAATCCTCGCGATCGTCACCGCGAAGATGCCGCGCAAGCGCGCGCTGATGGGCCTGATCGGGCTGTTCATCGCGGGCAACCTGTTCTGCGCGATCGCGCCCGGCTATGCGGTGCTGATGGCCGCGCGGGTCGTCACGGCGTTCTGCCACGGCGCGTTCTTCGGGATCGGCTCGGTGGTCGCGAGCAACCTCGTCGCGCCGAACCGCCGCGCGCAGGCGATCGCGCTGATGTTCACCGGCCTCACGCTCGCGAACGTCCTCGGCGTGCCGCTCGGCACCGCGCTCGGCCAGGCGTACGGCTGGCGCGCGACGTTCTGGGCCGTCACCGGCATCGGCATCGCCGCGGCCGCCGCGCTCGCGGTGTGCCTGCCGAAGCACCTCGCGATGCCCGATACCAGCATCACGCGCGAATTCAGCGTGATGAAGCACCCGCAGGTGCTGATGGTGCTCGGCATCAGCGTGCTCGCGTCGGCGAGCCTGTTCAGCGTGTTCACGTACATCACGCCGATCCTCGAGGACGTGACGGGCTTCTCGCCGCGCCAGGTCACCTACGTGCTGCTGCTGTTCGGTCTCGGCCTGACCGTCGGCGGCACGCTCGGCGGCAAGCTCGCCGACTGGCGCCGGATGCCGTCGCTGATCGCGACGCTCGCGCTGATCGGCATCGTCCTCGCGGTGTTCGCGGGCACGATGCACCTGCCGTTCGCGGCACTCGCGACGATCTTCGTCTGGGGCATCCTCGCGTTCGCGATCGTGCCGCCGCTGCAGATCCTGATCGTCGATCGCGCGAGCGACGCGCCGAACCTCGCGTCGACGCTGAACCAGGGCGCGTTCAACCTCGGCAACGCGACGGGCGCGTGGCTCGGCGGGATGGCGATCGGATCCGGCGTGTCGCTCGTGAACCTGCCGTGGGTCGGTGCAGCGATGGCGGTCGCTGCACTCGCGCTCACGCTGTGGTCGGCGTCGCTCGAACGCCGCCCGGTGAGCGGGCCGACCGGATACGTATGACGCGCGCGCGGCGGCGACGCGCGGCGGCACGGCGCGCGTCCGCGCCCGCGCGCCGCCGCGATCGTTGCGCACGCAACCCCATTCGATCCTGACGGCCTTCATGGACCTTTCAGGGGCCACGGTGTAGCATCGCGGCCGATGAAAGCCATTCTCAATCGTGATTTCCTCGCGCTGATCCTGAGCGTCGCGGTGGTCGGTCTCGGCACCGGCGCCACGATGCCGCTCACCGCGCTCGCCTTGACCGAAGCCGGACACGGCACCAACGTCGTCGGCATGCTGACGGCCGCGCAGGCCCTGGGCGGCCTCGCGATCGTCCCGTTCGTCACCGCGCTCGCACGGCGCATCGGCGCTCGCCGCGCGATCGTCGTGTCGGTCGTGCTGCTCGCCGCGGCCACCGCGCTGATGCAGTTCACGTCGAACCTGATCGTATGGGGCGCGCTGCGCGTGCTGTGCGGCGCGGCGCTGATGCTGCTGTTCACGATCGGCGAGGCATGGGTCAACCAGCTCGCCGACGACTCGACACGCGGCCGCGTGGTCGCGATCTACGCGACCAATTTCACGCTGTTCCAGATGGCGGGCCCGGTGCTCGTCAGCCAGATCGCCGGCGCGACGCGCATCCGCTTCGCGCTGTGCGGCGCGCTGTTCCTGCTCGCGCTGCCGGCGCTCGCGACGATCCGGCGCGCGCCGCTCGCCGGCGACGACGCACATCACGCAGCGCACGACAGCTGGTTCGCCGTACTGCCGCGCATGCCCGCGCTGATCATCGGCACGGGCTTCTTCGCGCTGTTCGATACGCTCGCGCTGTCGCTGCTGCCGCTCTATGCGATGGATCACGGCGTCGCGAGCGCGACCGCCGTGCTGCTCGCGTCGATCATGCTGTTCGGCGACACCGCGATGCAGTTCCCGATCGGCTGGCTCGCGGACAAGCTCGGCCGCGAACGCGTGCACCTCGGCGCCGGCTGGATCGTGCTCGCAGGCCTGCCGCTGCTGCCGTTCGTGATCGCGAACCCGTGGCTATGCTGGCCGCTGCTGTTCGTGCTGGGCGCGGCGGCCGGCAGCATCTACACGCTGTCGCTCGTCGCGTGCGGCGAACGCTTTCGCGGCGCGGCGCTCGTCACCGCGAGCTCGCTCGTGTCGGCGTCGTGGAGCGCCGCGAGCTTCGGCGGTCCGCTGGTCGCCGGCGCGTTGATGGAGCAACTCGGCAGCAATGCACTGATCGGCGTGCTGGTCGTGTGCGTCGCCGCATTCGTCGCGGCAGCGCTGTGGGAACGACGCGCCGCGTTGCAGCGCGCGGTGTGACGTTGGCGCTGACGCTGGCGTTGGCGTTGGCGTTGGCGTTGGCGTTGGCGTTGGCGCTGATGCTGATGCCGATGCCGATGCCGATGCCGACACCGACGCGCACGCTGGCGCAGACTCAAACACCCTGACGCTGAAACACGTGCGCAGCATCACCCACCCGCACGCATCGGCGCACACGCGCGCCACTCGCCGACAAAACGAAAACGGCCCACTTAATGCGGGCCGCCCTGTCCTTCCGGACTACGCGCTACATGTCGCGCCGCGATCCGTCACGCGCCCCGCGCGGGAAGGATCTTGCCGGCACAGGTGCCGAAGCCGACGCGATAACCATCGCCCTGGCACCACCCGGCGAGCGTGAGCTCGTCGCCGTCCTCGATGAACGCGCGGCTGCCGCCGCCGTTCAGCGCGAGCGGCTCCTTGCCGTTCCACGTCAGTTCGAGCAGGCTACCGAACGAATCCTTCGTCGGCCCGCTGATCGTGCCCGAACCCATCAGGTCGCCCACGCGCGTGTTGCAGCCCGCGACCGTGTGATGCGCGAGCTGCTGCGCCATCGTCCAGTACATGTGCCTGAAGTTGGTGCGGCAGATCGACGTCGCTTCGGCCGCACCTTCGGCGCGCAGCGTCACTTCGAGCGCGATGTCGAATGCATGCTTGCCCGCGTGCCGCAGATACGCGAGCGGCTGCGGCGACTGTTCGGGCTGCGCGACGCGAAACGGTTCGAGCGCGTCGAGCGTGACGATCCAGGGCGAGATCGTCGTCGCGAAGCCCTTCGAGTTGAACGGGCCGAGCGGCACGTATTCCCACTGCTGGATGTCGCGCGCGCTCCAGTCGTTCAGCAGCACCATCCCGAAGATGTGCGCTTCGGCATCCTCGCACGCGATCGGCTCGCCGAGCGCATTGCCGCGGCCGACGATGAAGCCCGTCTCCAGTTCGATGTCGAGCTTGCGGCACGCGCCGAACACCGGACGCTCCTGGTCGGGCAGCTTCAGCTGCCCGTTCGGGCGCCGCACCGGCGTGCCGCTCACGACCACCGACGACGCACGGCCGTTGTAGCCGATCGGCATCTCCGACCAGTTCGGCAGCAGCGCATTCTTCGGATCGCGAAACATCGAGCCGACGTTGGTCGCATGCTCCTTCGACGAATAGAAATCGGTGTAGCCGGGAATGTCGACCGGCAGGTGCAGCGTCGCGTCGCGCTGCGCGACGAGCGCTTGCGCACGCAACGCGGCGTCATCGCGCAGTCGCGCGTCGTCGCGCGAAAACAGCGTCGACAGCTGCACGCGCACGCCGCGCCACGCATCGCGGCCGAGCGCGATGAACGCATTGAGCGTCGGCGCGGCGAACACGTCGGCGCCGGCCGGCAGCGTCACGAGGCCCGCACGCGCGAGCGCGGCGAGGTCGACGATCTGGTCGCCGAGCGCGACGCCCGCGCGGCGCGCCGGTTGCTTCGCATCGCTGAAGATCCCGAACGGCAGGTTCTGGATCGGGAAATCGCAGGCGGGATCGTTCGCCGTCTCGACCCAGCTCTTGCGAGCCGGGTCGAGCGTCGCGCGCCAGTCTTGGGTATCGCTCATCGTTGCTCCGGATTGAAGTGTTTCCTGATGCCTTGCCAGCATTCGAAGTAGTCGGCCTGCAGCTGCGCCGTGTCGAGCGCATAGCGCGTCGGCCGGATCAGCGTGCGGGTTTCGAACATGAACGCCATCGTCGCGTCGACCTTGTGCGGCTTCGTCGTGTCGCTCGCCGACGCCTTCTCGAACGTGTCCGCGTCCGGCCCGTGGCCCGACATGCAGTTGTGCAGGCTCGCGCCGCCCGGCACGAAGCCTTCGGCCTTCGCGTCGTACGCGCCGTGCACGAGCCCCATGAACTCGCTCGCGACGTTGCGGTGGAACCAGGGCGGGCGGAACGTATCCTCGGCCGCGAGCCAGCGCGGCGGGAAGATCACGAAGTCGATCGTGTCGACGCCCGGCGTGTCGCTCGGCGACTGCAGCACGAGGAAGATCGACGGATCGGGATGGTCGAAGCTGATCGAGCCGATCGTGTTGAACAGGCGCAGGTCGTATTTGTACGGCGCGTAGTTGCCGTGCCACGCGACGACGTCGAACGGCGAATGGCCGATGTCCGCGCGCCACAGGCGCCCGTTCAGCTTCGCGACCAGCTCGAACGCGCCCTCGCGATCCTCGTACGCGGCCTGCGGCGTGAGGAAATCGCGCGGGTTCGCGAGCCCGTTCGAACCGATGGGGCCGAGGTCAGGCAGGCGCAGCAGCGCGCCGAAGTTCTCGCAGATGTAGCCGCGCGCATCGCCGTCCGGCAGCGCGACGGAAAAACGCACGCCGCGCGGAATCACCGCGATCTCGAACGGCTCGACGTCGAGCCGGCCGAATTCGGTCGCGATGAAGAGCCGCCCCTGCTGCGGCACGATCAGCAGCTCGCCGTCGGCGCTATAGAAAAAGCGGTCCTGCATCGAGCGGTTCGCCGCGTACAGGTGGATCGCACAGCCGTTCATCGCGGCCGCCGAACCGTTGCCGGCCATCGTCACGAGCCCTTCGACGAAATCGGTCGGCTCGACCGGCATCGGCAGCGGATCCCAGCGCAGCTGGTTCGGCGGCGTCGGCGGCACGTCGGCCGAATCGCCGAATTCCGACACGAGCCGCTGCGGCCCCGTGAACGGCTCGAACGGCCGGTGCACGGCCGCCGGCCGGATCCGGTACAGCCACGAGCGGCGGTTGTGGCTGCGCGGTGCGGTAAACGCGGTGCCCGATAGCTGCTCCGCATACAGCCCGTACGGCGCGCGCTGCGGCGAGTTGCGGCCGTGCGGCAGCGCGCCGGGCAGCGCCTCGGTCGCGAATTCGTTCGCGAATCCGCTCAGGTAGCCGGCGGTTGCCGGTTTCGACAGGTCAAGCGTCATCGTTTCCTTTCTCCATCAATTCAAGGCGGCGTTCGGCGCCTGCGCCCCGCTGCGCCGCGTGACGCCGGCCAGGCCCAGCACGAACAGCGCCGAGCACAGCACGGGCACCGCGGCCGCATGGAACAGCGCGCCGTTGGTCCAGTTGAGCGCAATCAGTTGTCCGCCGACGAGCGGCCCGAGCACCGAGCCGATCCGGCCGATACCGAGGCTCCAGCCGATGCCGGTCGAGCGCAGCGACGTCGGGTAATACTGGCCCGCGAGCGCGTTCACGGCCGGCTGCCCGCCGACCACGCAGAACCCGCCGGCGAACACGACGAGCAGCAGCCACGGCAGCGCATGCGCGACCGAGCCGATCAGCCCCACCGACACGGCCGCGCATGCGAAGCACGCGAACAGCACGCGCACGAAGCCGTAGCGTTCGATGAACCAGCCGAGCGACAGCGTGCCGATCACGCCGCCCGTCTGCAGCACCGTGCCGACGATCACCGCCGTGCCCGGCGAATAGCCCGCGTCGCGCATCACCGTCGGTAGCCAGTTCGACAGGAAGTACAGGTCGATCAGGTTCATGAAGCTGATTGCCCACAGCAGCAGCGTGACCGGCAGGCGGCCATGACGGAACAGCTCGGCGACCGGCGCGCCGCTCGCCGCGCGCTCGCGCACGACGAGGCGCGTGGTCGCGTCGATGCCGGCCTGCGGCGCGAAGCGCGCGAGCCAGGCGCGTGCCTGCACGTCGCGCCCTTTCAGCACGAGGAACTGCAGCGACTCGGGCAGCCGCGCGAACATCGCGAGCGTCAGCACCAGCGGCACCGCGCCGCCGACGAAGAACACCGAGCGCCAGCCGAGCGCCGGAATCAGCGCGGCGCTGATGAAGCCGCCGATCGCGGCGCCGAGCGTGAAGCCGCACGACACGATCATCATCCGCTTCACGCGATGGGCGGCCGGGCTGAACTCGCCGACCAGCGCCATCGCGTTCGGCATGATGCAGCCGAGGCCGAGGCCCGTGACGAAGCGCAGCGCCATCAGCACCGGGATCGAACCCGCGAACGGCGTCGCGAGCATCGTCACCGCGAAGAACAGCGTCGAGCCGATCAGCACCGGGCGCCGCCCGATCCGGTCGGCCAGCACCGACAACCCGAGCGCGCCGAGCAGCATCCCGAACAGGCTCGCGCTGAACACGGGCCCGAGCGCCTGCTTCGGCACGCCCCATTCGGCGATCACGCTCGGCGCGACATACCCCATCGCCTGCGCATCGAAGCCGTCGATCACGAGACACAGCCCGCACAACACGAGCAGCATCCAGTGAAAGCCCGGGCGATGCGTGTCGTCGATCACGCGCTCGACTTCGAGCACGCGCGCGTCGGCCGGCGCCGCGCTCATTGCGCCGCCTCGGCGGCCGGATGCACGGGCGGCGTCACGCCCTGGCGCGCGAGCGCCATCGCTTCGCGCAGCACGTCGGCGTCGCCGATCTGGTTCGCGAGCAGCAGGATCAGCTTCGCGTTGACGAGCTGGCTGTCGGCGTCCGACAGGTCGCGATGCATGTCGATCAGCGCTTCGTAGAACGCGTCCGGATCGGCCAGGCGCGGGCGGGTGTCGAGTCGGGGCATGACGGGTGTCTCCGGTATCGTTGTCGTAGTCAATGCGCGGTTGCGCGTGCGCAGGTCGCACGCGCCAGTGCGTCGGCGATCGCCTGGCGCTCGAGCGTGCGCATCCGTGCGCAGACGTGCTGGTCGGGACGCAGCAGGTAGAACGTGCCGGGCTTCGCGTCGTAGCGTTGCGCGACGAAACCGTCGACGTCCTCCACGACGTCGACGCCGGCCACCGGTTGCGCATGCCCGGCCGGCACGACCAGCACCGGCCGCACCGGCAGCGCGAGGCCGTCGAGCGCCTGCGCGAGCGCGGCGGCGTCGCCGGGCAGCCCGAACAGCATGCCCGCGAAGCCGTCGCCCAGATGCCGCAACAGCCAGCCGGACGCACCCTGCGCGCGCACCGGCGCATCGGCCGCCGCCGCGCCCGGCCGCATCGCGCACGCGAACGCGTCGCCGTTGCGGTCCGGCGTGTTCAGCGGCGAATCGGTCAGCACGGCAGGCACCGACAGGCGGCCGCTGTTCACGAGCTTGCGCGCGAATTCGCAGTCGCGTGCAAGCTTCAGCGTCGCGTCGCGGAACACGCGCGACACCGCGCTCTTCGGCGTGATGAAGTCGGTCGAGCGCGTCGAATTGCGGATGTTCTCGTCGGCCGCGAACTCGCGCTCGCTCGCGTAGGTGTCGAGCAGGCGGTCGTCAGCGCGGCCGTCGAGCACGAGCTTCAGCTTCCACGCGAGGTTGTCCGCGTCCTGCACGCCGCTGTTCGCGCCGCGCGCACCGAACGGCGACACGCCGTGCGCGGAATCGCCCGCGAACAGCACGCGGCCATGACGGAACGTGTCCATCCGCTGGCAGCGGAACGTATAGACGCTCACCCATTCGAGCTCGAACTCGACGTCCGGCCCGAGCAGCGCGCGCACGCGCGGGATCACGCGTTCCGGCTGCTTCTCGGCGACCGGATCGGCGTCCCAGCCGAGCTGGAAGTCGATGCGCCACACGTTGTCGGGCTGGCGGTGCAGCAGCACCGACTGGTTGCGGTGGAACGGCGGATCGAACCAGAACCAGCGTTCGGTCGGGAATTCCGCCTTCATCTTCACGTCGGCGATCAGGAAGCGGTCCTTGAACGTGCGGCCGCGGCTCTCGAGGCCCATCGCCGCGCGCATCGGGCTGCGCGAGCCGTCGGCCGCGATCACGTATTGCGCGCGCAGCGTCTCGATCCCTTCCGGCGTCTCGACGGTGAGCGTGGCGTGTTCCGCCGATTGCGCGACACCCGTCACCCTGTGCTTCCAGCGAATCTCGAGGTTGGGCAGCGCGAACGCGCGCTCGGCCAGATAGCCTTCGACGTAGTACTGCTGCAGGTTGATGAACGCGGGACGCGCGTGGCCTTCCTCCGGCAGCAGGTCGAACGCATACAGCTGTTCGTCCTGCAGGAACACCTTGCCGACATGCCAGCTCACGCCCTTGTCGACGAAGCGCTCGCCGCAGCCGAGCCGGTCGAAGATCTCGAGCGTGCGCTTCGCGAAGCAGATCGCGCGCGAGCCCGTCGACAGCGTGTCGTCGTCGTCGAGCAGCACGACCGGCACGCCCTGCTGCGCCAGGTCGATCGCGGCCGACAGGCCCACCGGGCCCGCGCCGACGACGATCACCGGGTGGAGGGCCGCGTCATCCCCGGCGGCGCGCGTCGCGCGCGGCCGGTAGTCGAACTTCAGCGTCTGGTAATCGATGCTCATGGTCGCCATCCGCTCCTCAACCCTGCCGTGCGCATGCCGGCGCGCGCAGCGTCGTTCCGCTCATGCCCGTTGCCCGCCGCCGCCGCGGCCCGCCCTGTTCCGTCCACTTCCTGTCAACCGCCACGTCTCGCTCCTTGCTTCCTGTTGATCCGATTCGGGAAACGGCACCGCTGCGGGCGCCCGAACGCCGCTTTTCTTGATCGGCGACATATTCTTGGATTTACGAATAGTAAAACCAATTACGAATAGTGAAATCAACGTAAACCCTAGCCGCCGGTTCCGGAACGGGATAACCATATGAGCGAAACGCCAAGCCGAGCCGGGCTCGCGCTGCTAATATCGAGAAATGAGGCGGCCCTTTCGGCCGCCATTTTTTCCTTCCCACGCCGATGATTCCGCCCAACATTCCCGAGCTGGTCGTCCGTGCCGGGCAACTGCCGTATCTGCGGGAACACCTTGCGCTCGCCGAGGGCGGCACCGCGTGCGCCAATCTGCCGGAGCGCACGCTTGCGAGCGCCTATGAACCGATCTACGACGTGACGATGCCCGGCGCGCCGCAGTCGACGTCGTTCGCGGACGCGATCGAGCGCTACGGCGACGAACTCGGCTTCCAGGCCGTCACGCTGGTCACGGGCACGCCGCACGACCCGGTCGATTCGGCCGTCGACGACCAGACGCTCGTCGCGATCGACCGGCTGTCGCGCGCGCTGCACGCGATCAACTTCTTCGGCGCGCAACGTCACGGGCTGCTGTTCCTGCGTGTGCACGAACGGCTGCTCAAGAGCGTGAAGTACGACCACGGCAAGCATTTCTCGTCGGTGCTGCAGCGCTTCGGGCTGCCGACCGAACGGGTCGTGATCGAGCTGCCGGCCGTCGCGGTCGCGCACAAGACCTTCCTCGGCTACCTGACGCGCAGCTACCAGCATCACGGCTTCAAGGTCGCCGACAAGCTGCCCGACCCGGGCCGGATCCTCGCGGTCGAATCGGAGATGGCGCGGCCCGACTACATCAAGATGGATGCGGGCATCGCTCTGCGCGACGGGATGGTGAAGGCGCTGGTCGCGTATGCGCAGCGCGTGCGGATTCCGCTGATTTTCGACGGCGTCGTCGACGAGACGCAGTGCGAGCTGCTGCGCCAGCACGACGTGCGGTTCATGCAGGGGCCGGTGTTCGCGAAGGTCGTCACGGCCTGATTGGTGGTGTGGCTGCCGGCGCGCGGGGAGCGCCGCGCAGGATCGTGGATTCGATTCAGCGAGCGGGTTGCGGTGGGGATCGGGATGTCGGCGCGCCTATTCGCGTGCCCGGACACCCCGGCGACGCGCCGCGCGCAGGGCCCGTTTCAGACCGTCTGCCCGAGCCGCTGCGCGAGCGCCTTCAGCTTCGGCCCGACCTGCGTGCGGAACACGTCCTCGTCCATCGACGACGCAGGCCCGCTGCAGCTCAGGATCAGCCAGCGCCCCTCGCGCGGCTCGCGAAACGGCACGGCCGCCGCGTTCACGTCCATGTGCCACGCGCGGAACGAATAACAGCATCCGCCCGCGGAGAATTCGGCCACCGCGTCCTGTGCGGCCGCGACGAGTGCATCCGCGTCGGCCGCGCCGCCCGCCGCCCGGTGCAGATCCGCGTAGAGCGCGCGGCGCACGTCCTCCGGCTGCACGGCCAGGTACGCGCGCCCCATCGAGCTCGTCAGCATCGACAGCCGCGAGCCGGGCGCCAGCCCGAGCGTCAGCGCCGTTTCGCTGCGGATCGTCTCCAGATAGATCATGTCGAGCCCGTCCCGGCAGCCGAGCGACACGGCCGCGCCGATCTCGCGCGCGAGCGCCTGCATGTGCGGCCGCGCGAGATCGAGCGTCCCCGAGCCGGACAGCAACGCGTAGCCGAGCGACAGCACGCCGGCGTCGAGCGCATACTTTCCGAGCGTCTCGTCGTAGCGCAGGTAGCCGAGCACGGTCAGCGTGTAGGCGAGCCGGTTCACCGTCGCCTTCGGCAGCCCGGTGCGCTCCGCGAAGTCGCGATTGCCGAGCATCGTCTCGCCGGGCCGGAATGCGCGCAGCAGGTCGAGCCCGCGCGCGAGCGCAACGACGAACTTGCGTTCGTCGATCGTGGTTTCGTCGATGGTTGAAAGCGTCATCTGATGCTACACTTGGTTCGTTTTGCAAAACATTGTTCCGCATAGCGGAACTTGAGTCAAGCGACCTTTAGACATCGGGCCAGGCAGCGAAGCGCCAACCCGGGACGACCGCAAAGCATGGGGCCCGAGGCAGCGCTGAAGCACCGACTCGGGCCGACCGCGAAGCCGACAGGAGATGAAACGATGGCTGCTGCAACTTTTCATTGGGACGATCCGCTGCTGCTCGACCAGCAACTGACCGAAGAAGAGCGGATGGTGCGCGATGCCGCGCACGCGTACGCGCGGGACAAGCTCGCGCCGCGCGTGACCGAAGCGTTCCGCCACGAGCGCACCGATGCCGAGATCTTCCGCGAGATGGGCGAGATCGGCCTGCTCGGCCCGACGATTCCTGAAGAATACGGCGGCCCCGGCCTCAATTACGTGAGCTACGGGCTGATCGCGCGCGAAGTCGAGCGCGTCGACTCCGGCTACCGCTCGATGATGTCCGTGCAGTCGTCGCTCGTGATGGTGCCGATCCACGAATTCGGCTCGGACGCGCAGAAGCAGAAATACCTGCCGAAGCTCGCGAGCGGCGAATGGATCGGCTGCTTCGGGCTGACCGAGCCGAACCACGGCTCCGACCCGGGCAGCATGGTCACGCGCGCGAAGAAGGTGCCCGGCGGCTACTCGCTGTCCGGCGCGAAGATGTGGATCACCAACTCGCCGATCGCCGACGTGTTCGTCGTGTGGGCGAAACTGGAAGAAAACGGCAAGGACGCGATCCGCGGCTTCATTCTCGAGAAGGGCTGGAAGGGCCTGTCGGCGCCGGCGATCCACGGCAAGGTCGGGCTGCGTGCGTCGATCACCGGCGAGATCGTCCTCGACGAGGTGTTGGTGCCCGAAGAGAACCTGATGCCGGACGTGAGCGGCCTGCGCGGCCCGTTCACGTGCCTGAACTCGGCGCGCTACGGGATCGCCTGGGGCGCGCTCGGCGCAGCCGAGTCCTGCTGGCATACCGCGCGCCAGTACGTGCTCGACCGCAAGCAGTTCGGCCGCCCGCTCGCCGCGAACCAGCTGATCCAGAAGAAGCTCGCCGACATGCAGACCGAAATCACGCTCGGCCTGCAAGGCGTGCTGCGTCTCGGCCGGATGAAGGACGAAGGCACGGCGGCCGTCGAGATCACGTCGATCATGAAGCGCAACTCGTGTGGCAAGGCACTCGACATCGCGCGGCTCGCGCGCGACATGCTCGGCGGCAACGGCATCTCGGACGAATTCGGCGTCGCGCGCCACCTCGTGAACCTCGAAGTGGTGAATACGTACGAAGGCACGCACGACATCCATGCGCTGATCCTCGGCCGCGCCCAGACGGGCATCCAGGCATTCTTCTGATCATTCTGATGCGCGGCGCGGCGCCCTTCGCGCCGCATCGTCGCCGCTGAAACGACACGGCCCGCCCGGCATCGCTGCCGGGCAGGCCGTTTTCATCGACGCGCGTTCGTCACGCGCCGCCGAGGCGGCAGCCGCTCCTTACTTGTTCGGCTGCGGCGTGAGGCGCAGGTACGGCCGCACGGCGTTGAAACCCTTCGGGAAGCGTTTCTTCAGCTCTTCCGGATCCTGCAGCGACGGCACGATCACGACGTCGTCGCCGTCCTTCCAGTTGCCGGGCGTCGCGACCTTGTAATTGTCGGTCAGCTGCAGCGAGTCGATCACGCGCAACACTTCGTCGAAGTTACGGCCGGTGCTGGCCGGATAGGTGATAGTGAGCCGCACCTTCTTGTTCGGGTCGATCACGAACAGCGAGCGCACCGTCAGCGTTTCGTTCGCGTTCGGGTGGATCATGTCGTACAGCTGCGAAACCTTGCGGTCCGCGTCGGCGATGATCGGGAAACCGACCACGGTCGACTGCGTTTCGTTGATGTCGTTGATCCAGCCCTTGTGCGATTCGACGCCGTCGACCGACAGCGCGATCACCTTCACGTTGCGTTTCTCGAATTCGCCCTTCAGCTTCGAGGTCAGCCCGAGTTCAGTCGTGCACACCGGCGTGTAATCGGCCGGGTGCGAGAACAGGACACCCCAGCTGTCGCCCAGCCACTCGTGAAACTTGATGGGGCCCAGGCTCGATTCCTGCTCGAAATCCGGTGCGATGTCGCCAAGACGCAGACTCATGATGTTCCCTCCTCGAACGATGCTGGTTGAAACCGCGCGCTGGATGGCGCGGGACAGTCCATCAGCTTACGGGAAGCAATGAGACATGCGAACGATTATTACGTTTGATATTCATACTTTTTTGTCATTTTTGCCGGGTGGCGGCGCGGCACGAATGGCGCCCAGGGAAACTTTTCGTATCGTCTGAAGCTCTGTTGACGATTACGAGTCGTTTACCATGCAGTCTTGCACTGCCGCCGTTTATTTGTCCCGGCTCGCCAGCGGGCAGGCGTTTCGCTAGGATGTGAACCTGCAGCATGACAGCATGAAGGGAGTTGCAATGTCGGAAATCAACAAGGAGAAACTGATGTCGGATATCAAAACCGTTCTCGCGGACGCCGAGGATCTGCTCAAGCAAGCGGCGAGCAGCACGGGCGACCGTGCGGCCGAACTGCGCGAAAAAGCCCTGTCGCGCCTGAAGCAGGCCAAGGAAAAGGCAACCGACGTCCAGGTCGTGGTGGTCGAAAAAGGCAAGAAGGCCGCGCGCGCGACCGACGACTACGTGCACGAGCATCCGTGGACGTCGATCGGCGTCGCCGCCGGCGTCGGCGTGTTGATCGGCCTGCTGATCAACCGCAAGTAACGCGCTCGGCGCCGTTCCGCCCCATGCGCCGCCCGGTGCGGCACATGGGCGCCGAAGCCGGCCGGCGGTTCGCCGCCGGCCAGCTTTGACCTAGACGCTCACTGCGCGCGCAAGCGCCTTATTCATGACGACAGACACCCACTCGCAGCCGTCCGGCCAGGGACCGTTGCGCCGCTTCGTCGGCTCCGCGATCGGCCTGCTGCAGACGCGCCTCGAACTGGTCGGCATCGAACTCGCCGAGGAGAAGGAACGCCTGATGGGCGTGCTGTTCCTCGGGCTCGCGGCGATGATGCTCGCGACGATGGCGCTCATCAGCCTGACCGTGCTCGTCACGATCGCGTTCTGGGACACCTACCGGTGGCAATCGCTCGCGGTCATCACCGCGCTGTACGCGATCGCCGGTATCGCATGTGCGCTGAAGGCGCGCACGGGCCTGCGCGAGGCGCCGACCGTGTTCGAAGCAACGCTCGCCGAGCTCGAGAAAGACCGCGAGGCTTTCCGCGGCAAGCCGTGAACGCAGTCGCGTTCACCCCTCTCACCTACTTCGCCGACGCGCCATGAGCCAGAACGTCACGGGCCACTCGCCCCGCCCCCATTCGTCGCGATCGAAGTGGAGCGCGTCGCAGCATCGCGCGCTCCGCAAGGAATTGCTGATCCTGCGATCCGAGGTCGAGCGGCTCGAGCTTGCCGAAGCCGCCGCCGAAATGCGCCACGCCGTCACGCGCTTCAGTTGGCTCAAGGTGTTCATCCCCGGCCTGTCGAGCGGCAAGTTGAGCCAGTCCGCCAAGAACCTGAACGCGAACCTCGGCCAGCTCGTCAATCAGTATCCGATGCTGAGTTCGCTCGCGTCGCTCGTGCTGGCGAAACCCATTCGATCGCTGCTGCGCGCGAGCGCGGGCCCCGCGCTGAAGTGGGGCACCGTCGGCTTCGCCGCGTGGGAGTTCTACCGGATCTGGAAACAGTCGCGCGATGAACGCGCAATGGCCGCGAACGACGACTGATGCGCAACGACGGGCGTGCACGGCCATCCGGCGGTGCGCGTTTTCCGTGCGTGATCGGACGATCGGGTAATCGGGCGATCAGCGCACGCCCCAGCATGTCCGCTCCAGTGTCTCGGACGCTGCGTCGCTCGATCCCGTATTGCCTTTCGTGCCGTCCGAACGCAGCGTGAATGCGCCGCATGCATCGGCACGCATCGGGCCTGCCTCGAGCGGGTTCGCAACGAGTTCGTAGACGACCTGCGCATCGTCGCCGACCGATCGTTTCAGCCCCACGCGGTAAATCGCCTGCCCGTCCGGCGGTGCCTGTGCGTATGCATCCGGCAACGTCTGCGGCGCCGGGCCGTCGAGCGTTTCGAGATATTGAGCGGCGCGATACAGCGCGGCAACCGCGGACGCGCGATGCATGCGCGCGACATGTTCGCGATATGACGAGACGCCCCACGCGGCCAGCACGGCGACGATCGCAAGCACGATCATCAGTTCGAGCAACGTGAACGCCGCCAACCGGCGCAGCAATCCAGGCGCTTTCATCGATGCACCGCCGCGACGCGACGCCAGCGCTGCGCCACGATGCGTCCGTCGCGCAGCGCGACCTGGCTCTGCAGCCAGACCACGCTCGACGCATGGCCGCCGACACCACGCGCGGTGACGAGGTAAGCGCGACTCCCTTGCGGACCGACGCCTCGCCAGGCTTCGATCAGGCAACGCGGCGGCTGGGCCGCCATCGGCCAGGAGGCGAAGCCCAGCGCGGGCGTACGCCGCCATGCATCCGGCTCGCCGGGTGACAGGGGTTCGTCCATGTACGGCGCCCCGCCGCGGAGCAATCGCGCGGTACAGGCGGCCAGCGCTGCGTCGGCCGCGTGAAATGCAATCAACCGGTCCGACAATGCACGCGTGCGGCGCGATTCCGTCAGCGCGGATTCGAACCATGTACCGGTCAGCGCGGCGACCGCCGCGCCGACAGCGATCACGGCAGGCAATGCAAGGCCCGCGTCGCGACGCCAGCCGCGGCTGGCGGATGGAAAGCGTGCGCGCGTCGTTCTTCCGCTCAGCATGAGGCCCTCACCGCATGTTGCGAGTCGAAGAAAGCAACGATGCGCCCCCTTGCGCGGACGGCCGCGATTCGCATCGCAAGCTCGCCGACGAATCCGGTTGCATGGATCATCGCGCTACCTCGTGGTCCTGCGCCGCGTCGCGGACGGGATCCGCGAATGCGACCGCGGCATTGCGCAACGCGACGATTCGATGCAGCACCAGATGCGCGCGATCGTCCCGCGAAACGGCCGTGCGGCCGTCGCAATCGACATGACGCGCGGGCCCGTACATCGGTTCGCCACGCGCCCGCACGCATACGTGCACGGCGACGACATCGCGCCAGTCGCCGGCGCCCATCGCGTCCGCGTCGACGAACCGCGCGCCTGCGCGACGCAGGTAACGGACCCGCAGTTGATCGATGCCGGACATGACGGGTTGCGGCGTACCCGGGCGCCCGCTTCCCTCGCAGTACAACTCGGGCTCGCCCGTCGACGGGCTGACACGCGCGTCGAAACGGTTTTCCACGAGCGTCCGCTCACCGGGAGCGCCGACACCCTGCCCGAGACAATCCGACACCTGTGCACCGACCGTCGGCCACGTCGACACGGCATCGCCGACATACCGAACCAGCACCGCATCCGACGCTGCGCGCACGGCTTCGCAGCGCACCTGCGCGCCATCGCCTCGCACGCGCCCCGCGGAACAACCGAACACCGGCGGCAGCGATGACGCCCCTTCGACATCGAGCGGACGAAACCCGGCCATCTGGATCTGCTGGCCGATCAGCATCAGCGCGGTCGCGGCCGCATCGCGCATCCGAAACCCGTCTTCCGCGCGCCGCTGCGCGATGCGCTGGGCGTGGTACAGCGCACCGGCCGCGGCAAGCACGAGCAGGCCGACGGTCATCGCGATCAGCACTTCGAGCAGCGTATGCGCGCGGCTGCGGCGATCAGCGTTCGTCCGCATCGGCATGGGCCTCCCGAAACGGTATTCGCACGCACGACGCCGGCTTGACCGTCGCCCCCGCACCTTCACATCGCGTGGAAGTCGCCGCGTAGGCGTTGGTGTCGCGCCAGCCGACCACCACGTAGCGGACACCGACCGGCCCATCGTCGAGCGTCATCGTGCCGCCGGGCAGCGATGCAGCCGCGAGCGCCGCGATGCCGTCGTCGGCGCCCGTCGCCGCACGCCGGCGCTCGATGCGAGCGTCGGCCAGCCACAGCGCGCGTTCACGCCAGATCGTCGCCCGCTGCGCGCGCGTCATCGCGAGCTGACTGCCGGCCACGGCCAGCATCACGGTTGCGAGCAACGCGATGGCCAGCACCGCTTCGAGCAGCGACGTGCCGCGCATCGACTTGCGCGCGCACTTCATGCCGCGTCGCAACGACCGGCGACGACGCGTGCCCGACCGCCCGCCGCGATCCGGATGCAGCGCGACACGCGTGCGTCGTCGCCGGGCAGCGCACGCTGCGGACGCAATTCGAAACGCCGGATCCCGCCGATCACCTGGCCTGCCGACGGCGCAAATGCCAGATCGTGCGCCGCGCCCGCGATAGCGACGTCGGCATCGCGCGGATAGCGCCGCAGCACGCGCGACCGCCCGTCGAACTGCCCGCTGACGATCCAGCCGCACGACCATTCGGCCGGTTCGCACCGCTCGCCCGAACGCACGCAGTCGCCATCGCGCCCGGCCCTGCACAGCGTGACACGCACGCCGAGACGCGTCGCCTCGGTGCGCGCGAACGACAGCGCACCGAGCAACGCGAGCGAGCGGGCCTCCACGCGTTCGCGCATGCGCCACTGATCGAATGCGGGTGCGGCGTAAAGTCCGATCGCGGCTGCCAGCGCGATCGCGACCATCAACTCGACGAGCGTGAAGCCGCCGCATCGCATGCGTTTTTCAACACCCTGCCGGTGCAGTCCCATCGCGCTCGCCCTCCGTCAACGTGATGCGTCGACTGTAGCGACGCGAGCGAACGCGCGCCATTAGCCGAACGGCCGACTGGCGACATGCGATCGCAGCCGACACAATCGGCGCGAACTGAACCCACGGAGAAGACGATGAACGGACGCAGCGCGTCAGCGCTTACGCGGAGGCTTGGAGGGGGACGCGCGACGGAACTCTTCGATCACGTCGGCAAATTCGGAAACGTCCTCGAACCGGCGGTAAACCGACGCGAAACGGACATAGGCGATCGTATCGAGGCCGCGCAGCTCGTTCATCACGAGTTCGCCGAGCTTCTCGCTACGCACTTCACGCTCGCCGGTTGCGAGCAGCTGATATTCGATGCGGGCGACCGCCGCGTCGATCGCGTCAGCCGCAACCGGCCGCTTGCGCAGCGCGAGTTGCATGCTGGCGACGATCTTGCGACGGTCGAATTCCGTGCGGCTGCCGTCCTTCTTCACGACGGCCGGCAGGTTCAGCTCGACCCGTTCGTACGTCGTGAAGCGCTTGTCGCAAGCCGAGCAACGACGGCGCCGACGAATCGCGGCGCCATCTTCGGACACGCGCGAGTCGACGACCTGCGTGTCCTCATGCCGGCAGAACGGGCAGCGCATGCCGGATCAGCGATAGACCGGGAAACGCTTGGTCAGCTCGGCCACTTGCGCGCGCACGCGCTCGATCGTCGCTGCATCTTCCGGGTTCTCGAGCACGTCGGCGATCAGGTTGCCGACCTGCTCGGCTTCCGCCGTGCCGAAGCCGCGCGTCGTCATCGCCGGCGAACCGAGGCGGATGCCGCTCGTCACGAACGGCTTTTCCGGATCGTTCGGGATCGCGTTCTTGTTCACCGTGATGTGCGCCGCACCGAGTGCCGCTTCCGCTGCCTTGCCCGTGATGTTCTTCGCGCGCAGGTCCACCAGCATCACGTGGCTTTCGGTGCGCCCCGACACGATCCGCAGGCCACGCTTGACCAGCGTTTCAGCCAGCACGCGTGCGTTCTCGACCACCTTCTGCTGATATTCCTTGAACTCCGGCGACAGTGCTTCCTTGAACGCCACCGCCTTGCCGGCGATCACGTGCATCAGCGGGCCGCCCTGGATACCCGGGAAGATTGCCGAGTTGATCTGCTTCTCGTACTCGGCCTTCATCAGGATCACGCCGCCGCGCGGGCCGCGCAGGCTCTTGTGCGTCGTCGTCGTGACGAAGTCCGCGTGCGGCACCGGGTTCGGGTACACGCCCGCTGCGATCAGGCCGGCGTAGTGCGCCATGTCGACCATCAGGTACGCGCCGACCGACTTCGCGATCTTCGCCAGACGCTCGAAGTCGATCTTCAGCGCGAACGCCGATGCGCCCGCGACGATCAGCTTCGGCTTGTGCTCGTTTGCCAGCTTCTCGGCCGCGTCGTAGTCGATGTCTTCCTGCTCGTTCAGC
>NZ_CAJPGY010000026.1:0-100826 GCF_905339915.1 Burkholderia sp. BCC1985
CGAAACGCTGCGTACCGACCTGCTCGACCTGTGGACGCAAGGCCGCATGCCGATCAAGTCGGTGCTGATCGTCACGCACAACATCGAGGAAGCGGTGTTCATGTGCGACCGGATTCTCGTGCTGTCGTCGAACCCGGGCCGCGTGATCGCCGAGATCAAGGTGCCGTTCAAGCATCCGCGCAACCGGCTGGATCCGGATTTCCGCAAGCTGGTCGACGACATCTACGCGAAGATGACCGCGCGCCAGACCAACGAGGCGACGAAGAAGGGGCTCGAGCTCGGCAGCTGGATGCCGCGCGTGTCGACCAACCTGATGGCCGGCCTGATCGAGACGCTCGCGATGGCGCCGTACCACGGCCGCGCGGACATGCCGGAAATCGCGCGCACGCTGCATCTGGAAGTGGACGAACTGTTTCCGATCGCCGAAGTGCTGCAGTACCTCGGCTTCGCCGACGTGCGCGAAGGCGACGTGTTCCTGACGCCGCCCGCGCGCGTGTTCGCGGAGTTCGGCACGCAGGAGCGCAAGCTGATGTTCGCGGATCATCTGTTGAAGCACGTGCCGCTCGCCGCGCGGATCAAGAAGGTGCTGAACGAGCGCCCGGGCCATCGTGCGCCGCGTGTGCGTTTCGAGCAGGAGCTGGAGGATTTCCTGTCGGACGAGGCGGCCGAGGAAACGCTCGATGCGGTGATCGACTGGGGGCGTTACGGCGAAGTCTTTTCGTACAACGACAAGACGGAAGTGTTCAGTCTCGAGGACGTGGAGAGCTGACGTCCGCGCCCGAATGACGCGCGACCGTCATTCGGGCAAATCCCGCTGATTCGCGTCCTGCTCGCTGCCGCCCGTACTGAGCCGCTCGATCTTTTCCATCCGCTGCCGCGCCAACTCAGGAAGCCGGTTCGTCACGCCGATCACCAGCGCTTCGGCGAGCGCCAGCGCCGGCACGTTGGTCTGCAGCATCGCGAACGGGCGCCCCTGGATCCGCAGCACGATCTCGGCGAACGCGCTGATCGGCGAGCGCCATTCGTCGGTGATCAGCAGCACCCGCGCGCCGAGCTGGTGCGCGGCCTGCGCGAACCGGATGCTGTCTTTCTGATAGCGGCGAAAATCGAAAATGACCAGCACGTCGCCGGGCCCCATGTCGGTCAGCGACACCGACGAGAGATTCAGGTTCGGCTCGACGTACTGCACATGCGGGCGCGCATACGCGAGCGTGAACGAAAACAGCGACGCGAGCGGCGCGGTATAACGCCCGCCGCCGCAGAACACGCGGATTTCCGGATCGGCCAGCAGCGTCACCGCTTCGTCGAGCGCCGCCGCGTCGAGTCCCTCGATCGTGGTGGCAAGCGATTGCGAGAGCCGCTGGAAGATCGCCGCATGGCTGTCGCGCATCCCCGATTCCGAGTGGAACGCATCCATCCGCGCGAGCGGCGAATTCATCGCGGTATCGATCTCGTCGTGCAGCGCCTGCTGGAACGACGAGTAGTTCGGGAAGCCGATGCGCACGACGAAGCGGAACACGGTCGGGTCGCTGACTTCGGCTTGCTTCGCGAAGCTCGCGATCGGCCCGAGCCCGAGGCTCGGATAGCGCTCCAGCAGCGCGTGCGCGACCTTCTGTTCCGACGGCGTGAAGCTATCCATCTGGGATAGCAGCAACGCCCTGATGCTTGTCCCCATCGGGCACTCCGGCTTGTTTTTATCTGAATGAATGACAAATGGCAGGCATGCGTCTGCCGGCGACGCCGTGCATGTTAGCCGATCGCCGCGCCGCGGACCGTGTGAGGCCACAGATTAGAGGGGCGCATCATTCGGGTCGTCAATCGGCTGATTATGTAATGTATTAAACATTATCGATCGGAACCTTTCCATAAATTCATCGGGAATTCAGTAATTACCCTAGGTTTTGACATGAAAATGCCGATGCTATGATCGCGGCCTCGCCGGGATGTATGGTTTATTACATGCCGGATCAGCAGCGTCGTCCGGCCTTCCGAGTCGGTTGCGCATCCCGGCATGGCCCGGTCATTCGTCTGGAGGATTCCGTCATGAGGCGGCTCGTCGTACTCACCCTGTTGTCGGCCATCAGCGCAGGCGCGCTCGCCGCTTCGGAACCCGCGGTGGAAGCGAAGAACGGCATGGTCGTGTCGTCGCAGCACTTCGCGTCGCAGATCGGCGTCGACATCCTCAAGGAAGGCGGCAACGCGGTGGACGCCGCCGTGGCGGTCGGCTACGCGCAAGCGGTGACCAATCCGTGCTGCGGCAACATCGGCGGCGGCGGCTTCATGACCCTGCACCTGGCCGACGGCCGCGACCGCTTCATCAACTTCCGCGAGACCGCGCCGGCCGCGGCGTCGGCGAACATGTATCTCGATGCGAACGGCAACGTCATTCCGGACGACAGCCTATACGGCTATCGCGCGGTCGGCGTGCCGGGCACGGTCGCGGGTCTCGACCTCGCGCAGCGCAAGTACGGCAAGCTGACGCGCAGGCAGGTGATGGCGCCGGCGATCCGGCTCGCGCGCGACGGCTTCGTGCTGACGCGCGGCGATACGGACATTCTCGACACGACGATCGAGCGCTTCAGGAAGGACCCGGAAGCCGCGCGCATCTTCCTGCGCCCGGACGGCACGCCGCTGCAGCCGGGCGACCGCCTGGTGCAGAAGGACCTGGCACGCACGCTCGAGCGCATCGCGGAGCAGGGCCCCGACGCGTTCTATCACGGCGAGATTCCGAAGGTCGTCGAAGCCGCGGCGAAGCGCGGCGGCGGGGTGATCACGGCGGCCGATTTCGCGTCGTATCGCGCGCAGGACATGGCGCCGCTGACCTGCACGTATCGCGGCTACGAGTTCGTGTCGGCGCCGCCGCCGAGCTCGGGCGGCGTGACCATGTGCGAGACGCTGAATGTGCTCGAAGGGTATGACCTGCGCAAGTTCGGCTACCAGTCGGCGTCGGTGGTCCACTACATGACCGAGGCGATGCGCCACGCGTACGAGGATCGCAACACGCTGCTGGGCGACCCGAACTTCATCGACAATCCGGTCGCCAAGCTGACGAGCAAGCAGTATGCGGCCGAGATCCGCAAGCAGATCAGCGGCGACTTGGCGACGGCATCGGTCGACGTGCAGCCGGGTGTCGGCGTGCACGAGAAGCCGGAGACGACCCACTACTCGATCATCGACCGCGACGGCAATGCGGTGTCGACCACGTACACCGTCAACGGCCGCTTCGGCGCCGTGGTGATCGCGCCGGGCACGGGCTTCTTCCTGAACGACGAGATGGACGACTTCACGGTCAAGGTCGGCGCGCAGAACCTGTTCGGCCTCGTGCAGGGCACGCGCAACTCGATCGCGCCGGGCAAGCGCCCGCTGTCGTCGATGGCGCCGACGATCGTGAAGAAGGACGGCAAGGTGTTCATGGTGGTCGGCTCGCCGGGCGGCTCGCGCATCATCACGATCACGCTGCAGACCGTGCTGAACGTGATCGACTACGGGATGACGCCGCAGGATGCGGTCGGTGCGCCGCGCGTCCATCATCAATGGCTGCCGGACCAGGTCTATTACGAGACCCGCGGCCTGTCGCCCGACACGCTCGCGATCCTGCGCAACATGGGCTACAAGATGGTCGAGCAGACGCCGTGGGGCGCCGCCGAGCTGATCATGGTCGGCCTGCCCGGCACCGAGGCGGTGAGCCATCAGAGTTCCGGCAACGATTCGTCGGTGTCGGGCAACGTGCGCGTCGGCTACATCTACGGCGTCAACGATCCGCGCCGCCCGGCCGGTTCGGCGATCGGCTACTGACCTGAGCTGATTTGATTTGATCTGATTGCACCAGGCTGAACGGTTGCCCCGGCGTTCGCCATCGCGCGAACGCCGGGGCAGCGACAGCGCGTCCGTTCGCGGACGTTCGCAGTATCGGGCGGGGCGGGTGCCCGGAATGCCGGGCCCGACCGACCCGCAGTGCGCGCCGTGGCACGGCACTGACGCGCGCATTTTTTTCATTCCTGCTCCGTGCGTCGAGTTCCGTTATGAACAAACGAATGTCTGCGGCAGTCTGGATCCTGCTCGCGATGGCGGCCGGTATCTTCATCGGCTACCTGATCTATACGCAGTTTCCGGACAAGCAGTCCGCGACCGAGATCGCCGGCTACATCTCCCTCGTGTCCGACGTGTTCCTGCGGCTGATCAAGATGGTGATCGGCCCGCTGGTGTTCTCGACGCTCGTCGTCGGCATCGCGCACATGGGCGACGCTTCGTCGGTGGGGCGCGTGTTCGTGAAGGCGTTCGGCTGGTTCGTCACCGCGTCGCTGATCTCGCTGCTGCTCGGGCTGCTGATGGCGAACCTGCTGCGCCCGGGCGAGAACCTCGGCCTGCCGCTGCCGGATATCGGCGCATCCGCGCATCTCGCGACCTCCAAGTTCACGCTGAAGGATTTCGTCAGCCACATGGTGCCGAAGTCGATCGCCGAGGCGATGGCGAACAACGAGATCCTGCAGATCGTCGTGTTCTCGATGTTCTTCGGCGTCGCGCTGTCGGCGCTCGGCGAGCGCGGCAAGATCCTCGTCGCCGCGATCGACCAACTGGCGCACGTGATGCTGAAGATCACCGGCTACGTAATGAAGCTCGCGCCGCTCGCGGTGCTGGCGGCGATGGCCGCGACCGTCGCGGTCAACGGGCTGTCGGTGTTGTTGAAGTTCGCGGTGTTCATGGGCGACTTCTACGTGAGCCTGTTCCTGCTGTGGAGCACGCTCGTGATCGCCGGCCTGCTGTTCCTCGGGCCGCGCGTATTCAAGCTGCTGGTGCTGATCAAGGAAGCGTTCATGCTGTCGTTCGCGACGGCGAGCTCCGAAGCCGCGTATCCGAAGATCCTCGACGCGCTCGACCGCTTCGGCGTGAAGCGCAAGATCTCGAGCTTCGTGATGCCGATGGGCTATTCGTTCAATCTCGACGGCTCGATGATGTACTGCACGTTCGCGTCGCTGTTCATCGCGCAGGCGTACAACATTCACCTGTCGCTCGGCACGCAGGTCACGATGCTGCTGGTCCTGATGCTCACGTCGAAGGGGATGGCCGGCGTGCCGCGCGCATCGCTCGTCGTGATCGCGGCGACGCTGCACCAGTTCGACATCCCGGAAGCGGGGCTGCTGCTGATTCTCGGCGTCGACACGTTCCTCGACATGGGGCGCTCGGCCACCAATGCGGTCGGCAATTCGATCGCCAGCGCGGTGGTCGCGAAGTGGGAGGGCGAGCTGATGTCGGAGTCCGAAGCACAAGCGCATGCCGCGCATCTCGACGCGGAACTGGAACGGCAGAACCGCGATCCGGCCTATGGTGCCGGTCAGGCGACGTCAGTTTAAGCGGCACACGCCTCGTCGATGCACGCCGCCAGCACCATCGCGGCGGCGTTGCCCGGCGCCGAGCCGAGCAGTTGCGGCGCGTAGACGCTGTCGCCGGGCGCGATCGGCCGCCCCGACAGCGCGCAGACGCCGCGCTTGCGCGTCGTGAACAGCCGCCACTTCTGGTAGCCGTAGTGGCCGGTGCACGCGTCGCACCACGAAATCATCACGGTGTCGGCCGTGGGCCGCTCGAGCACGCTGATCGACGGCTGGCTCGTCGCATCCCACGACGGCAGGCGATCGCGCGTGATGCTGCGCCGTCGCGGGGCCGCCCATGAAACGGACGGCATGTCGAAGCTGCCGATCGCGGCGACGGTCCTGAGCCAGGCAACTGCACTGTTGCTCATCTTTGCTTTCCTCGAAACGTTGGGCGACGCCGCGAAACGCGGCGTCACGACAGGCGGATGCGCGGCTGCACGCAGCCGTTGATCCGTTCGGCGAGCCACAGCAGCGTCGCCTTGGAGAATCCGTGCAGCGCCTGCTGGTGGCGCCGGTACAGCATCAGGTGGCTGAATTGCGCGAAACGCCCCTGGATGAAGCCGCCGCGAAAGAACCCGAATTGGCCGAGCGTGCCGAACGCGTCGTAGTCGCTGATCGACACGAGCGCGCCGAAATCGTGGAACGCGAACGGCGGCAGCGGCTTGCCGTCGAGCCAGGCGGGCAGGTGTTTCGCGAGATGTTCGGCCTGCTGGGTCGCCACCTGCGCAGTGGGCGGCAGCGGCCGTTCCTGGCCGTCGGGCCGCAGGCTCGCGCAATCGCCGATCGCGAACACGTGCTCGTCGGCCGTGGCCTGCAGCGTGGGCCCGACCAGGATCTGGTTCGCGCGGTTCGTGTCGAGCCCGCCGAGTGCCTGCATGAAATCGGGCGCCTTCACACCCGCCGCCCACACCATTAGATCCGCTTCGGCGAACGAACCGTCGCCGTAGTGGAAGCCGTTCGCATCGGCCGCCGTCACGCGCATGGACGTCAGCACGTGAAAGCCGATCTGCTCGAGCCGTCGCTGCGCCGACGCGGAAATCCGCGGCGGAAATGCGGCGAGGATGCGCGGGCCGCTTTCGAGCAGCGTGAGCCGCAGCCGCTCGCGCACCGTCGCGTCGCCATACGCCTGCGCCACTTCCAGCAGCCGGCTCAGTTCCGCCGCCAGCTCCACGCCCGTCGCGCCCGCGCCGACGATCGCGACGCGAAACGGCTCGTCGCGCGCGATGCTGCGGAACACGCGCATCCGCAGCGCTTCATTGAAGGTTTCGGCCTGCCGCTGGCTGTCGATGAAGTAGCAGTGCTCGCGCACGCCCGGCACGCCGAAATCGTTGGCCTGGCTGCCGAGCGCGAGGATCAGCACGTCGTATTCGAGTTCGCGCGCGTCGATCACGCGTTCGCCGTCCTGCGAGCGGATCTCGCCGAGCTGCACGCGACGGCGCGCGCGATCGAGCCCCGTCAATTCGCCGGGCTGGTACGTGTAGCCGTGATCGCGCGCATGGGCGAGAAAGATCACCTGCTGTTGCTGCACGTCGCGCGTACCGGCCGCAATCGTGTGCAGCATCGGCTTCCAGACATGGGTCGGGCTGCGGTCGACCACGGTGACCTGGGCGCGCCCGGTGCGGCCGAGACGTTCGCCGAGGCGGGTTGCGAGCTGCAATCCGGCGATGCCGCCACCGACGATCACGATGCGAGTAGGGGTTGTCATGAATAAATCATCACGTGATGAATAAGGTATGATCCTAGCGCTTCCCGGCTTCGCGTGTCAACGGAGCGGGCAGGCAACCCGGTTCCGCGGACGCGAACCGGGGCCCGGACACGGGCATTCGATTCATTCAACGGGAGCAGGAAAACGTGGCTGAAGTCACTGAGCGCGCGCCGTCGAAGCGGCGTACGCGCGGGCGGCCGCTGGCGGAGGCGTCCGTCGGACCGGACGTGATATTGCGGGCCGCGCGCCGCACGTTCGCGAAGCGCGGCTACGACGCGACGAGCGTGCGCGAGGTCGCGCGCGAGCTGGGCATCGACGCGGCGCTGATCGCCCATCATTTCGGCGCGAAGGAGACGTTGTGGCTGGCTGTCGTCGAGCAGATCGTCGACCTGGCCGAGCCGCTGTTCGACGCGTTGCGCGCGCTGCGCACGTCGTCACTGCCGCATCGCGAGCGCGTGCGGCGCGCGATCGAGCTGTGCGTCGATCACGAGTTCGCGGAGCCGGACATCGGCATGTTCTTCTCGACGGCAGCGACCGAGGAGGGCGGGCGGCTCGACTGCCTGCAGCAGCGGATCGTGCGCCCGTATCACGACGCGATGTTTCCGCTGTTGGCCGACGCGGTCGAGGCCGGCGAGATCCGCCCGGTCGATCCGAACGTGCTGTTCTTCATGATCGCGAGCGCGGTCGGCACGACGGTGTCGTACAGCCACATGATGCTGGAGTTCACGTCGCTGCCCACGCGGCAGGAGGCGTTCCGGCAGGCCGTGCTCGACGTCGCGCTCGGCATCCTGAGCGTCTGAACGCCGCGCGCGACGCGAAGCCGGCCGGCGCGCCGGCGCGATTGACCTTACGCCGGGCAGGGCTCGGACTGCCATTGCTACCAACCGTCAACGTTTGGGCAGACTGGCGCCCTCACGGGCACGGCGATCGCGGTGAGCGGCGGGGCGGGCGGGTCGGGTGACGCGGGACGCCGGCGCGGCATCGTGCATCGCGCCGGCCGCCGCGCGTGCGTCAGTCGAGATCGGGCGGCGTATCACCGAGCCAGCGCCGTGCGCCCGGCCCATTGCGTCCCGCGCGGTCCTCGGGATTGGTCAGCTTGCAGCGCTTCAGCGACAGGCAGCCGCAACCGATGCATTCGTCGAGATTGATGTAGAGCCGCTGCAGTTCCTCGATCCGGTTCGCGACGCGCTGTTTCCAGCCGCGCGACAGCCGCTGCCAGTCCTTGTTGGTCGGCGCGGTGTCTTCCGGCAGGCTCACGAGCTGTTCGGCGATCTCGTCGAGCGAATAGCCGATCTTCTGCGCGAACACGATGAACGCGATCAGCCGCAGTACCGCGCGCGAATAGTGGCGATGGCTCGAGCCGTTGCGGTGCGACTTGATGAGCCCGCGTGTCTCGTAGAAACGCAGCGTCGATGCCGGCACGCCGCTGCGCGCGGCCACTTCGCGGATCGACATCAGCGGCCATTGCGGGATTTCGTCGATACCCATGACGCCCTCCGGGAAAGCTTGACTTGAAGTTAACTTCAACTTTTATGCTACGCGGCAGTTTAACCCGTCGCGAGGCATCATGCTTTCCTTATCCCTACGCAGGACCTCGCCTTTGGGCGCGGCCTGCGCACTGCTGCTGGCGTTGTCGGGCTGTCACGACGGCAAAGGCGAAACGGCGGCCCAGCCGCTTCCCGAAGTCGGCGTGACGACCGTCGCGCCGCGCACGATCCGCCTCGCGGACGAATTCAACGGACGCGTCGAAGCAGTCGACGCGGTCGAGCTGCGGCCGCGCGTGAGCGGCTATCTGCAGCGCATCGCGTACAAGGAGGGCGACCTCGTCGCGCAGGGCGCGGTGCTGTTCGAGATCGATCCGCGTCCGTACCGGATCGCGCTCGACCGCGCGAACGCACAGCAGCAGCGGGCGCGCGCGGCCGCGAGCCTCGCCGATGTGCAGCTCAAGCGCGTGCGGACACTGATCGATGCGCATGCAACTTCCCAGGAGGAACTCGACAACGCGCGCGCGACCGCCGAGCAGGCGCGCGCCGACCTGCGGGCGGCCGACGCGGCCGTCGCCGACGCGAAGCTCAATCTCGGTTTCACCGAGGTGCGTGCGCCGATCGCGGGGCGTGTCGGCCGCGCGATCGCGACCGCCGGCAACCTCGCGCGCGCCGACGACACGCTGCTCACGACCGTTGTGTCGCAAGACCCCGTCTACGTGTATTTCGACTGCGACGAGCAGAGCTACCTGCGCTACAACGCGCGGCGCGCCGACCCGAAGCATCGCGCGATCGGCGCCGATCCGGTGCGCGTGGGTCTCGCGAACGAGACGGGTTTCCCGCACGCGGGCACCGTCGATTTTCTCGACAACCGGCTCGATCCGCAAACCGGCACGATTCGTGCGCGCGTGCGGCTGCCGAACGCGGACCACACGTTCACGCCCGGCCTCTATGCGCGCGTCCAGCTCGTCAGCGGTCGCGACCAGGATGCGCTGCTCGTCGACGACAAGGCGGTGCTTACCGACCAGGACCGCAAGTACGTGTACGTGATCGGCGCCGGCGACAAGGCGCTGCGTCGCGACGTCACGATCGGCCGTGCGCTGGACGGCGAGCGGATCGTCGAGAAGGGGCTGGAGCCGGGCGATCGCGTGGTCGTCGACGGCGTGCAGCGGATCTACTATCCGGGTGCGCAGGTGAAGCCGAAGGTGCTGCCTGCACGCGCGGATGCGGACACCGGCACCGGCCCGGGCAGCGGCACGCAGGCCGTGGCGGTGGCCGTGGCCGACGCCGGCGCGCCGGCCGCGCGGTAACGGGAGGCCCGCAATGGATTTCTCCCGCTTCTTCATCGACCGGCCGATTTTCGCGGTCGTGCTGTCGATCGTCATCTTCGCGATCGGCCTGATCTCGATCCCGATGCTGCCGGCCGGCGAATATCCGGAAGTCGTGCCGCCGAGCGTCGTCGTGCGCGCGACGTACCCGGGCGCGAACCCGAAGGAAATCGCCGAATCGGTCGCCGAACCGCTGGAAGAGGCGATCAACGGCGTCGAAGGCATCATGTACATGAAGTCGGTCGCCGGTTCGGACGGCAGCCTGCAGGTCGTCGTCACGTTCCTGCAGGGCGTCGATCCCGATACGGCCGCCGTGCGCGTGCAGAACCGCGTGAGCCAGGCGTTGTCGCGCCTGCCGGACGAGGTGCGCCAGTACGGCGTGACCACGCAGAAGCAGTCGCCGACGCCGCTGATGTACGTGAGTCTCTATTCGCCGGACAACAGCCGCGATTCGCTGTACCTGCGCAACTACCTGACGCTGCACGTGAAGGACGAGCTGTCGCGCCTGACCGGCATCGGCGACGTCGGCGTGTACGGCTCAGGCGACTACGCGATGCGGCTCTGGCTCGACCCGAACCGGCTGGCGTCGCGCGGGCTGACCGCGAGCGACGTGATCGCCGCGGTGCGCGAGCAGAACGTGCAGGTGTCGGCCGGCCAGCTCGGCGCGGAGCCGACGCCGAAGAAAAACGACTTCCTCGTGTCGATCAACGTGCGCGGCCGGCTGCGCACCGCGCAGGAATTCGGCGACATCGTGCTGCGCAACGGCGACGACGGCCAGGTCGTGAAGCTGTCCGACGTCGCGCGCATCGAGCTCGGCGCGGGCGACTATACGCTGCGCTCGTACTTCAACGACAAGCACTCGGCCGTGGTCGGCATTTTCCTGTCGCCTGGCGCGAACGCGCTCGACGTCGCGAAGGCGGTGTATGCGAAGCTCGACGAACTGTCGAAACGTTTCCCGCCGGGCGTCGCCTATCGTCCGGTGTGGGACCCGACCGTGTTCGTGCGCGAATCGATCCGCGCGGTGCAGCACACGCTGATCGAGGCCGTCGTGCTGGTCGTGCTCGTCGTGATCCTGTTCCTGCAGACCTGGCGCGCGTCGATCATTCCGCTCGTCGCGGTGCCCGTGTCGGTGGTCGGCACGTTCGCGTGGCTCTACCTGCTCGGCTATTCGATCAACACGCTGACGCTGTTCGGGCTCGTGCTCGCGATCGGGATCGTCGTCGACGATGCGATCGTGGTGGTCGAGAACGTCGAGCGCAACATCGCACGGGGTTTGAGCCCGCGCGACGCCGCGCACCAGGCGATGCGCGAGGTGTCGGGGCCGATCGTCGCGATCGCGCTCGTGCTGTGCGCGGTGTTCGTGCCGATGGCGTTCATGTCGGGCGTGACGGGCCAGTTCTACAGGCAGTTCGCGGTGACGATCGCGATCTCGACGGTGATCTCCGCGGTCAACTCGCTGACGCTGTCGCCCGCGCTCGCCGCGAAACTGCTGCGTCCGCACGGCGCGCCGAAGGACGCGTTGACCCGCGTGCTCGACCGCGCATTCGGCTGGCTGTTTCATCCGTTCAACCGCTTCTTCGAGCGCAGCTCCGATCGCTATCACGGCGTGGTCGCGCGCACGCTGAAGCGGCGCGGCGCCGTGTTCGCGGTCTATGCGGCCTTGCTCGCCGCGACCGCGCTGCTGTTCAACGCGGTGCCGGGCGGCTTCATCCCCGTGCAGGACAAGCTGTACCTGTTCGCCGGCGCGAAGCTGCCGGAGGGCGCGTCGCTCGCCCGCACCAGCGCGGTCACCGAGCAGATGACGAAGATCGCGCTCGGCACCGACGGCGTCGAGATGGTGCCGGCGTTCGCCGGGCTGAACGCGCTGCAGGGCGTGAACACGCCGAACATCACGAACTCGTACGTGATCCTGAAGCCGTTCGACCAGCGTCACCGCAGCGCCGCGCAGATCAACGCGGACCTGAACGCACGCTTCGCGGCGATCGGCGGCGGCATCACCTATGCGCTGATGCCGCCGCCGATCCAGGGCCTCGGCAACGGTTCGGGCTACTCGCTTTACCTCGAGGATCGCGGCGGGCTCGGCTACGGTGAATTGCAGAAGGCACTGACGGCGTTCCAGGCCGCGGTCGCAAAAACGCCGGGGATGAGTTATCCCGTCAGCTCGTACCAGGCGAACATCCCGCAGCTGGAAGTGAAGGTCGACCGGCTGAAGGCGAAGGCGCAAGGCGTCGCGCTCACCGACCTGTTCAACACGCTGCAGGTCTATCTCGGCTCGATGTACGTGAACGACTTCAACGCGTTCGGCCGCGTGTACCGCGTGATGGCGCAGGCCGATGCCGGTCACCGGCAGACGGCCGCGGACATCGCGAACCTGCGCACGCGCAACGCGAAAGGCGAGATGGTGCCGATCGGCTCGATGGTGACGGTCGCGCCCGCGTATGGGCCGGACCCGGTCGTCCGCTACAACGGCTATCCGGCCGCGGACCTGATCGGCGACGCCGATCCGAAGGCGATGTCGTCGTCGCAGGCGATCGCGAAGCTGCAGCAGATCGCGAAGGACGTGCTGCCGCCGGGCATCACGCTCGAATGGACCGATCTCAGTTACCAGCAGGTCACGCAGAGCAACGCGGCGATCGTCGTGTTCCCGCTCGCGGTGATGCTCGTGTTCCTGGTGCTCGCGTCGCTGTACGAGAGCTGGACGCTGCCGCTTGCGGTGATCCTGATCGTGCCGGTTTGCATGTGCGCGGCGCTGTTCGGCGTGTGGCTGTCCGGCGGCGACAACAACGTGTTCGTGCAGGTCGGTCTCGTCGTGCTGATGGGGCTCGCGTGCAAGAACGCGATCCTGATCGTCGAGTTCGCGCGTGAACTCGAAATCCAGGGAAAGGGCGCGATCGCGGCGGCGCTTGAGGCATGCAGGCTGCGGCTGCGCCCGATCGTGATGACGTCGGTCGCGTTCATCGCGGGCTCGGTGCCGCTCCTGATCGGCGGCGGCGCGGGCAGCGAAGTGCGGGCGGCCACCGGCGTCACGGTGTTCGCGGGGATGCTCGGCGTTACGTTGTTCGGGCTGTTCCTCACGCCCGTGTTCTACGTGGCGATCCGCAAGCTCGCGCGCGGCACGCCGGCCGTGTGGAGCGAACAGCACGGCACCCTCGAAGGAGAAAACCGATGAGCGCTGCATTCCGTCTTTCCGCGCTCGCGCTGTCGGTGACGCTCGCCGCGTGCGCGGTCGGCCCCGATTTCAGGCGGCCCGATACGGCGAGCGCCGCGCGCTTTGCGCGCGACACGCATCCGGCTACGCCCGATGCGTCGTCGCCCGACGCGTCGGCCGCTGCCGATGCCGCGTTCTGGCGCGGCTTCGGCGATCCGGCGCTCACGCAGCTGATCGATGCGGCGCTCGCCGCGAACCAGGACCTGCAGGTCGCCGTATCGCGCTACGACGCATCGAACGCGCTGCTGTCGCAGGCCGCGTTCGACCGCTATCCGACGATTACCGCGAGCGGCCGGATCGGCCATCAGCTGACGAGCAGGGACCAGGCGTTCGGCGCGCCGCGCAGCCAGCGCGACACGCCGATCTCCAGTGTCGGGATCAATGCGGCGTGGGAACTCGACCTGTTCGGCCGCGTGCGCCGCTCGATCGAGTCGCAGCGGGCGGAAACGGCTGCGAGTGCGGCCGACGTGCGCGCGGTGCGCGTCGCGATCGCGGGCGAGGTCGCGAGCACGTACGTGGATCTGCGCGGCTCGCAGGAGCGGCTGCGGATCGCACGCGAGAACGCCGACAACCAGAAGCAGACGCTCGCGCTGATCAATGCGCGCGTCGGCGCGGGACGTGGCTCCGAACTCGATGCGGCGCGGGCGCGCGCGCAGTACGAATCGACGACGTCGCGGATCGCCGTGTACGAAGCGGCGATCGGCGTCGACGAGCATCGGCTCGCGGTGTTGACCGGGCAGACGCCGGATGCGCTGATCGGCCGGTTCGACATCCCGAACGCTGCCGCATCGAAAGGCGTGCCGGTACCGCTGCCGGCGCTTGCAGCCGACATCGATCCCGGCACGCCGGGCGACCTGCTGCGCCGCCGCCCCGATGTCGCTGCCGCCGAAGCACGACTGCACGCGGCGACCGCGCGCGTCGGCGTCGCGACAGCCGACCTGTTTCCGCGCTTCACGCTGTCGGGGCTGCTCGGCAGCGCGACGAGCAGCTACGGATTCTTCCGTGCGGGCAGCGATACGAACCTGATCGCGCTCGGCATCGACTGGTCGTTCCTCGATGTCGGCCGCGTGCGCGCGCGGATCGCGGCGAGCGACGCGGACGCGGCCGGCCAGCTCGCGCAGTACCGGCAGACCGTGCTCGGCGCGCTGGAGGAAACGGAGAACGCGCTGCTGCGTGTCGCCCGCACGCGGGAGGAGACCGCGCACCTCGTGCGCGCGGCGGACGACAGCGCTCGCGCGGCACAGCTTGCACAGACGCGCTTCTCGGCCGGTGCGATCGACTACTACGAAGTGCTCGACGCGCAACGGACGCTGCTGCAGGCGCAGGACGCGGCGGCCGACGGGCGGACGCGCAGCGCGGCATCGACGGTCGCGCTGTACAAGGCGCTCGCAGGCGGCTGGCCGTCGGGAACGGCGCAGCAGGCAGCCGGTCCGCTCGCGCGATCGGGGCAGTAGGGCGCGGGTCGCGCGGCGGGCAGGGACGTTGCGTCCGCCCGCCGGGCGATCGACTTCGCATCGCCGGGTAGGCGCCTGCGTCCCCGTTGCCGGCCCGCAACGGCGTCGCACGGACTGACGACGGTCGATGCGGCGCCAGTCCCGTGGATCGGCATGGCACTCCGTGCGCCTGCCTCACAGCGATGCCGGCCGTTCAGCGGGGCCGGATCGCCGGCCGGCTCGCGCGCCGGCGGCGGCCCGGCGCACCTTGCATCGCCCGGGCCGCTCGCGCGGCGCGCCAACCGGTCGATTCCCCGTCGCGAAACATTGTTCTGCCTCGTCGTAAACGTCTCGAATGCGTGATATTTGCGCTGCCCGATCCGGTTTAGAGTGGCCGCAAATCGATGACGATGTGTCGTATGGCCGCAGTCGCGGGCCGTACCGATGCACCAGAGGAGCTGGAGACAAATGACTGAAGGCAGGATTACCCAAGTCGAATCGTTCGGTTTCGAACGCATTCCCGACGTATCGCGCTATGCGCGTCCGATCGATCTGTTCCGGTTGCTGTTCGGCGGCTGCAACACGTTTTCCACGTCGGTGCTCGGCAGTTTTCCCGTGCTGGTCGGGCTGTCGTTCAAGGCCGGCATGTGCGCGATCGTGCTGGGCGTGCTCGCCGGCACCTGCATCCTCGCGCCGATGAGCCTGTTCGGCCCGCGCAACGGCACCAGCGACCCCGTGTCGTCCGGCGCGCATTTCGGCATTCACGGCCGGATCGTCGGGTCGTTCCTCGCGCTGCTCACGTCGATCGCGTTCTTCTCGCTCGCGGTGTGGAGCTCGGGCGATGCGCTCGTCGGCGGCGCGCACGACATGGTCGGCGTGCCGGTCAACGGCTTCACGCTCGGCGCCGCGTACATGGTGTTCGCGGTGCTCGTGCTGATCGTCTGCATCTACGGCTTTCGCTTCATGCTGTGGGTCAACAAGATCGCCGTGTGGGCCGCGAGCCTGCTGTTCGTCGCCGGCCTGTTCGCGTTCGCGGGGTTGTTCGACCTGAACTACGCGGGCACGCTGAACCAGGGCGGCGCAGGCTTCTGGGCCGCGTTCGTCGGCGCCGTGCTGGTCGCATTGAGCAACCCGGTGTCGTTCGCGTCGACGCTCGGCGACTGGGCGCGCTACATTCCGCAGCAGACGCCGAAGCGGCGCGTGATGGCCGCCGTGTTCGCCGCGCAGGTCGCGACCTTCGTGCCGTTCTTCTTCGGGCTCGCGACCGCGACCATCATCGCGTCGAAGGCGCCCGCGTTCATCGCGTCGAACGACTACGTCGGCGGGCTGCTCGCCGTGTCGCCGCGCTGGTTCCTGCTGCCGATGTGCCTGATCGCGATCATCGGCGGGATGTCGACCGGCACGACCGCGCTGTACGGCACGGGCCTCGACGTGTCGAGCATGTTCCCGCGCTTCCTGAATCGTGTGCGCGCGACGCTGCTGATCGGCACGATCGCGATCGCGTTCATCTTCGTCGGCCGCTTCTGGTTCAACCTCGTCGAAAGCGTCGCGACGTTCTCGACGCTGATCGACACGTTCAGTTGCCCGTGGATGGCGATCATGGTGATCGGCTACGTGACGCGCCGCGGTTTCTATCTCGCGGACGACCTGCAGGTGTTCAACCGCGGGCTGCGCGGCGGCCACTACTGGTTCACGCACGGCTGGAACCTGCGCGCGATGGGCGCGTGGCTGCCGGCGGCCTTCATCGGACTGTCGTTCGTGAACCTGCCGGGCCAGTTCGTCGGGCCGCTCGGCAACCTCGCGGGTGGACTCGATCTCAGCGTGCCGGTGTCGCTGGTGGTCGGCGGGCTGCTGTATTTCGTGCTGCTGACGGTGTATCCGGAAGCGGAAGGCGTGTACGGCCCGCGCGGACGTTTCCTCGTGCGCGGCGGCAGGCAGTCGGCACGCGGTGTCGGCGCCCCGGCGATTCAGCCGAAGGGGTATTGAGCGCAGCATCGCGCGTCGCTGCGCGCTGGAAATACCGGTGCCGCCGCGCGGGAGATCCGCCGGCGGCATGGTTGTTTCAGGATGCCGGGTTGTATGCGCGTATGGAAGGCCGCCCCTGACTTCTCCCGCGCGCGGCCGAAAACGAAAGCGCCCGCCGGGCAGGCGGGCGCGTGTCGACTCCGCTGCGGATCAGTGGAACGTGCTGCCCGCGAGCATCCCGCCGTCGACGATGAATTCCGAACCCGTGCAATACGCGGATTCGTCGGACGCGAGGAACAGCACGAGGCTCGCCACTTCGTCGGGTTTGCCGATGCGTGCGATCGGCAGACCGCTGTAGATCGACGACGGGTCGAAATCCGCGTATTCCGGCGGGCGTGCCATCACGGTGTCGATGCCACCCGGGTGGACCGAGTTCACGCGGATCCCGTAGCGGCCGAACTCGAGCGCGGCGGCCTTCGTCATCCCGCGCACCGCGAACTTGCTCGACACATACGCGCTGCCGCCGGCCACGCCTTCCATCCCGGCCGTCGACGACACGTTGACGATCGAGCCGCCGCCCGCATCCTTCAGCGCGGCCAATGCCGATTTCATGCCGAGCCAGCAGCCGACCTGGTTCACGTCGATCACCTTGCGATAGTCGTCGAGCGAACACGACTCGATCGGCACGAGCTTCAGGATCGCCGCGTTGTTCACGAGGATGTCGAGCCGCCCGAAATGCGCGAGCGTCGCATTGACGGCGGTGTGCCAGTCGTCTTCGTTCGTCACGTCGAGATGCTGATAGCGCGCGGCGTCGCCGAGGTCGGCCGCGACGCGCCGGCCCGCGTCGTCCAGCACGTCGGCGATCACCACGCGTGCGCCTTCGGCGACGAACCGGCGTGCCTCCGCCTCGCCCTGGCCGCGGGCGCCGCCCGTGATCAGCGCCACCTTGCCTTCGAGTCGTTTCATCGTGTGTGCTCCTGTGAGTGTAGGGGACGCGCGCGGGCCCGCTCAGGCGGCGGCCGACGCGTCGATGATGCGGACCGGATCGGCGCCGTCCCAGGTACGCGCTTCGGCGATGCCGTGCGCGATCATCGCGCGCATGCCTGCACCTTCGATTACTTCGACGCGCACGCCGGGATCGTCGGCGTCGTCGAGATAGGCGACGCGCGTGGCCGGGTTGTGCGCGTCGAACACCACGCGCAGCCCGCGTGCCGTAAGTTGCGCGACGGCGGCATCGAGATCGTCGACCACCCATGCGACGTGATGCAGGCCTGTGAGCAGTTGTCCGTGCGCATCGCGGTACGGCGACGGCGCGTCGTTCGTCACGTGGATCAGTTCGATCTGCAGATCGGCGCGATACGCGAGCCCGACATCCATCGTGACCGTCGTCGCTTCGCCGAGGCAGCGGCCGTCGAGCCGCACGTTGCGGAACACGGTCCAGGGGCCGACATCGTGGCGGGCGCGCCAGCGCGCGATGCTGCGGTCGAGATCGGCGACCACATAGCCGATCTGGTCGATGGGGCCGAGGATAGGGTCGTTCATGGTGTCTCCGTGGCGGGCGCGCGAGCGGGCGCGGCGCCGTTTCGTGCGGCAATCGGCGCGCGATGAATGACGGTCATGATGGCAACAAAGGCGGCGCGGCGTGCCGTCCAAACGGACTAGCTGCAGGCTATCCGGACGGCGCTGGGCGCTGCATCGATGACGACGGATTTGCGTACAGGACGGGACGAGCGAGGAAGGCGAGAGAGGCGAGGAACGCGAGGAACGCGAGAAACGCGAGGAAGCGGGCAAGCGGCAAGCGGCAAGCGGGGAAAGCGGAAAAGCAGGAAAGCAGGAAAGCAGGAAAGCAGGGAGGAGCCCAAGCTGACGAAGCGGGTAAACCGGATCCGCGCATTACCCCGCGTTCGGCCTCTTTACCGTCAGCCGGCACACCGTTGCGAGCGCAAGCAGGTTCGGATCACGTTCACGCCGATGCAGGAAGCTGAGGCCGATCGTCTGGCGGATCGTCGGTCCGGCGAGCGGCACCAGCGCGATCTTGTGCGAGAAGAGGTCGCGCACGCGGCCCGGCAGCAGCGAATGGCCGACACCGCCCGACACGAGGTTGATCAGCGAAAAGATGTCGCCCACGCGCATCACGACGTTCGCCGTGACGCCCGCGGCCCGGAACGCTTTCGTGAAACCGTCTTGCGTCGCGAAACCTTCGCCGAGCGACACGAACGGCACGTCGCGGCAGGCGGCGAGATCGACCGCATCGCATTGCGCGTACGGCGAATCGATTGGTGCGGCGAAGAACATTTCGTCCTCGAATAGCGCGATCGATTCGATTTCGGCGTCCGGTTCGGGCAGCGCCATCAGCGTCGCATCGATCGCGCCTTGCCGAAGCTTGTCGAGCAGGTCGGCATTCGAGCCGAGCACGAGCTCGGCCTGCAGCTCGGGCCGACGCTCCTTCAGCGCGATCACGACCTCGGGCACCGTACGGATCGTCAGCGAATAGAGCGAGCCGATCTTCAATTGCCCGGCGCCGTAGCCGGCGGCTTCCCGCGTCGAGCGGATTCCGTCCGTCATCGTCTTTAGCACGTCGCCCGCGACCTCCGCGAGCACCTGCGCGGCTTCGGTCGGAATCAGGTTCCGCCCTTCGTGGCGAAACAGCGCGCAATGCATCCCTTCCTCGAGCGTGTGCAGCGCGCGATGCACGCTGACCGTGCTGACGTTGAGCGCCTCGGCGGCTTTCGCGAGGCTGCCGGCTTCCATGAAGGCGAGAAGCACCTCGAGCTTGCGGAAGGTGATCTCTTCGTTGATGCGATTGCGCATGGTCGGGGCGGCGGGAAGGGCGATCGACGATTCTGCCGCAGAACACCGGCAGCAACAATGCGCGAATGTCCGGAATATCCGCATCGCGGCGGTACGCGATGACGACGTTTAATCTGCGGCTAAGTATCGACCGCTCCCGTTAATTGATGCGGGTTTTCGGCGTCCCTATGATCGGTTCATGCCGGTTGCGCTCGGGCGCGGGACGATCTTGCGTGTCCCGTCGCGCGCAGCGGTTCGCGATCGCCCGCCCGGGCGGCGGCCGGCACGGCCCCACGAGACTGCAGGAGACAAGCATGCGCGACCTACGTCGGAACACGCGGCATCGGCAAGTCGTTGCCGCTGTCGTCGGCAATACCCTCGAGTGGTACGACTTCATCGTCTACGGTTTCTTTTCCGGCATCATCGCGCGGCTGTTCTTTCCCGCCGAAAACCAGTATGCGTCGCTGCTGATGTCGCTCGCGACGTTCGGCGTCGGCTTCTTCATGCGTCCGGTGGGCGGCATCCTGCTCGGGCTCTATGCGGACCGCAAGGGTCGCAAGGCCGCGATGCAGCTCATCATCTTCCTGATGACGCTGTCGATCGCGCTGATCACGTTCGCGCCGTCGTACGCGACGATCGGCCCGGCGGCGCCGATCCTGATCGTCGTCGCGCGGCTGCTGCAGGGCTTCGCGACCGGCGGCGAATACGCGAGCGCCACCGCGTTCCTGGTCGAGAGCGCGCCCGCGCACCGGCGCGGCCTGTACGGCTCGTGGCAACTGATCGGCCAGTGTCTCGCCGTGTTCTCAGGCGCTGCGATGGGCGCGTGGGCCACGCAGTCGCTGTCGGATGCGGCGCTGCACAGCTGGGGCTGGCGCGTGCCGTTCGCGCTCGGGCTGCTGATCGGGCCGGTTGGCTTGTGGATCCGCCGTCACATAAAGGAGACTGAAGCGTTCCTTGATGCGAGCAAGTCGACGGTCGAGCCGCCGGCGAGCGTGTCGCGCGTGCTGCGCGACAACCTGCGCGGCGTGCTGGTGTCGATGGGGCAGACGATCACCGGCACGGCGGTGTTCTACGTGATGCTCGTCAACATGCCGACGTTCGTGCACAAGACCTTCGGGCTGCCGCTCGACCAGGTCTTCAAGGTGCAGATGGTGGCGGTCGCGCTGCTGACGGTGACGATTCCGGTCGCGGCGATCGTGTCCGACCGCATCGGCCGGCGGCCCGTGCTGATTGCCGGCACGCTGTCGCTGCTGACGCTCACGTATCCGCTGTTCTCGTGGCTGGCCGCCGCGCCTGGCATCGGGCGCCTGCTCGTGATGCAGCTCGTGATCTGCACGATCATCGGCATCTGCTACGGTCCCGCGCCGACCACGCTCGCCGAGCAGTTCGCGACGCGATCGAGATCGACCGGCGTCGCGCTCGCGTACAACGTTGCCGTGATGGTGTTCGGCGGTTTCGCGCCGTTCATCGTCACATGGCTGACGCGTGCGAGCGGGTCGCCCGTCGCGCCCGCGTGGTACGTGCTGTTCGCCGCGTCGTTCGGGCTGGCCGCGAGCGTGTTCATGCACGACGGCGCGCCGTGCGTGCTCGCGCGCCGGCAGTTCTCGGGCGAGCCGCTGAGCGCCAAATAGTCGTTCGCCGTTCGGGTCGAGCAGCCATCGGCCCGGGTGGCATGCGACGTATCGGCGCCGCCGATGGTCAGCATCGCGGGCGGCGGCCTACCGGGGCCGCCGCCCGCTCGTTACGCTTGCGCGATCATCCACTCTGTCCGGAAGGTCGCCATGTCCCGGCTCGACTACACGCTGCTCGGCCCCTGCCTGCTCGCCATCGCGATCGACGCGATGGGGTTCGGGCTCGTCTACCCGATGATGTCCGCGATCTTCAGCGATCCGCACGCGGGCATCCTGCCGGCCGACGCCGGCGAACACGCGCGCAATTTCTACCTCGGTGTCGGCTACGGGATCTATCCGCTCTTCATGTTCTTCGGTTCGTCGCTGATGGGCGAGTTGTCGGACCGTTACGGCCGCCGCCGGATCCTGCTGCTGTGCGTGCTCGGCCTTGCGGCCGGCTACGCGCTGATGGCGGCCGGCGCATGGCACGGGAGCGTCGCGCTGTTGCTGGCCGGCCGCGGGCTCACCGGTTTGATGGCCGGCTGCCAGGGCATCGCGCAGGCGGCCATCACCGACCTGAGCACGCCCGGGAACAAGGCGTACAACATGAGCATCATGTCGCTCGCGTTCAGCGCCGGCGTGATCGTCGGCCCCGTGCTCGGCGGCGTCACGTCCGACCGGACGATCTCGCCGCTGTTCGACTACGGCACGCCGTTCGTGCTCGTCGCCGCGCTGTCGCTCGTGTGCGCGTTCTGGACCTGGGCGTCGTATCGCGACACGGCCGCGCCGCGCGGCGACACGCGCATCGATCCGCTGCTGCCGCTGCGGATCATCGGGGAAGCCGCACGTCAGCACAACGTCGCGTTCCTGTCGGTGGTGTTCTTCCTGATGCAGGTCGGCTATGGACTCTACCTGCAGACCATCATGCTGCTGCTGCAGGCGAAGTTCGGCTATACGAGCGCGCGGCTCGGGCTGTTCAGCGGCGTGATCGGCATCTGCTTCGTGTTCGGCCTGCTGTTCGTCGTGCGGCGGATGCTGCGCGTGTGGCGGGTGGTCGACATCGCGAAGACGGGCCTGCTCGTCGCGGGCCTCGGCCAGATCGCGTCGGCACTGTTCCCGCACGAGCCGGTGCTGTGGGTGCTCGCGATGGTGGTCGGCTGTTTCGACATGGTCGCCTACACCACCATGTATACGGCGTTTTCCGATGCCGTCAGCGAGGACCGGCAGGGCTGGGCGCTCGGCGTCGCGGGCTCGGTGATGGCCGTCGCATGGGTCGTGACGGGCGCGCTGACGAACCTGCTGCCGGTATTCGGCGAGAGCGGGCTGCTGCTGATCGGCGGCGCGGGCTTCCTGCTCAGCTTCGTGATGATGGTGAGTTACGGGCGCAAGCAGGCCGGCGGGCGCACGGCCGCGCTGTCGTAGACGGTTGCGCGCAGGTTGGCCTGAACCTGTCGGACGTTGTCCCGCGGGTCGCTGTCGCGCGTGAGCGCGCGGCCCGACACCGGTGCCTCGCGGTCGCGGCTGGTCAGCCCGCGGCGGCAATCTGGCGCGGGGCCGCGTGCGGCGACGTGCTGACGACCGGGCAGGTGCTCGCGCTCGATGTCGCACGACACATGCGTGGCCGGTGCGCTGGCCGCGTTCAAGCGTGCGAAGCGGTCGGCCGCGCATCGGCGCGCGGCCCGCCCGGTCAGAACATCGTGTTCCCGTTCGCGGCTTTTTCGGGCACCGGCTGGATCACGTCCCAGTGCTCGACGATCTTGCCATCCTTCACGCGGAAGATGTCGACCACCGCTTCGCCGCGATCGCCCGGGCGCTCGGTCGCATGCACGTGCAGATAGACGAGGTCGCCGTCGGTCGCGCTGCGGACGATTTGTGCGCGTGATTCGGGGTTCTTCCGGAACGCGCCGACGAAGTACGACACGAAGGGCTTCTTGCCGTCGGGCACGTACGGGTTATGCTGCTTGTAGTCGTCGGCGACGACGGCGGCAGCCTCGAGCGCTTCGTGCTTGTTGAAGAAGCGGTCGTAGAACGTCAGCACGAGCTGGCGGTTGGCTTCCTCGGCGGCCAGGTCGCGCGCGGGCGGGCCGGCGGCTGGCGCGGCGGTCGATGCGGCGAGCAGGACGAACGCGGCAACGGTACGAACGGGCGAGCGGAGCGATGACATGCGGCAGGTTCCTTGTCTGGAGATGCGTGGACGGACGCGCGGTGCGTGGTGTGCGACTGCGGATGACGCCGATCGTCGTCATCGGCGGCGACGGGGTGCCGGTGGTGCGCGTGCGCATGCTTCGTAGAACTGGCAAGTCCGCTCGGCCATCGAGTCGATCGAATGGTACAGTTGCCGCGAACCCGTCACAAGAAGTCACCGCGGTGTGAACAGGTCACACCGCGATGACCGTGCATTGCCCGTGAAAGAGAATCCCGTCATGTCGTTTCCGTCCGCCGACGAATCCGTCGAATTCGATCAGCCGTGCCCGATCCGCGATGTGCTCGACCGCATCGGCGACCAGTGGAGCCTGCTCGTGCTCGAGGCGCTGTCCGGCGGCACGATGCGTTTCAACGAACTCGCCCGTGCGATCGGCGACGTGTCGAAGCAGATGCTGTCGCGCACGCTCAAGCGGCTCGAGCAGGACGGCTTCGTCAGCCGCACGCTGTATGCCGAGGTGCCGCCACGCGTCGAATATGCGCTGACGGACCTCGGGCGTTCGTTCCTGACGCCGATGCACGCGCTGATCCGCTGGGCCGACGAACATCATCGTGCGATTTGCGCGGCCCGTCGCCGCGCGCGCGAGCAGGAAAGCAGCGGGCGTTGAGCGGAGTACGTCGTGCGGTCGCGTGACGACCGGCGACGGGATGCGTGCGTTGCGGCAGCAGCAGATGATTTCGTTATCCGAACGTTTCGAGGGCGCTGCTTTCGCATGCGGTGTCGCGAAGGGCGGAACGCACGCGTGGCGATCGGCGTTTGAAGGGTGCCGACGACTGTCGTGACCGTGGCAAGCGCGATCGGCCTCCGCCCGGTCGGTCAGCTCGTAGGCAGGACAGGGCGGCGTGTCGATCGGCAAGGGCGCGGAAGCGGCGGATTCGCGCCGACCGACGGCCGGCGCGGACGACTTAACGCCAGGTGCCGTCGACGTAGACCCACACTTGACCCTGGCGCCGCCAGTATCCAGGTACCCACCTGCGCCCGGGGCGGCGGGCGACCCAGCGTCCGGACACCCATATATAGTGGCCGCGCTGCCAGCGCCAGTAGCCGTCGGTCCAGACATAGCCGTGCGGCCGTGGAGGCGGCGGCCGGCGATCATGCCGCGGTGCAGGCGGTGCGAAGCCCGGGCGATCTGAATAAGGCGGCCTGCCGTGGCCGGGAGGCGGTCCGGGCGGCCGGTACCCGGGCGGGGCGGGCTGGGCGGAGACGGTACGCAGCCAGCCGCCGGTGGCGGCAAAGGCGGCGGTCAGTCCGACGGCGCGTAGCAACGAGCGTCGATCCATGCGGGTCCTCTATATATGTAGTCGAAGCCGCCTTACATTAGCCCGCCGGTCCCGGAGCCGGGTTACGCGGGTCGTTAAGGCTGTTACCGCATGTCACGACGGCCCGGCGGCTGCCGGGGCGCCGCCGTCGATCTCCCCGTTGAAGTTGGCGCCGACGGCCAATGGGGTCGGCTACGGCCGCGCGGCCGAATGTTTACCGTTCAGTCGCTGCGTTTTAGGCGGCCAGACCCAACATTTGAGATCAATTCGGGTAAAAATTACCGTTTTCGTATGGTTCCATCGATTCCGTTTGTTGTTTCTATGCAACCGTCAAGACGATGACACGAAAGAATGGTGGGATGAAAGCCTCCAAAAAACATCCGTCAATAGGTCAAAAAAAGACGTTAAAACAAATACTTATAACGCGTCCCCACTTTCATTATTTCTAGTTCTGGAAAAGCTTATTTCTTTATTTGCAGATCGCGCCCCTAGGGTACACCCCTAAACTCACGGTTCCCAAACGGGCAACTATCCGGGCGCGGCCAGAAGGACCGATGGCGCTCCCGGGCGGTTGCAGACCGTTTATGAACAAGGTCGCGAGACCTGCCTCTTTTTAGAAGGGAGCTCCACGAATGAACAAGACTCTGATCGTTGCAGCAGCTGCAGCATCGTTCGCTACCGTCGCTCACGCGCAAAGCAGCGTCACGCTGTACGGCGTGCTGGACGCAGGCATCACCTACCAAAGCAACGTCCAGAACGCAGCCGGCCAAGGCAAGTCGCTGTGGTCGATGGGTTCGGGCATTGACCAGAGCCGCTTCGGCCTGCGTGGTTCGGAAGACCTCGGTGGCGGCCTGAAGGCAATCTTCACGTTGGAAAGCGGCTTCAACATCGGCAACGGCAAGTTCGCGAACAACAACGGCATGTTCAACCGCCAGGCTTTCGTCGGCCTGTCGAGCCAGTACGGCACGGTTACGCTGGGTAAGCAGTACGACTCCGTCCAGGACTACCTGGCACCGCTGACCGCAACGGGCTCGTGGGGCGGTACGTACTTCGCTCACCCGTTCAACAACGACAACCTGAGCACGAACGGCGGCTACTCGGCTAACAACACGATCAAGTTCGCAAGCGCGAACTACGCTGGCCTGCAATTCGGCGGCACGTACTCGTTCTCGAACAGCACGAACTTCGGCAACAACCGTGCTTACAGCGGCGGCGTGTCGTACCAGTACCAAGGCCTGAAGCTGGGTGCAGCTTACTCGCAAGCGAACAACCCGAACAACAACGGCACGGGCGCAGTTGACTCGTCGTCGGCTCTGTTCAACGGCCAAGGCCGCCTGCGCACGTACGGCGCGGCTGCTGCATACGCATTCGGCCCGGCGCAAGTTGGCGCAGCATGGACGCAATCGCGTGTCGACAACCAAGCTAACGGCGCGGCTACGTTCCACGCTGACAACTACGAAGTCAACGCGAAGTACAACCTGACGCCGGCTCTTGGCCTGGGCGCAGCGTACACGTACACGAACGCGAAGGTTGCTGGCGAAAGCACGCACTGGAACCAGTTCGGCCTGCAAGCTGACTACTCGCTGTCGAAGCGCACCGACGTCTACGCACAAGCTGTGTACCAGCGCGCTGCGAAGAACGGCGTTGGCGCATCGATCTACAACGGCGACGTCAACACGCTGCCGAGCTCGTCGATCAACCAAACCGCAGCAACGGTTGGTCTGCGTCACCGCTTCTAAGCGTGACGGCTGGGTAACCAGCTTCGCAGTATCGAAAAAGGCGCCTTCGGGCGCCTTTTTTTTCGCCCGCCGCATCGGCGATGCGGGCTGCGATGACGCTGCGTATCGTCCGGCCGCAAAAAAAGCGAGGCGCTGAGCCTCGCTTTTTGTTTGGTGTGCCGACGTGTGCGCTGCCGGCCGGCAGCATCAGCGCGTGTATTCGCCGTTGGCTTCCGGCTGGAACACGATCGCGGCGACCTTCATCAGCCTTTCGGCGCCGCTCGGCTGCAGCACTTTCACCAGCTGGCCGCGTTGCGTGCCGAGCAGCGCCATGCCGACCGGCGAGAACACGTTCAGGCGGCCGAGTTCGAGATTGGCGGCGTCCGGATAAACAATCGTCCAGGTGGCCTGTTCCTGGGTCGCTTCGTCGAGCAGTGTGATCTGCGAGTTCATCGTGACGACGTTTGCCTTGATGGCGTCCGGTTGCACGATGTCTGCGCGCTCGAGCAGCGTGTCGAGCATCGTCTGGAAGCGCGGGTTGTGTTCGGCGTGCTTCTCGAGGCGAGCAACGTCGAGTTCGGTCAACTGGTAAAGGCGTTGTTTCATGGCAGTTCTCCAAATGATCGGCATGGGGCAGGCGGGGCGTGCCTATGGGGATCGCCCGGAGCCTGTCTGACCTGGCTCCGGGAAGGAGACCGAGCCGTCAGATCAGGCGCCGGGCAGGCGCGAGCGGCGCCTGGGCCGTGCGTCGAGCGAGGGGATGCGCCGGCTGGCCGGCGCGCACGCGCACGCCGACCGGGCCGGGCGGCGAAACCGAAGCGAGCATGGGCGCGTGCATGGTGAATGGGGTATCGAGAGGTGAATAAAACCTTACGATTCTACAACACAACCTTCCGGATCGGTGCTTCGGCTGTCGGCCTTTCGTTAGGCATTGTTGTGAAAATGATTTAAGTAATAGCGATCGCGCACGGTGACAGCGGTCGATTTTTTCCGAAAATGCAACGCTGTATGTTCAAACCAAGGGTTTCCCCTTGGTATGGCCAGCACTACACTTGATCCATCGCTTCAGACAGTCCCGCCGGGAGCGACGTCAAAAGAGAACATATTTCGGAGGTCCACCATGAAGTCGATCATCTACGCAGCGATCGCTGCATCCGTTCTTGCCGCCCCGATCGCATCGTTCGCACAGTCCGAGCAGGGCTTGACTCGCGACCAGGTTCGGGCCGAGCTCGTGCAACTCGAACAGAACGGCTACAAGCCGCTCGCGAGCGATTCGCAATATCCGGACAACATCCAGGCCGCGGAACAACGGATCCAGCCGAACCAGCCGATGCTCGCCCAGGCCGATACGAGCGGTTATGGTGCGGTGGCGACGGGCGCAGGCCAGTCGGGCCGCCGCATGACGCATGAAGCCGCGAATCCCGTGAACTCCGTCTACTTCGGCAACTGAACATTCCCGGGTCTGCCCGAGCACAGCATGTGACCGACGGGACGCGCGCCGCTTGCGCGCGTCTGCGTCAGCAGAGCAGAACCTCCGTCGCCGCATTCCGGCGGCTTTTCCGCCCAGACGCTCGCGCGTTTGGGCCTTTTTCGCTGGGACGGATCAGGCGGACGTGACCGTCGGGGTGCCGTGGATATAGTGTTCGAGTTGGCTGATCGTGAATTGCTGGTCGGCAATCACGCTCTTCACGAGGTCGCCGATCGAGATCAGGCCGATCAGCTTGCCGTCCTGGATGACGGGCAGGTGGCGCATCCGGTGCTCGGTCATCAGTGCCATGCACTCGTCGGTGGATTGCGACGGTTCGACGTAGCGCACCTTGGCCGTCATGATTTCCTCGACGCGGGTGGCTTTCGACGAACGGTCCTGCAGCACGACCTTGCGCGCGTAGTCGCGCTCGGTGACGATGCCCGCGATGTCGTCGCCGTCCATGACCAGCAATGCGCCGATTCCCTTTTCCGCCATCAGCTTGATGGCGTCATAGACGAAATCGGCTTTCTTGACGGTGTAGATCGTGCGGCCGGAATCCGGCTTGGCTTTGAGAATTTGCGCGACAGTCGTGCTCATTTGCTTTCTCCGTGTGCGGGACGATGCAGCGAAGGCAGGGCGTGATGCGCGGCACCCGACGGGCCCAGTATAGCCGGGCCTGCTGCGGCAGTCGCGTGACGTTTCCAGATTAGCGGTAAACTCCGGTCACGCACTATCCACACAACTCCTACATTCCAGATCGTTTCGATTGAATTCATGATGTCTTCGCGTCCCCAATCGCCCACGCAGGGCAATGGCCAGGCAGACGAGTGCGTGACGCTCGTCGCCACCGCGTCGCTGCCCACGCGCTACGGTACGTTCACGTCGTACGCTTTCCGCGTATCGGGCAGCGATGCCGAACATCTCGCGCTCGTGATGGGCGACGTCACAGGCGAGCAGTCCGTGCTCACGCGGCTGCATTCCGAATGCCTGACCGGCGACGTGTTCGGCTCCTTCCGCTGCGATTGCGGTGAGCAGCTCGATCTCGCGCTGCGCTACATCGCGGCGGAAGATCGCGGCGTGCTGCTGTATCTGCGCGGCCACGAGGGGCGCGGCATCGGCCTGAGCAACAAGATCCGCGCATATGCGCTGCAGGAGCAGGGGCGCGACACCGTCGAGGCGAATCTCGACCTCGGCCTGCCCGACGACGCTCGCGAATACGATTCGGCCGCCGCGATCCTGCGGATCCTCGGCGTGACGTCGGTGCGACTGATGAGCAACAACCCGAAGAAGTTCGACACGCTCGTGAAGCACGGCATTCCCGTGTGTGAACGCGTGGCGCTCGCAGTGCCCGTGCGCGAGGAAAACGAGCGTTACATCCGGACCAAGCAGGTCAAGTTCGGGCATTACTTCGAAGAAAACGAGTAATCGCGTTCGACGCGGGGGCGCCCGATCGGGCGTCGCGCTCATTCCGTGAACGCCGGGCGGGACGATGCGTCCCGCCGCATTCGATTCCCGTCGCCGGTTCTCGCGACTGTCGCCGCTGGTTGCCGGCGCAGCTGACGAGCGCGATTGCTTCATCCCTCCGCTTCGCCTTCGAGCTCGCTCCTGCGTTACGAGAACGGTGTGCGCGGCCCGACGCACCCCATGCCTTCTGCATCTCCCGATCACGGTTGATCCGCCATTGAAGATAGAAACCGAACGTTTGACGTTGCGTCGCTGGCGCTCGGACGATGCCGATGCGCTGGTTGCGATGCACGCGGATCCTGATGTGACCGCGTGGCTGGCGCGTGGCCCGATGTCCTTCGATGAGGCGGAGGCCGTCATCGCACGTTTCGAAGCGCATTTCGACGCGCACGGTTTCGGTGTGTGGGCGATCGAACGCCGTGCGGATGGCGCGCTGATCGGGCTCTGCGGGTTGTCGCGTGAAGTTCGTGACGAGCATCCGATGGCGCCGTGCGTCGAGATCATGTGGCGCCAGGCCCGCGCATCGTGGGGGCATGGCCATGTCGCGGAAGCGGCCGCTGCGGTATTGGTCGACGGGTTCGGCCGGGTGGGGCTCGGCGAGATCTTTGCATGGACGGCTGCTGCCAACCAGCGATCGCAGCGTGTTGCACGGCAACTCGGGATGGTGCGGCAACCGATGCGCGATTTCGAGCATCCTGCGTTGCCGCCGGGGCATGCGCTGCGACCGCATGTGGTGTTTGTCGCGCACGCAACGCCCGTTCGTCCGGATGATTACGTCAGCGCGTAACGTGCCCCGGGCACGCTTGCCCGCTCACGCCACCTCGCGTTCTGCAGCACGATCCGGTAGCCGTCGGCGTCCTCGAACGTCTGTCCGCACGCATCCCAATATGGATTGAACGATGTCGCCCGCATGAAGCCGTGCGCGACTGCGCGTGCGCACGCGGCTTCCCATGCCGGGCGGTCGGGAAGATAAAAGACGATCAGGTCTTCGGGTGTCGGCGACGGGGCAACCGGATGCGCCGGACCGTGCGTGAATTCAAAGTGGTAGTCGAGTTCTTCGCGTCCGGGCATCACGCCGGAGAAACCGTCGTGATCGTCGAAGCGCGCGAGCACTGCTAGCTCGAATGCGTCGCGGTACATGTGCTCGGTTCTGGCGAGGTCGGCGACGGGGAGGGCGATGCGCAGGTGGGCGTGCATGACGATGTCGGCTGGGGTGAGCGATTCGTCGATGCCGCCGGGCAGGCGCGGGCGCGCTGCTCGCACGGGGCTTTGATATGTCCCCGATAAATTATCGCAGGCAAGAAAAAGCCCGCTACTGGAGCGGGCTGAATCCATGTTTGGAGACATGGAGGAGACGGATGCAACTTTAAGGGAAAACCCGAGGGATGGCAAGCCCTAGTTGTAATTGTGCAACGCAGCGCGCCTTGAGCTGTCCTGACCAGGCTGGTGCTGCACGCCATCCAGCTGTCGCGGGCGTTCCACCGTGTCGTGCCGAACAGCCGCCGCACCGTCGCGTATCCGCGGAGCCGCCGCCGGTCCTACATTGCGCCTGCCCGCGCGTGCGCGGCAAACGCGCCGAACCGCTCCTGCGCAACCGGCACCGCGTACTTGTTGCGCATTTCCGTCTCAATCCACGCGCAGGCCTCGCGCGCGCAGTCGGTCAGCGCATGCCGTGTCGTGTGTCCGTCGATGTCGTAGACGAAGCGCACGCCCACCTCGTCGTCGGCGACTTGCCGTTGCAGCTGATTGAGCTGCAGTTGCGGCCCGTGTCGCTGCGACAGCGCGCGCAGCTCGTCGAAGTGATATTCGAGCCAGTCGGCAAAGAACAGCGCGTCGCTATGGCAGCGCAGACGGAACGCCGCACTACGCGACGGACGCTGCGCGCCGCCGCCCGCGGCCTGCGGCTCGCCGTTTGGCGCGATGGCCGCATCGACGGGCGCAAGCGGCTGCCCGGTCTGCCGGTACGGTTTGCGGTCGCGCAGTGCGTGCCACAGCAGTTCGTCGCCGGCGGCACCGGACGGCTGCATCGTCAGGTCGCGCCGGCCCTCGCCGACAGCGGCGACGTCGCGGATCACGAGGCGCAGCGAGCAGAGCGGCTCGTCCGCTACCAGCAGCGTCGCCGTGCGCGGCAGCCCGCACACGAGCGGCGCGGCGCCGGCGGCCCGGAACACGAGCCCGCGGCGATCGAGCCGCACGAGCGGCAGCGGCCGCGCAAACGACGGGTAGGCGACTGCGATGCGGGCGCCGCCGGCACCCGTCAACCCGGGCATCATCGCGCGAAAGACCTGAGACTGGTCCACGGTGGTTCTCCTTCGTTACGTTGACGCCCGGCCGGACTACGCGCGTTCCGGCTCAGGCGGCGATGGCTTGCCGGGCAGCCCGTCCCGGCTCGATTCCCAGTGCGGCAAACGTTTGCGGATCGATGTCGATCCAGCACGCGACAACCAGACGACCGTCCACCTGTTTTGGGGGACCTGCCCGGTGCGCGTGCACGCCGATCCGGCGGAACAGCCGCTCCATGCTCGCGAACGTCACGCCGATCAGCTGCCGCGCGCCCCGTTGCGCCGCGCATTCGACGACCGCGGCGAGCATCGGGCGGACGGCCCACTCGGCATTGCCCGGACCGCCTTCGTCGTCACCGGTCGCCGCGAACCGCGACAGCTCCCAGACGGCAGCGGATTGCGGCAGTGCGACGTCCTCGGCGATCAGGTCGGCGAACAACGACTTCAGCAGATACGGGCGGGTGGTCGGCAACAGGCGCGCACATCCGCACACTTCGCCGCCGGCGTTTCTCGCGAACACGTAGACGGTATCGTCGCGATCGAACTGGTCGCGCTCGAAACAGTCGTTCGCCGACGGGAGCGCCCAACCGAGCTGTTCGACGAACACATGGCGCCGATAGCGCCCGAGATCCGCTGCAAGTTCGTGTGGTAACCGCCCTTCATCGTGAACGAAGGTCCGCATGGTGTCCTCGGATCGGTACTTTGGTATGCCCGCATTACATCGCGCGTTCCGAGGAGGCGGTAACTGGTAACTCTTACAGGGTGAGGGTGCGCCGACACCATTCGACCGGTGGTAACGGTTTCTTGATCGGCGGGATTGAAATACCGGCGGCTTTTGCTTATAAAGAGCGCCAGTCTTGCGGAAATGTCAGACGAAAGCGCGGCCGGTTGTCACTGGAGCACGGGACCGGCATGATAGACGTCGTTGCGACCGAGCAATGCCGACGCAACCGCGGCCGGCCAGTCGATGTGTGCGAGCCGCGCGGCGAGCACGGCGGCGGTGCGGAACATGCCGAGGTCGGCGCCGGTGGCGTCGACGGCCATGATGTTGCTGCGGACATCGCCGCCCGCGATCGCGAACGTGCCCGTCGCGCGCTCGAGATACCAGTCCCAGCCGACCGTCAGGTACGCGAGGCCGGCACTGGCCGGGCGGTGCCATTCGGTGTAGCCGGCCAGGCGCGCGTCGACGGCGCTGTCGCGCAGCTCCGCGAGCAGCGATGCATCGAGGCCGCTCGCGACATGGTCGAGCGCGAGCGCGGCCAGCGCGCTTTCGGACAGACGCACGTAGCCGTCCGGAGACGGGCCGCGGACCGGGTGCAACAAAGGTGAAGTCATGCGCGGAATGTATCAGCCCCGAACCGGCGCTGGCACCTGACAGGTATGACAGCGTAACGTTGTCGGAGAATGAATGGAACTGCGCTGGCAGGATGCCTACCAACAATTCAGCGCCGCGGAAGACGAGCAGCAGCTCTTCCAGCGGATCGCCGCTTATTCTAAACGCCTCGGCTTCGAATATTGCTGTTACGGCATTCGCGTGCCGTTGCCCGTGTCGAAGCCGGCCGTCGCGATCTTCGATACCTATCCGGACGGCTGGATGGCCCACTACCAGGCGCAGAACTACATCGAGATCGACTCGACGGTGCGTGACGGCGTGCTCAGCACCAACATGATCGTCTGGCCGGACGTCGACCGGATCGATCCGTGTCCGCTTTGGCGGGATGCGCGCGACCACGGGCTGTCGGTGGGCGTCGCGCAGTCGAGCTGGGCGGCGCGCGGCGCGTTCGGGCTGCTGAGCATCGCGCGTCATGCGGACCGGCTCACGCCGGCCGAGATCAACATGCTGACGCTGCAGACCAACTGGCTCGCGAACCTGTCGCATTCGCTGATGAGCCGCTTCATGGTGCCGAAGCTGTCGCCCGAGGCGAGCGTCACGCTGACCGCGCGCGAGCGCGAGGTGCTGTGCTGGACGGCCGAAGGGAAGACCGCGTGCGAGATCGGCCAGATCCTCAGCATCTCGGAGCGCACGGTCAACTTCCACGTGAACAACATCCTCGAGAAGCTCGCCGCGACCAACAAGGTCCAGGCGGTGGTCAAGGCGATCTCGGCCGGGCTCATCGATACGCCCTGACGCGGCACCGGCGGCGCGGCGGTCGTGCCGAGCCGGCCGCCTTTGCGCTCACTCCATCATCGGCTCCGCTTCCTTCGCGGTCCAGCTCACGCTGGAAATGCTCTTCTCCATGCTCATCCGGCTCGCGATCTGCTCGAGCTTCTGCTGATCCTTCGGATGCAGCTTCAGCGTCGCGGTCACCTTCAATCGGTCCGGCTGCTCGGGCACGTCCTCGCTCGTCAGGCTCTGGAACGACAGCGGTTTCGCATACATCGCGTTCGACAGCAGCGTGCGGATGTGTACTTCGTCGGCGGCGAGGCAGATCACGGTGATCTGGTATTCGCGCACGAGGTCGGCATTCGACACGGGTGTCGCGTTGATCGCCTGGCTGACGCCGCGCAGCACCGTGTTGGTGAGCAGCACGACGCCCGTGCCGGCCAGGGCCGGCACGTAGTGGCCGGAGCCGGCCAGCACGCCGACGGCGGCCGAGCACCACAGCGTCGCGGCCGTGTTGATGCCCTGGATCGAGCCCTTGTCGCGCATGATCACGCCGCCGCCGAGAAAGCCGACGCCCGACACGACGTAAGCGGCGATCTGCGTGACGCCGGCCACGCCGTTGCCGGTCAGCACGCCGAGCGTGACGAACAGGCAGGCGCCGCTCGCGACGAGCGTGATCGTGCGCAGCCCCGCCGTGCGTTGCCGCATCTGGCGTTCGAGGCCGATCGCGACGCCGCAGGCGAACGCAGTGAAAAGACGGAGTGCGAAATCGAGAGTCATGATGGTCCTGCCGTGCCAAGTGCGCATGCCGGCCCGCGGCGCGGCGGCGCGAAGCCGAACGCGGCACGATGGCCGTCATCGCGCGGTACTGTACCGCGCGGATGCGTCATTCAATGTGAAACGGATGGCGTGCGGGCTCGCGGAACGCGAGCCGCAGCAGGAGAACTGCGGCGGACAGGCGTTCAGGCGGCAAGCGGCGCACGCAACGGAGTGCTGCAACTGTCCACGATGGTTCCTGAAGGAAGAATGGGCGGCATTCTAGTGGGCCGCGCGCGCAGGCGTCAACCCGTCTGGCGGCCGGCCGGTGGTCACTGCGACGGTGACTGCGACGCGCCGATCGTCCCCGTCGCGAGCGCGAGCGCGGCGGCGGCCGACAGCGCGCCGGCGTAGCTGTCGACCTCCGCATTGCGGGCCGCGAGCAGCTGGCTTTGCGCGATCGTCGCATCGGTGACCGAGCCGACGCCGTTGCGGTACGCGGTCAGCGCCGCGTCGTAGCTCGTCTGCGCGGCATCGACGAGCGCCTTCGCCGCGTCGTGCGACGCGAGGCTCGTCTGCACCGCGTTCTGCGCGGCGACGACCTGGCGGACGGCCTCCTCCTTGGTCCGCGTGAGGCGCGCGGATGCGCTCTGCGCATCGTTGCGCGCCTGCATCAGCACCGCCGAGCGCAGGCCGCCGTCGTACAGCGGAATCGTCACGCCGAGGAACACGCCGCCGCCGTAGTGGCTGCCGTTCAGGTTCACGGTCGGGGCCTGGTCGCCGATCGCGGGCAGCGCGGTGATCGCCGTGCCGCCGCTGGCGTAGGACGTCGACGCCGACAGGAAGATCTTCGGCATGAACGCGGCTTGAGCGGCCTTGATCTTCGCGCGGTTGGCCTGCTCGAGCGCATAGGCGCCCTGCAGGTCGGGGCGGCGCGCGATCGCGTCCGACACGATCGCGTCGACCGACGACGCGAGCGCGGGCGGCAGCGCTCGCCTGGGCAGCGCGGCGATCGACGGTTTCGACAGCGGCGAGATGCCGAGCGCGGAAACCAGCGCGAGGTAGCTGTCGCTTTCCGTGCCGTTCGCCTGGACCAGCGCGAGGTTCGCCTGTGCGCGATTCTGCGTCGCCTGCGCGAGTTCGACGACGGTGCCGACGCCTTGCCTGAGCCGTGCGCGCGACGCCGCGAGAATCGCGTCAGCGTTCGCCAGGCCCTGCTGCGCGCTGACCGCGCGCGAGCGGGCGGCTTCGTAACGGTAATACGCGACGGTCACGTCGTGGATCACCTGCTGATGCACGGCCGTGAACGCGACGTTCGACGCGACCGACGCCTGCTCGGCCGCCTCGACGCGTGCGGCGCGGCCGCCGAAATCGAACAGCAGCCATTGCAGCGACAGCGCCGAGATCGTGCCGTGCACGGTCGTGTTGCTCGACGAGTCGCCGAGGATCGTCGACGTCGAGCCGTGACTCGCCTGGTACGCGCCCATCGCGGTCGCGGACAGGTTCGGCAGGTACGCGGCCTTCGCGATGCCGACCGCGAGCGCCGCGTTGCGCGCGTCGTTCCACGCGATGCGGGTCAGCGGGTTCGTCGATTCGGCGAGATCGATCAGCTCGGGCAGCGTGTATGGATGCGCGGCATCGAGCGCGGCCGGCGGCGACACCGATGCGAGCGCGGGCGAGGCAGGCAGCGTGTAGTCGTGTGGCGCACGTTGCGCGGATGCAAGCGGCGGCGCCGGCACGATGTCGCCGGCGGCCGACGTTTGCGGCTGCCACGGGCGGTCGGGGGCCTGCGGCGCGAGATCGACCGACGACGTGGCGCAACCGGTCAGCGCGATGGCGGTCGCGAGCGCGGCGGCGGCGATCGATGCGGCCGGCGGTTCAGGGACGCGCATGAGGGGCAGGCTCCTTCGGGGTGTCGGGGCGCGCGGCGTCGGCGATGTGCGCGAGCCGCGTGTCGATCAGGTTCAGCAGCGCGTCGCGTGCAGGGTCGGTGGAAGTGGCGGCCGGCGGCGGGGCCGGCTCGGCTGCCGCGCCTGCCGTCGACGACGGCGGCGCCGAAGCGGCGTCGGCAGTCGGGGCGTCGTCGCGCAGTTCGACCACGCGCGCGAGGTGCGCGCCGATCGCCGCATCGCCCGGCGTGCGCTCGGTGAGCAGGAACAGCGGGCCTTCGAGTGCGCCGAGCTCCGCGAGCGCGCGTCGCCGGGTGGCGAGCCACGTGGCGGCCGGCCGCACCCACGATGGTTCGTAATGGATCAGGCTCAGCTCCTGCGCGATCGCGCCGTGGCGCGCGAACGCTTCGGCGGCGAGCGTGCGGCGTTCGGCCGGCTGCACGACCTGCGCGATACGGCGCCATTGATCGAGCAGCGCCGCGAACGCGACGTCGATCTGCTTGCCGATGCTGACGGGCCAGATGCGCGTGAACACGAGATACACGACGACGTTGCCGAGCAGGATGCCGATCGTGCGATCGCGCGCAAGCGTCAGGTCGAAGCCGGGGCCCGCGCCCTGGATCACGCACAGGAAGAACGCGAACGCGACCTGGAAGCCCGCGTACGCAATGCGCGGCGAACCGAACGCGACCCACGCGGACAGCCACGCGCCGACGAACACGAGCGCCATCAGCTCGCCGATCGACGACAGTGCCGGCACGACGAACACGAGCGCCGCGGTGCCGATCAGCGCGCCGACGATGCAGCCGGCGATCCGCAGCGTGAGCTTCTCGACCGTTTCGGCCGTCGAGCCGAGCGACACCATGTAGCAGGTGATGAAGCAGGTATGGATGCCCGACCAGTCGAGCTGCGAGTACAGCAGGTAGCAGAACATCGCCGCGACGGTCGTCTTCAGCGCGTAGCGGATGTGGTCGGGGTTGGTGCGCGCGTCCGGCAGGAAGAAGCCGCCGCGCGGCGCGGCGGGTGCGTTGGCGGTTGCAGCCGATGCGTCGGGCGGAGCCGCCGTCGGTGCGGCAGCCGCGGCCGATGCGGCCGGTGCAGTCGCTGCAGTCGATTCAGCAGGTATGGCCGGCTCGGCGAACTGTGTGATGGCCGTGTGCAGATCGGCTGCGACGACGCGCGCGAGCGGCGGCAGCGTATCGGCCGGCGGCAGCGCCAGCGTCACGTCGACCGGATAGCCGCCTTGCTCGAGGATGCCGGCCATCTCGTCGAGTGTCGCCGCAGCCGGTTCCGCGAACGCGGCGGGCAGTCGCGCGTCCGGCTCGCGGTCGGCGAGCGAGACCGCGACGAGCAGCGCGGTGCTCGACGCGATGGCTTGCCGTATCGCGGGTGCGTCGGCGGCAGGCGTCGACCCTTCGAGCGTCGACAGCTTGAGCCACGTGAGCAGCTGCTTGTCGCCTTCGCGCAGGCTCGTGTCGAAGGCCGCGCGCGCGTCCTCGTCGCCGCGCAGCCGCTGCGCGGCGATCCGCAGCCGTTTCGCGAGCTGCGCGAGCGCGAGCTTACGCGGCGAAGGCGCGATCAGCAGGTTGACGACGATCGCGACGCCGACCGGAATCGCGACCATCAGCCATGCGTAGAGCAGCGCACGCGTCGCGGCTTCGCCGACCGGCGCGAGGCCGAGCTGGTCGAGCCCGAAGCCGACGATCATCGCGAGGATCGCGCCGACCGGGCGCAGCTTGCTCGCCGACGTGAGGTACAGCAACCCGGCCGACAGCACGGCCATGCACGCGACGCGCAGCACCGAATAGTCGATGCTGAAGATCGCGACGCCGATCACGAGCGCGATCACGAGCGTGATGAGCAGCAGCATCGCGACCGCGAGCACGACGCTCGTCACGCGGTCGGCGCGGTTCAGGAAGAACACGACGTATGCGGAGATCGCGGCTTCCGGCGTACCGTAGCCGCTCGTCACGAGCACGACGAGCGCGCAGATCAGCGCGACCCGCGCGGCCATCGCGGCGCGCCCCGGAAACGGCGCGAGCAGTCGCAGGACTTCGCGCGGGCCGGGGGCGCGGACCTCAGCGGCAGGCTGAGCCATGCCGGACCTCGACGATCGCGCTCGCGCCGACGCGCACGAGCTTGCCGTCGGGTTCGTCGAGCTTCACACGCACCGGGAAGCGCTGCGCGACATGTACCCAGTTCACCGAGCGCTGCACGATCGGCAGCGCGCGCGGCAGGTTGATGCGGTCGCTGTCCGAGATGCCCGCGCCGATCCCGACGACCTTGCCCGTCAGCGGCCGGCTGCGGTCGATCATCGAATAGACGGTCGCGCAGTCGCCGACCGCGATGCGGTTCAACGACGTTTCGCGGAAATTGCCGACGGCGAACCATTCGCTCGCATCGATCAGCGTGAAGATCGACTGGTTCGGCGCGAGGGTTTCGCCGGCAAGCACGGTCAGGCCCGTCACGAGCCCGTCGTGCGGCGCGCGCACCACCGTGTCGTCGAGCGCGTGCTGCGCGCGGGCGAGTGCGGCTTCGCGTGCATGGAGCGTGGCGATCGCGTCGGCGTCGTCGCCGATCGTCTGCGCGGACGATCGCTGCTGTTCCTGCGCCTGCGCGAGCGACACGGCCGCGTCGCGCTGCCGGACCTTCGCCTGGTCGAACTGCTGCGCGCTGACGTAGCCCTGCGCCGCGAGCGGCGCGAGCCGGTTCACGTCGCGCGTCGCGAGATCGTGATTCTGCGTCGCGCGCTTGACCTGCTCGGCGGCGACGGCTGCGTTCGAGCGCTCGCCGATCAGCGACCGGCGGCGCGTGTCGAGCGACGCGCGCGCGAGTTCGAGATCGGCCTGCGCCTGCGCGACCGTCAGCCGGTACGGCACCGGATCGATCTGATACAGCAGGTCGCCTTTCGCGACGCGCTGGTTCTCGTGCACGGCAAGCTGCACGATGCGGCCGCCGACGGGCGATGCGACGTGCACGACGTCCGCGTCGATCGATGCGTCGTCGGTGGACGGGTAGGCCGTCGTGCGGTGGTACGCGTATGCGAGCGCGGCGATGCCGAGCGCGACGATCGCCAGCGCGATCACGCGGCCTTTCGTGGACGGGCGGGCGGTGCCGGCGGCCTTCATGCGAACGGCCCCGTGCCGGTGAGCCACACGATCACGGCGACCACGAGCCCGATCGCGGTGCAGACGGCGAGCTGGTAGGGCACCGTGGCGGCCCAGCCGGTCGCGACGAACACGCGGTGCGCGACGATCGCGCCGACGATGCCGACGATCGCGCTGACGAGCCAGAGCGGGAAATACGCGCCGAACAGGACGTACGACGGTGCGCCGCGCGACGTGCAGCCCGCGAGCGGCAGGGCGGGCGCGAGGACGGCGGCGACGCGCAGGGGCGCGCGCGGCGTTGTTTTTCTCATGGTGTGACGAGCTCGACGTTGGGGGTGGATGCCGGGCGCGGCGCAAGGCGGTTCGTCGCCGCGACGACGATTCCGCGATACGGAGCCGATAATAAATCAGCGCGATGTAGACCGCCAGCGATGCGGCGTGCATCGGTTGCATGCGGCAGCCGCCCGGCGGGCCGCCGCACCCACCGCACCCGTGACCGGTCGTGCCGGCCGGTATCTGTGTACCATCGTGCGAAGGGCGCGGCGCGTGGCGCGGGGCATGACGAGACCTGGCGTCACGGTCCCGACCGACGCGCGGCGCGGAAGCGGTATCGCAACGAGGACGAGTATTCCATGCGAAGTTTCTTTGTCCGGTTCATCGCAATCGGCGTGGTGTTCCATTTGTATGTCGGGCTGCGGATCATTCCCGATGCCTTCACGTCGCCGCTCGCGCGCACGATCGCGGCGCTCGTGCTGGCGAGCTTCGTCGTGCTGATCCCGGTCGGCATGTTCTCGCGCCGCTTCGACGAAGGCTGGGCCGCGACGCTGGTCGGCTGGCTGGGTTCGATCGCGATGGGTTTCTTCTCGTCGCTGCTGGTGCTGACATTCCTGCGCGAGCTGGTGCTGCTCGGCGTCGTCGTCTGGCGGCATCTGGGGCACGACGGCGCCTGGAGCGGCGCGGCATCCGACACGGCGCTCGGCGTGCTGGCGGGCGCGGTGCTGGTCAGCGCGCTCGGATTCGTCGGCGCGCGCCGCACGGCGGCGGTCAAGCGCGTGTCGATTCCGGTCGACGGGCTGCCGGCCGCGCTCGACGGGCTGACGATCGTGCAACTGTCGGACATTCACGTCGGGCCAACGATCAAGCGCCCGTATATCGAGCGGATCGTGCGCGCGGTCAATGCGCTCGAGGCCGATCTCGTCGTCGTGACGGGCGACGTGGTCGACGGCTCGGTCAAGCGGCTGCGCGAGCACACGGCGCCGCTCGGCCGCATGAAGTCGCGGCACGGCAGCTTCCTCGTGACGGGCAACCACGAGTACTACGCCGGCGCGCACGCATGGATCGACGAGTTCCGGCGGATCGGGTTGACGGTGCTGCTCAACGAACACGTGCTGATCGAGCACGACGGTGGGCGCGCGGTGCTCGCCGGCGTCACCGATTTCACGGCGGGCGGGTTCGATCCCGCGCATCGCAGCGATCCCGAGCAGGCGCTGGCGGGCGCGCCGCACGACGTCGCCACGAAGATCCTGCTCGCGCACCAGCCGCGCAGCGCGGAAGCGGCGAGCCGCGCCGGTTTCACCGTGCAGCTGTCCGGCCATACGCACGGCGGGCAGTTCCTGCCGTGGCCGCCGTTCGTGCGCCTGCAGCAGCCGGTGATCGGCGGGCTGAACCGGTTCGGCGCGATGTGGCTCTACACCAGCCGCGGCACCGGCTACTGGGGGCCGCCGAACCGCTTCGGCGTGCCGTCCGAGATCACGCTGATCCGCTTGACCCGCGGCCGCTAGCGCGCCGGAATGACAGCGCATGGCGTCGCGCGTCGCCGTTGGCTACCATGCAGACGTGGTTTCCCCGCACCGTTCATTTGCTGCCTGATCGCGACATGTCGACGCCCGATCTTTTCGCCGATTCGCCCGTGCCCGACGTGGACTGGTACCCGGACTGGCTCGCGCCGGCCGACGCCGATCGCGTGCTGGCCGCGCTGATCGACGAGGTCGCGTGGCGGCAGGACACGATCCGCACGCCGCGCGGTCGCATTCCGCTGCCGCGGCTCACCGCGTGGCAGGGCGAGCCCGACGCCGTCTACGAGTATTCGGGGATTCGCAACGTGCCCGCGCCGTGGACGCCGGCCGTGCTCGACCTGAAGCGCGCGGTCGAGGCGACCTGCGGCGCGCGATTCAACAGTGTGCTGCTCAATCGGTATCGCAACGGGCAGGACAGTCTCGGCTGGCATGCCGACAACGAGCCGGAGCTCGGCGACGCGCCGGTGATCGCATCGGTGAGCCTCGGCGCGATGCGCGTGTTCGACCTGCGTCATCGTGCGACCGGCGTCGTGCACGCGTACCGGCTGACACACGGCAGCCTGCTCGTGATGCGCGGCCGCACGCAGGCCGAATGGCAGCACCGCGTGCCGAAGGCGCCGGCCGTGCAGGGTGAGCGCGTCAACCTGACGTTCCGGCGGGTGGTGTCGGCGGGAAGCGGCCGGTAGCGGCGGGAGATGCCGACCGGCGGACGCCACGGGCCGACTTAGGTGATGGTCCGGCGCACGCGTGCCGGTCGCACCCCGTTTTTCATCCGGGCGAAGCAAGCCGCCGTCGATGCGGCACGTTGCCGCACTCAGGTGTCCGGGGCGGCTTGAACCGGCCTGCGAGGCCCGTCCCATAAGGGTTTCAGGTGGTTTTGATTGACCGCCCGGTTCTGATAGGCAGGTGTAAGCCCTGATGGTGCGTCGCAACATTCATTGACTAGACTGTCGAATGGCTGAAACGCGCCGGACGCCGGCGCATTTTTTCGACATGCCTGACGCGTCGCCGACGTGATGCGCAGTGCAGGAGCATAACCCGTGACCGTACTGGACTCATCCCTCGAACCCTCGCTGCACGTCTTCGAACAAGACGGCGGATGGCAATGGGCGCTGACGGTGAAGCGGGCGTCGGGTGTCGGTGTGAAAGTCGTCGCATTCAGCACGGACGGCTTTCGCGGTGAAGCCGACGCATACGCCGCCGGCCAGCTCGCCCGTGCCGAGTACGACGCTGCCGTGACGGCCTGACGTCGCGTCGCGCCGATCCCGCTCGCGGATCGGTGCGGTCGTTTGTTCCCTCGCGTTTCTTCCCCCTTTCGTTTTCTAGTCGCACATCGGCCGTGATCGTGCCGGCCGGTACCGCACGTGAGGCATCCCGATCGCGGATGAGCAGGGCCGGCGGCCCGCCTTGCCCACGGCGACGTTCCGGTGGGCAGTCCTGTCTATCGCTGTTATCCTTTCGATCGCATCGGGCTATATGACAGTCCGGCGACCCGATTCGGGCGCGCCGGGCCATCGGCCGCCTGCGCCGGATCGTGTTGATCCGGTCCGGTCGAAATTCCATAATCAAGCATTGCGGGTCATTCGTGAACGCTTCCATTCCGTCCATGTGCACAGGATCAATCCAACGATGAGCGGCGCATCGAAACCGCCGGCGAAGCCGGCAAGCGCGCCGCGCGCGACAGCCGGCGACGACGTCGACCACGACGCGTCGAAGCAGGGCGCGGGCGACGACGAATCGTCGGGCGGCGCGTCGTCGTATCTGGTGCCGGGCCTCGAGCGCGGGCTGCGGATCCTCGCCGAATTCTCCGCGCGCGAGCCGGTGCTCGGCGCGCCCGAACTGTCGAAGCGCATCGGCATTCCGCGCACGACCACCTTCCGGCTGCTGCAGACGCTCGAAGCGCTCGGCTTTCTCGAGCGCGTGAACGGCGACCGTTATTTCCGGCTCGGCGTCGGCGTGCTGCGGCTCGGCTTCGAATACCTGAATTCGCTGGAACTGACCGATCTCGGCACGCCCGTGCTTGAACGATTGCGCGATGCGGCCGGCCTGTCGACGCACCTGCTGATCCGCGACCAGCGCGATGTCGTGTTCGTCGCGAAGGCGCAGAGCAACACGTCGATGTTCGGTTCGGTGAAGGTGCACGTCGGCACGCGGCTGCCTGCGCACGCGACCGTGCACGGCCATGTGCTGATGGGCGACCTCACGCGCGACGCGCTGCGCCAGCTGTATCCGGAGAAGCGTCTCGAGCAGTTCACCGAGCGCACGCCGGGCACGGTGGACGAGCTGTACGAGCGCGTGCGTCATTACGCGCGGCTCGGCTACGCGGTCAGCGAAGCCGCGTTCGAGAGCGGCATCTCGGCCGTGACGGCACCCGTGCGCGACCATTCGGGCGCGATCGTCGCGGCGATCACCGCGACGGTGCCGCGCTCGGAAATCGGCGAGGCCGGCGAGAAGGAACGGCTCGTCGAAGCGGTATGCGGCGCGGCGGTCGACCTGTCGCAGCGGCTGAACTACCGGCCGCTCGAAAGCGACCCGACGTTCGCGCACGCGCGCCATCGCGTCGCGATGTTCTGATTCGCGGCATGAGCCGCGTCGCGCGGCTTCGTCAGTAGCCTGTCGCAAGTAGCCAAAAAAAGAGCAGCCCGCGGGCTGCTCTTTTCGTTTCCGCCGTCGGGCGCATCCGCCCGTCGCCGCTCTCAGAACGAGTGATGGATGCCGGTCAGCACGATCACCTGGTTCGCGGTGCTCGACGCGCCGGCCGTGAAGAACGCGGCCTTCGCGCCGCCCGAACCGTGCTCGTACAGCACGTTCGCATACAGCTGCGTGCGCTTCGACAGCGCATAGATGTCGCCGAGCTCGACCTGCGTCCAGCGGCGGCCGGCCAGCGTTGTGGTCGCCGCGCCGCCCGCGATCGTGTTGAACGCGCTGCTGCGGTAGTTCACGCCCGCGTCGTAGCTCTGGAACGTGTCGGAAAACCCGTTCGACTGCATCTTCACGCGCGTATAGAGGCCGTGCACGAGGAAGTCGCCGATCTGGTAGGACGCGCCCGCGCCGATGTTCTCGACCTTGTTCGCGATGTAGCCGGTCGCGGTGTTCTGCCCCTGGAACGACGTGATACCCGTCTGGCTGATCAGGATCGCGCGGTCGTGCTCGTTCGAGTAGACGGCCGACGCCTTGAACGGCCCGTTCGCGTAGTTCAGCGCGACCCCGACCGACTTGCCGGTCGAGAAGTTCGTCGTGTTGCCGAGCGCCATCGCCGCCGCGGCCGAGAAGCCGGCGAAGCTCGGCGAACGGTACTTGACCGCGTTGTTGTACGGCACGTTGCCGGTCGCGGCGAGCCCGTCGATGTTGCCCGGATGGAACGCATACCAGCTCAGCGCGAGATACGCGGTGCTGAGCGGATCGAGATAGTCGAACGTCAGCGGCGTCTGGCGGCCGAGCGTCAGCGTGCCGTAGCGGTCGGAGCTGAGGCCGACGAAGGCCGCGCGGTTCCAGATCGTGTTCGCGGTCGCGAACTGGCCGTTGTTCGTATAGAAGCCGTTTTCGAGCTGGAAGATCGCCGACAGGCCGCTGCCGAGGTCTTCCTTGCCTTTCAGGCCCCACCGGTCGGGTTGCGTGTTGCCCTGGATCATCGCCCACTTCGCGTGGCCGCCGACGTTGTTCACATAGGCGACGCCGGCATCCAGGCTGCCGTACAGCACCACGCTGCTTTGTGCCCAGGCGCCCGACATCGCGCCCATTCCGATGATTGCTGCTGCTACCGCTTGCTTGACCATTTGATCTCCTGACTCTCCAAACCTGATGAGAAACGTGCCGTGGCGGCGGGCGCGGGGGACGGCCGGCCGTCGCGCGTTCTTCACCACCGGGCGGGCATTTTTAATGTTCCATAGAAGGAACAATGTGCCTCTGATGGAATGAAGTATAGAGGTGTCGTGCGCCGGATCAAAAATAAATTTATCGGGCCGGATGCGGGTGGTGACGATCCGCAACACGGGACCGAGCGTCCTGAAAAAAGGACTTAAATCCCCGCCACAAAACAAAAAATCACCTTTTCCAAGAGGAGTGGCGGCGATCGTCGACCTGGCGGTCGGTGTTTTCCCTAGGACGTGCAGCTTTTTGTTTTACTCGTGGGAAGTCACTCCTATAATCACCATCCATAAACTGCTGTTCCGGGTATGGAACAAACCCGGGGCGAACCGAGAGTCGATCAGAAGGAAGGGTGTGAGATGTCTGAACAATGGGTTTGTGCCGGGCACGCCGGCGCGCTGTCGGAAGACACGCCGATCGAGTTCAAGCGGACCGATGGCGTCGAAATCGGGATCTACCGCGTCGGCGACGAGGTGTATGCGCTCGAGAACGTGTGCCCGCATGCCTACGCGCTGCTGACGCAGGGGTTCGTCGACGAAGGCACGGTCGAATGTCCGCTGCACGAGGCCGTGTTCGACATCAAGACGGGCGAATGCCTGAAGGGCCCGGGCGGGCGCGCGCTGAAGCAGTACGCGGTGCGCCTGGCTGGCGAGGAAATCCAGATCAAGGTGGAGTAATCGATGAAAGAAGCGACCGTCAACTTCAATCCGTTCCTGAAGCCGTGGGTGGCGCCGCAGCCGAACAACGTCGCCGGCAAGGGGCAGATCGAGATCCCGGGCCAGGTCGAGAACCGCATCTGGCAAAACCGCAAGGCCGAGCCGACGCAGTACGAGAACGATCTGGGCGATGCGCTCGAACGCGTGTTCGAGAGCGGCGCGACCGAGCTGGACGAGGTCGTCGCGGGCCTGAACCGCATCGGCTTCCGCGCGCCGGACGGCACGGCGTGGACGCCAGAGCGCTTCCGCGCCGAAATGGCCTCGCTGGCGGAATGAGCGCACCGACCACGCCGCACGCCTGAGCGCCGACCCGACAACCGCATCCGGAGCACACTGATGACGTCCCCCGCACAACACGAAACACAACACGACCCGGTCCGCGACTATCTCGACCGCGGCATCAAGAACTACTGGTATCCCGTTGCGCCCAGCTGGCAGGTGTCGAATGCGCCCGTCGGCCTCACGCGCCTGTCCGAGCAGATCGTGCTGTGGCGCGATCACGAAGGCAAAGTCCATGCGCTCGAAGACCGTTGCCCGCACCGCGGCGCGCGCCTGTCGCTCGGCTGGAACCTCGGCGGCAGCATCGCGTGCTGGTATCACGGCATCGAAGTCGACGGCGGCGGCACGGTCAACCGCGTGCCGGCCGTATCGAACTGTCCGCTCGAAGGCACGAAGTGCGTGAAGTCGTATCCGGTCGAAGAGAAGGCCGGCGCGATCTTCCTGTGGTTCGGCGACGAAGCGCACGGCGAGCCGGCGCCGCTGAACCTGCCGGAAGAACTGGTCGCCGACGAATACGCGCACTTCCTGTGCGTGTCGAACTGGAAGTGCAATTACCAGTACGCGATCGACAACGTGATGGACCCGATGCACGGCGCGTACCTGCACGCGACGTCGCACTCGATGGCCGAAGGCGACAAGCAGGCCGACATGCGCGTGCGGAAGACGGAAACGGGCCTGATGTTCGAGAAGATCGGCCAGCGCGACGTGAACTTCGACTGGGTCGAGCTCGGCGAAACCGGCTGCCTGTGGATGCGCCTCGCGATTCCGTACAAGCAGAAGTTCGGCCCGGGCGGCAACTTCGGGATCATCGGCTTCGCGACGCCGGTCGACGGCGACAACTGCCAGGTCTACTTCTGGCGTACGCGCAAGGTCAGCGGCTGGCAGCGCGACGTGTGGCGCTTCATGTACCGCAACCGCCTCGAAGGCCTGCACTGGGACGTGCTCGAGCAGGACCGCTACGTCCTCGAGAGCCTCGCGCCGAACGCGCGCGATCACGAATACCTGTACCAGCACGACGTCGGCATGACGCGCGTGCGCCGGATGCTGCGCACGCGTGCGCAGGAGCATCTTTCCGCGCTCGACGCGCATCGCGCGGCGCAGGCCGCGGCGGAGCCCGCGAATGGCTGAGTTCGCACCGGTGGTGTCGCTGCCGGGGCGCCGCGTGCTCGTCACGGGCGGCGCGCGCGGTCTCGGCGCCGCGTTCGTGAAGGCGCTCGTCGAAGCGGGCGCGCAGGTCGCATTCGGCGACGTGCTCGCCGAAGAGGGCCGCGCGCTGGCCGCGCAGCTCACGCAAGCCGGCCACACCGCGCATTTCTTCACGCTCGACCTGGCCGATCCGGCGAGCGTCACGGCTTTCGTCGCGCAGGGCGCGGCGGCGCTCGGCGGCATCGACGCACTGATCAACAACGCGGCGATCACGAACTCGGGCGGCAAGCTGTCGACGGAGCTCGACGTGTCGACCTGGGATGCCGTGATGAACGTGAACGTGCGCGGCGTCTGGCTCGTCAGCAATGCGGCGCTGCCGTACCTCGCGCAATCGGGCCGCGGCGCGATCGTGAACCTCGCATCGGACACCGCGCTGTGGGGCGCGCCGAAGCTGCTCGCGTACGTCGCCAGCAAGGGCGCGGTGATCGCGATGACGCATGCGCAGGCGCGCGAGTTCGGCGCCCACGGCGTGACGGTCAACGCGATCGCGCCGGGGCTCACCGAAGTCGAGGCGACGGCCTACGTGCCGGCGGAACGCCACGCGTTCTACATGCAGGGCCGCGCGCTGACGCGCGCGCAGGTGCCCGAGGACGTGACGGGCCCCGTGCTGTTCCTGCTGTCGGACGGCGCGCGCTTCGTGACGGGTCAATTGCTGCCGGTAAACGGCGGCTTCGTAATGAATTGAATTGAAGTTTTCACTCTGATGAAGGAGAGGACGATGGCGGACGCCGATCTCGAACGCAAGTCGTGGGACCAGCCGGAAGGCGCAAGCTTCAACGACTGGATGGAAGGGCGCGTCGCGCGCTACGCGACGCGGCGCTACGACTGGGACGCACTGAAGTTCCAGGCCGACTACGACCCGAAGTACCGCCGTGCGCAGATGCGCTACGTCGGCACGGGCGGCACGGGCGTCGCGAAGGACGTCAACACGGTGCCGGCCGGCAACTTCACGTTCTCGACGATGGTCATTCCGGCCGGCAACATCGGCCCGAGCCACATCCATATCGACGTGGAAGAAATCTTCTTCGTGCTGCGCGGCAAGATGAAGGTGATCTGCGAGCGCGACGGCGAGACCTGGGAAGCGATCCTCGGCGAGCGCGACCTGATCTCGGTGCCGCCGGGCGTGTACCGCACGGAAATCAACATCGGCGAGGAAGACGCGCTGATGTGCGTGATGCTCGGTTCGCCGAAGCCCATCACGCCGACGTATCCGCCGGATTCGCCGCTCGCGAAGATCAAGCGCTGAGACGGGGCGGAGCAAGCAATGCGTGTCATCGACAAACGTGAACGCGACCGCACCGCGGCGTTCGCCGCGCTGCTCGGGCAGTTTCCCGAACAGCGCTGCGCGGCCGGCGCGGCGGGCACGATCGGCTACCGTGAGGCTGGCGCAGGCGAGGCCGGCGCGCAGCATGCGGGCCGCGCGCTGCCCGTCGTGCTGCTGCACGGGATCGGCTCGGGCGCCGCATCGTGGGTGTGCCAGCTCGACTCGCTCGGCGCGTCGCGCCGCGTGCTCGCGTGGGATGCGCCCGGCTACGGCGTGTCGACGCCCGTGCACGGCGCGTCGCCGGCGGCCGCCGATTACGCGGCGTCGCTGAACGCGTGGCTCGAGGCACTCGGCATCGAACGCTGCGTGCTGGTCGGGCATTCGCTCGGCGCGATCGTCGCGGGCGGGTTGGCCCGCGTGATGCCCGCGCGGATCGCCGGCCTGCTGCTGATCTCGCCCGCGGGCGGTTACGGCAGCGCGCCCGCGGAAACGCGCGACACGCGCCGCGATGCACGCCTCGCGATGCTCGACGAACTCGGGCCGGCCGGGCTCGCCGAACAGCGCAGCGGCAACATGCTGTCGGGTTTCGCGAGCGAGGATGCGCGTGCATGGGTGCGCTGGAACATGGCGCGCATCGTGCCGGCCGGTTATGCGCAGGCCACGCATCTGCTCGCGAACGCCGATCTCGCGTCCGATCTCGCCGGCTTTCGCGGCCGCACGGCGGTGGCGGTCGGCGCGAACGACGCGATCACGCCGCCGGCTGCCTGCGAGCGGATCGCCGCTGCCGCGCACGTCGGGCTGCAGGTGATTCCGCAGGCCGGTCATGCGGGCTACGTGGAAGCGCCGGCGGTCTACTCGTCGCTGATCGACGCGTTCTGCCGTCAATGCGACCGTCAACGGGGGCTGGAATGAACTACCCCCACGCTCACATTCGTTCGCTTGGGGGCGCGCAGCCCGCCCAATCCCGACATGCATTTCAACGTGCCCCTGGGGCGGCCAGACCGGAGGCATCATGAGCGAACCGTTGCAACAACAGGATGCGGACACCGCGAAGTCCGAGGCCAACTACGTGGTGCCGGGCCTCGAACGCGGTTTGCGGATCCTCGCCGAATTCTCGCCGCGCGAGCCGGTGCTCGGCGCGCCGGAACTGTCCAAGCGCCTCGGCATTCCGCGCACGACGGTGTTCCGTCTGCTGCAGACGCTCGAATCGCTCGGCTTTCTCGAGCGCGCGGACAAGGATCGCAACTACAAGCTCGGCATCGCCGTGCTGCGGCTCGGCTTCGAATACCTGAGCTCGCTCGAGCTGACCGATCTCGGCCTGCCGGTGATCGAAAGCCTGCGCGATGCGACCGGCTTCACGACGCACATCGTGATCCGCGACGGCCGCGACGTGGTGTTCGTCGCGAAGGCGCAGAGCCAGTCGCCGGTGTTCAGCTCGATTCGCGTGAACGTCGGCACGCGGCTGCCCGCGCATGCGACGACCCACGGCCACGTGCTGATGGGCGACCTGTCGCTGAAGGAGTTGCGTGCGCTGTATCCGGAAGGCGCGCTGAACCGGATGACGAGCGCGACGCCGGAAACGGTCGACGCGCTGTACGAAGTGATCCGGGAAGATGCGCTGCGCGGCTACGGCGTCAGCAATTCGTCGTTCGAGCGCGGCATTTCGGTGGTCACGGCGCCGGTGCGCAACGACACGCAGAGGATCGTCGCGTGCATCACGGTGACGGTGCCGCGGCCGGAGATCGACGCGGCGCTGATCGCCGACGGCCTGATCGACAAGGTGCAGCGCGCGGCGGCGGAATTGTCGCGGCGGCTCAATTACCGCTCGGATGACGAGCACACGTTTCTCAAGGCTTTAGGACTGCGATGATTCAGATCGATCTGACCGGGCAGGTGGCGGTGGTGACGGGCGGTTCGTCCGGCATCGGCCTCGCGACTGCCGAACGGTTCCTGCAGGCCGGCGCATCGGTCGCGATTTGCGGCCGCGACGGCGAGCGTCTCGCGCGCGCCGAGGCGATGCTCGGCGAGAAATATCCGGGCGCGCCGCTGCTCGCGGTGCGCTGCAACGTGCTCGACGAAGCCGACGTGGCCGCGTTCGCGCAGGCCGTGTCCGACCGCTTCGGCCGCGCCGACATGCTCGTCAACAACGCAGGCCAGGGCCGCGTGTCGACTTTCGTCGACACGACCGACGACGCGTGGCGCGAAGAGCTCGAACTGAAGTACTTCAGCATCATCCGCCCGACGCGCGCATTCCTGCCGCTGTTGCGCGATGCGGCCGCGCCGACGATCACCTGCGTGAATTCGCTGCTCGCGCTGCAGCCGGAGCCGCACATGGTCGCGACGTCGTCGGCGCGCGCGGGCGTGCTGAGCCTCGTGAAGTCGCTCGCGACCGAACTCGCGCCGCAGCGCATCCGCGTGAACTCGATCCTGATCGGCATCGTGGAGTCGGGGCAGTGGCGCCGCCGCTACGAAGCGCAGGCGCCGGCCGGCGAAAGCTGGGAGGACTGGACGGGCGCGCTCGCCCGCAAGAAGAACATTCCGCTGAACCGCTTCGGCAAGCCCGACGAGGCAGCCTGGGCACTTTTTTATCTCGCAACGCATCTGTCGTCCTACACGACGGGCAGCCATATCGACGTTTCTGGAGGCTTTGCACGCCATGTCTAAAAAAACCACGGTTGGCGAGCTGATTGCCGCCTTTCTCGAGCAGTGCGACGTCAAAACCGCATTCGGTGTCATCTCGATCCACAACATGCCGATCCTCGACGCGATCAACTCGCGCGGCAACATCCGGTATGTCGGCGCGCGCGGCGAAGCGGGCGCGGTGAACATGGCCGACGGGCTGGCCCGCGTGTCGGGCGGCCTCGGTGTCGCGTTCACGAGCACCGGAACGGCGGCGGGCAACGCGGCCGGCGCGATGGTCGAGGCGCTGACGGCCGGCACGGCACTGCTGCACATCACGGGGCAGATCGAGACGCCGTACCTCGACCAGGATCTGGCGTACATCCACGAAGCTCCAGACCAGCTCACGATGCTCGATGCGATCTCGAAGGCCGCGTTCCGCGTGCGCACGGTCGAGACCGTGCTGCCGACGATCCGCGAAGCCGTGCGCATCGCGCAAACGGCGCCGACGGGCCCCGTGTCGGTCGAGATCCCGATCGACATCCAGGCCGCCGAAATCGAATGGCCGGAAGATCTCGCGCCGGCGCACGTCGCGGTGCGCGAGCACGATGACGCACGCGTCGCGAAGCTCGCCGACGCGCTGGCGGCCAAGCGCCGTCCGCTGCTGTGGCTCGGCGGCGGCGCGCGTCATGCGCGTGCGGAAGTCGAACGCCTGGTGAAGCTCGGCTTCGGCGTCGTGACGAGCGTGCAGGGCCGCGGCGTGCTGCCCGAGGATCACCCGGCGACGCTCGGCGCGTTCAACGTGCATTCGGCGGTCGAAGCGTTCTACAAGACCTGCGACGCGCTCGTCGTGGTCGGCTCGCGCCTGCGCGGCAACGAGACGCTGAAGTACAAGCTCGCGCTGCCGCAGCCGCTGTTCCGCGTCGACGCCGATGCGCTCGCCGACAACCGCGGCTATCGCAACGAGCTGTTCGTGCACGGCGATTCGAAACGCGTGCTGGCCGAGCTGGCCGATCGCCTCGAAGGCCGCCTGTCGGTCGATCCGCAGTTCGCGGGCGATCTCGCGGCGGCGCGCGAAGCGGCCGTCGCGAGCGTGGCGGAAGGCCTCGGGCCGTACAAGAAGCTGGTCGATACGCTGCAGTGCGCAGTGGGCCGCGACTACAACTGGGTGCGCGACGTGACGATCTCGAACAGCACGTGGGGCAACCGCCTGCTGAAGATCTTCGAACCGCGCGCGGGCGTGCATGCGCTCGGCGGCGGCATCGGCCAGGGCATCCAGATGGGCATCGGCGCGGCGCTGGCCGGCTCGGCGGCGAAGACGGTCTGCCTGGTCGGCGACGGCGGCCTGATGGTCAACGTCGGCGAGCTCGTGACGGCCGTGCAGGAAAACGCGAACGTGATGATCGTGCTGATGAACGACCAGTGCTACGGCGTGATCCGCAACATCCAGGACGCGCACTACGGCGGCCGCCGCTGCTTCGTGCAGCTGCACCAGCCCGATTTCGCGCAGTTCTGCGCGAGCTTCGGCCTCACGCACTACCGGATCACGTCGCTCGACGATGCCGAAGCGATCGTGCGCGAAGGGATGGCGAAGGAAGGCCCGGTGATGGTCGAAGTCGACATGCTGTCGGTCGGCTCGTTCGCGTCGAACTTCGCGGGCCCGCCGGTGAAGAAGGAAGCGCCGACGGAGCGCCAATATGCTTAACGGGCAAAAGCGGGCCCACGCACCCGTCGACGTCGCGATGATCGGCTTCGGTGCGATCGGCGCGGCCGTGTACCACGCGGTCGAGCACGATGTGTCGCTGCGCGTCGCGCACGTGATCGTGCCGGAACACCAGCGCGCGGCGGTGCAGGGCGTGCTCGGCGGCGCGGTGGAGGTCGTGTCGTCGGTCGACGCACTGGCCCGCCGCCCCGAGTTCGCGCTCGAATGCGCGGGCCACAGCGCGCTCGTCGATCACGTCGTGCCGTTGCTGAAGGCCGGCACGGACTGCGCGGTCGCGTCGATCGGCGCGTTGTCCGACCTCGCGCTGCTCGACGTGCTGTCGCAGGCGGCCGACGAAGGCGACGCGACGCTCACGCTCTTGTCCGGCGCGATCGGCGGGATCGACGCGCTGGCGTCGGCGAAGCAGGGCGGCCTCGACGAGGTGCTGTACGTCGGCCGCAAGCCGCCGCTCGGCTGGCTCGGCACGCCGGCCGAGGAACTGTGCGACCTGCGCGCGATGACTGACGAGAAGGTGATCTTCGAAGGCACCGCACGCGACGCCGCGCGGCTCTATCCGAAGAACGCGAACGTCGCGGCGACGGTCGCGCTCGCGGGCCTCGGCCTCGACGCGACGCGCGTGCGCCTGATCGCCGATCCGGCCGTCGAGCGCAACGTGCACCGCATTACCGCACGCGGCGCATTCGGCGAGATGTCGCTCGAAATGAGCGGCAAGCCGTTGCCCGACAACCCGAAGACGTCCGCGTTGACCGCGTACAGCGCGATCCGCGCGCTGCGCAATCGCGCGGCCCGCTGCGTGATCTGAGCGGACCACCCGGCCGACCCGGCCATTCGGGCCATTGAACGGCCGCCTGCGCCACGGCGCGGGCAGCTGCGCAGAGACAGATTTGTGGGACTTGTGACATGACTCCATTCGATACGAGCCTCGTACCCAACGGCGACATCCTGATCGGCGGCGAGTGGCGGCGCGGCCGCGGCGCGCCTTACGCGAGCATCTATCCGGCCGACCAGTCGCTGAACATGGAAGTCTCGACGGCGGACGCGGAAGACGCGGCCGACGCCGTCGTGGCCGCCGACGCCGCGTGGCGGCGCGCCGACTGGGCCGGCCTCAAGCCGCACCAGCGCGCGCTGGTGCTGTACCGGATCGCCGACCTGATCATGCAGCGTCACGAGGCGCTCGCGAACCTGCAGCGTCGCGACAACGGCAAGCCGATCGGCGAGACGCGCGTGCTGGTGGCCAGCGCGGCCAACACGTTCCGCTATTTCGCGGCGTGCCTGGAAACGCTCGACGAAGAACTGACGCCGTCGCGCGGCGACTACCTGACGATGAGCGTGCACGAGCCGATCGGCGTGATCGCCGCGATCACGCCGTGGAATTCGCCGATCGCGTCCGACGCGCAGAAGCTCGCGCCGGCGCTCGCCGGCGGCAACGCGGTGGTGCTCAAGCCGGCCGAGGTGACGCCGCTCGTGTCGCTCGCGCTGGCCCGCATCTGCGAGGAAGCCGGCGTGCCGAAGGGCGTGCTGAGCGTGCTGCCGGGCAAGGGCTCGGTGATCGGCGACGTGCTGGTGCGCCATCCGCTCGTGAAGAAAGTGTCGTTTACCGGCGGCACCGAAGTGGGTCGCGGCATCGCGCGCATCGCGGCGGAAAAGCTGATGCCCGTGTCGCTCGAACTCGGCGGCAAGTCGCCGACGATCGTATGCGACGACGCGGATCTCGATCACGCGGTGAACGGCGTGCTGTACGGCATCTTCAGCTCGTCGGGCGAAGCGTGCATCGCGGGTTCGCGGCTGTTCGTGCAGCGCTCGGTATACGACGAGTTCATGAAGCGCCTGGTCGCGGGCGCACGCAAGCTGCGCGTGGGCGACCCGACGCGGCCCGACACGCAGATGGGTCCGCTGATCACCGCGAAGCATCGTGAAGCGGTGGAACGCTACGTCGCGCTCGGGCTGGAGGAAGGCGGCCGCCTGCTGTGCGGCGGCGAACGGCCGTCGGGCGACGGGCGCGAGGACGGCTTCTTCTACCAGCCGACGATTCTCGAAGGCTTGCCGAACAGCGCGCGCATCTGCCAGGAGGAAATCTTCGGACCGGTGCTGGTCGCGATGCCGTTCGACGACGAAGCGTCGCTGATCGCGCAGGCGAACGACAGCGTGTTCGGCCTCGCCGCCGGCATCTGGACGCGCGACTACAAGCGCGCATGGCGCATCGCGCGGGCACTGGAGACGGGCACCGTCTGGATCAACACGTACAAGCTGTTTTCGATCTCCACGCCGTTCTCGGGCTGGAAGGAGAGCGGGATGGGCCGCGAGAAGGGCCGTCTCGGCATCCGCGAGTACATGCAGCAGAAGAGCCTCTACTGGGGCTTGAACGACGCGCCGCTGCCGTGGGCGAACTGAGCGAAGGGGAATGACGCAATGAGCATCTTGGGTATCGAGCAGATCACGTACGGTGTCGACGACCTCGCGACGTGCCGGCGCTTTTTTGCCGACTGGGGCCTGAAGGAAGTCGCGCACGACGACACGCGCGCACGTTTCGAAACGCTGAACGGCTGCACCGTGCTGGTCGTGAAGGCCGACGATCCGTCGCTGCCGCCCGCGTTCGAAGCGGGCCCGACGCTGCGCGAAGTCACGTGGGGCGTCGCGACGCAGCAGGAAGTCGACGCACTGCGCACGAAGCTGGCCGGCCAGCCCGGCTATTACGCGCAGGACGATGCGGTCGGCTGCATCGATCCGAACGGGATGGCGATCCGCATCGAGGTGACGCGCAAGCGCGCGCTCGACATCACCGGCTCGCCGTCGAACGTGTGGGGCCGGACGGCGCGGGTCGACCAGCCGAGCCCGATCTATGCGCGCGCCGAGCCGGTCGAGGTCGGCCACGTCGTGTTCTTCACGAACTGCCTCGACGCGCAGGAGAAGTTCTATCACGAGTTGCTCGGCTTCGAGACGTCGGACCGCTATCCGGGCCGCGGCGCGTTCATGCGCTGCGCGCCGCACGGCGGCCACCACGACCTGTTCCTGCTCGCGTTGCCTACGGGCAAGCGCGGCCTGAATCACGTCGCGTTCACCGTGCGCGACATCCACGAAGTGTTCGGCGGCGGCATGCACATCGACCGCTGCGGCTGGGAAACGCAGCTCGGCCCGGGGCGTCATCCGGTGTCGTCCGCGTATTTCTGGTACTTCCAGAACCCGGCCGGCGCGCTGATCGAGTACTACGCGGACGAAGACGTGCTGACGCCCGAATGGCAGCCGCGCGAATTCGAACCGGGCCCGACCGTGTTCGCCGAATGGGCCGTCGACGGCGGCCTCGACGGCAACACGCGCCGGCAGAAGAATGCGAAGGCGCCGGAAGGCAAGTTCATGACGGAGCGCAAATCATGAGCGCAACGAACTCGCAGGAATCGGCCGCGCCTCGCACGGTCGTCGTGATCGGCGGCGGCCAGGCCGCCGGCTGGGTGCTGAAGACGCTGCGCGCGGAGGGCTTCGCGGGCCGTCTCGTGATGATCGCCGACGAGCCGCACCTGCCGTACGAGCGTCCGCCGCTGTCGAAGGCCGTGCTGGCCGGCGACGCCGACATCGAGACCGTGCGTGTCGTGCGCCCGGACGAATTCGCCGCGCTGAACGTCGAGGCATGGCAGCCGGAACGCGCGGTGTCGATCGACCGTGCGCGCCGCGTGGTGAAAATCGAAAGCGGCCTCGAAGTCGAATACGACCGCCTCGTGATCGCGACCGGCGGCACGTCGCGCCGCTTGCCTGACTCGATCGTCAGGACCCCGAACCTGCATTACCTGCGTACGCTCGACGAAGCGGCCGCGCTCGGCGATAAACTGCGCGCGAGCCGGCGTGTGCTCGTGATCGGCGGCGGCTGGATCGGCCTCGAGGTCGCGGCGACCGCGCGCAAGCTCGGCGTCGAAGCGGTGGTCGTCGAAGGCGCGCCGCGGCTGTGCGGCCGCTCGGTGCCGCAGGTCGTGTCGGACTTCCTGCTCGACCTGCATCGCGCGAACGGTGTCGACGTGCGCCTCGGCGCGGCGCTCGCATCGCTCGACGCACAGCCGGACGACGCATCGAAGGTGCGCGCGACGCTTGCGGACGGCACGACGATCGACGCCGATTTCGCGGTGGCCGGCATCGGCCTCGCGCTGAATGCGACACTCGCGAGCGACGCGGGCCTCGCAGTCGACGACGGCATCGTGGTCGACGAATTCGGCGCGACCAGCGATCCGGCGATCTTCGCGTGCGGCGACGTCGCGAACCATCACAACGGCTGGCTGAAGCGGCGCGTGCGGCTCGAATCGTGGGCGAACGCGCAGAACCAGGCGATCGCGGCCGCGAAGGCCGTGCTCGGCGTGCGCGCGCCGTACGCCGAGATTCCGTGGTTCTGGTCCGATCAGTACGACGTGAACCTGCAGATCCTCGGCGATCTGCCGGCCGATGCGCAGCTCGTCGTGCGCGGCGATCTCGCCGCGCGACGTGCGACGCTGTTTTTCGTGGGCGACGGACATGTGAGAGGTGTCATCGCCATCAACAACGCGCGCGAGCTCAAGCTCGCACGCAAGTGGATGAACCAGGGCCGGGCAGTGAACACGGAAGCCCTGGCGGACACGACCCAAGCGCTTGCCTGATCGGCGAAACCGGTACAAAGACCCAGGAGACACCCCGCATGAGCACTTTCGACAACGTCGTGGCCGGCAGGGCCACGATGGAAGCTGCCGCCTCCACGCCCGGCGCGATCATCGCGCGGCTCGAGCGGCTTCCGGCCAACGCGATGCAGATCCGCGCGCGCGTGCTGATCGGCACCGCGACGTTCTTCGACGGCTTCGACGTGATCACGATCGCGGCGACGCTGCCGCTGCTGATTCACAAGTGGGGGCTGTCGCCGACGCAGATCGGCATGCTGATCGCGTCCGGCGCGATTGGCCAGCTGATCGGCGCATTCCTGTTTCCCGCGCTCGCGGAGAAGCATGGCCGCGTGAAGGCGATCGCGTGGAGTTCCGCGGTGATCGGCATCACCAGCATCGCGTGCGGCTTCGCGCCGACGTTCGAGGTGTTCGTGCTGCTGCGGATCCTGCAGGGGCTCGGCCTCGGCGGCGAGCTGCCGGTCGCGGCCACGTACATCAACGAAATCACGCGCGCGCACGGCCGCGGCCGCTTCGTGCTGCTGTACGAAATCGTGTTCCCGATCGGCCTGCTGGTATCGATGGCGCTCGGCGCGTGGCTCGTGCCGCGGTTCGGCTGGGAGATCATGTATTTCGTCGGCGGGCTGCCGCTGATCCTCGCGCTGGTGCTCACGCGTCTGGTGCCGGAATCGCCGCGCTGGCTCGCGTCGCGCGGGCGGCTCCCGGAAGCCGGGCGCGCGGTCGGCGTGTTCGAAGCGTCGGTGCGCGGCGAACTGCCGCCGGTCACGCAGGTGGCCGCGTACGACGAGATGGTGCGCCAGCACCCGAAGCGCCGGATGACCGACCTGTTCAGCGCCGCGTATCGCAAGCGCACGCTCGCGGTGGCGACGCTGTGGGCGACCTGCGGGTTCATCCAGTACGGGCTGTCCACGTGGCTGCCGACGATCTACAAGAACTTCTATCACGCGCCGCTGCAGCTCGCGCTGAATCTCGCGGTGATCGGCTCGGTGATGGGCGTGCTCGGTTCGCTCGCGTCCGCGCTGCTGGTCGACAAGCTCGGCCGCAAGCCGGTGATCGTGTGGTCGTTCGTGCTGTGCGCGCTGTCGCTGGCGTTCGCGGGCATCTACCACGCGTCGTCGGTGTACGTCGTCGCGACCTTCTGCTCGCTGTCGCTGGGGCTGATGGCATCGGGCTTCATCACCGCGTACGTCTATACGCCGGAACAGTATCCGACGAGCATCCGCGCGTCGGGCTGCGGGCTCGGCAGCGCGTGGCTGAAGATCGCGTCGTTCGCGGCGCCGATGATCGTGCCGCACGCGATCATCGGCGGCAATCTCGCGCCGGCGTTCTACCTGATCGGCATCGTGCCGCTGATCGCCGCCGTGACCGTTCATTTCGTCGGGATCGAGACGAAGGGGAAGGTGCTCGAAGCGCTCGAGGCATAAGCGCGGCGCGCGGCAAAGGCGATGTGGAAGGCCCGGACGATGTGTCCGGGCTTTTTCGTTTCGGGCAGCGGATCGTGCGTGCCGGACAGCGCGAACGCACGCGATGGCCGGCCTCCGGATAGCGTGTTCTAATTCATGCTTGCGTTTTTTCCCCGGCCGCCGCGATGCCCTTGTTCGAACCCGTCACGCTGCATACGTCCCGACTCGTCCTGCGTCCGCTTCGCGACACGGACGCTCATGCGTTCTTCGACCTCTGGTCCGATGCGCAGGCGATGCGCTATGCGTCGTTCGCGCCGCTCACGGATTGGCGGCAGGCCGCCGAGCGCGTCGCGCGCAACCTCGCGACGACCGCCAGCGGCCAGGATCTCGTCTGCGTGCTCGAAGCGCGGGACACCGGCGACGTGCTCGGCGAATGCGTGCTGTTCCATGCGCACGAGCAATGCCGGCGTGCGGAAATCGGCTTCAGCCTGCGGCGCCGCTACTGGCGCGGCGGCTATATGCGCGAGGCCGCGTCGGCGGTCATCGACCACGCGTTCGGCACGCTGCGCCTGAATCGCATCGAGGCCGACATCGATCCGCGCAACGTGGCATCGGCCGCGCTGCTCGAACGGCTCGGGTTCGTCAGGGAGGGCGTGCTGCGCGAACGCTGGATCGTCGGCGACGAGGTGTCGGACAGCGCGCTGTACGGGTTGCTCGCGCGCGATCGTCGCGGGTGATGCGGGTGATGCGGGTGATGCGGGTGACGCGGCGTGTCCGGTGCGAACGAATGACGCATCGGCATCGTTCCCGTAGCCGCGACGCAGGCGCGGCGGCCGATCCGGCTGGCGGCTTGCCGGATTGCCGTGTCGAACGTACGCTTTGCCTACCCGCGACTCCATCAGCAGGTTACCGCCCCATGCAAGCCCATCCTCTGCGTCTTTCCCCCGGCGACGATCTGCGCGCGTCGATCGAGCAGGCGTTGCGTCGACTCGACGCGCATGCAGCATTCGTGATCCAGGGCATCGGCAGCCTGAACGTCGCGCAGCTGCGCTATGCCGGCGTCGCTGCGCCGACCGAGCTGCGCGGCGATCTCGAGATCCTGACGCTTGCCGGTTCGGTCTCGCCGGACGGCGCGCACCTGCACATGGCGGTGTCCGACGCGCACGGCCGCGTCTCGGGCGGCCACGTCGCGAGCGGCTGCGTGGTGCGCACGACCGCCGAGATCCTGCTCGTATCGTTGCCCGCGCATCGTTTTTCCCGCGAGCACGATGCGCTCACCGGGTTCAACGAGCTGGTCGTCCGTCCGGCGAAAGACTGAGATCGCGCGGGCCGGGCCGTTCACGATCGTGCGTCCATCGCGACGACGCACGACCGGCGGCGACGATTCAACGGGCCGTCTTGCCGACCACATGGCGCCGGCAATGTTCGAGATACGCCTCTTCGTGCGCGGCCATCAGTTCGATGATGCTTCGCCACAGCCATGACGGTGCGTCGACCGTCTTCGGGTGCTGGCGCCGCAACTCGCTGCACCACGCGCGTTGCGTCGCGTGGTCCATCTGCGCGGCATGCGCGTTGCCGATCACCAGCGCCAGATAGCGCGCGACTTTGACCGCATCGGCCTCCGACATCCGTTCCGCGTCCAGTTTCAGATCCTGCGGCATCAATTCGCGTATGACGACGGGGCATCCGTCGAGGCGTGCCGCGCACATCCGGCTGCCCAGCATCGGCGATACGTGCCGCGCGCCTTCGAGCACCCGTTGCGCGGGATCGCGCGGCATACGCACGCCGGGATCCTTCGGGGCCTTCGCCGCCGCGGCCTCCTTGATGTCGATCAGATACGGCGGATGGCCGTCGGAACACGCGTCGTCGATATCCAGCATGACCGCGAAGCGACGCCGTCCGAGCGAGCTGCATCCCTTTACCCAGAAGGCGGCGTCGAGCACCTTCATCCTCGCGTCGCGGTGTGGCGCGCGGCTGAGCGCCGCGCCGATCGGCGAATCCGGCGTGGATTCGAACAGCGCGTGGATGGCGCTCCGCTCGCGCTCGGACAACGGCCAGAAGCGTTTGCCGAGCGGAATGCGCGGCGTGACGTTCTGGATCGTCTGCCGGTCGAGCTTGCGCCACGATCGGTGCAGCGCCGCCTTCATCGCGATCTTGATCGCGGCTGGGCGTTGCAGGTGACTGGTCTCGGCGCGGTGCCGGCCGTCGAACGCCTGCTCGTATCCGGCGATGAGCGCTTCGACCATCCGCCACGTGATGATGCCGGGCAGATCGGAGCTGCGCGCCGCGGTCGCGAGCGAGAAGCCGAGACGCAGCAGGTCGTGTACGGGATTGCCGATCACGCTCTGGTCGAGATCGCGGATCTGCACGGCAACCTCGCCCGTCTTCGCCGCGACGGGCCCCAGATTGCCGAGATGGCAGTCGCCGCCGATCCATACCGCGGGGCCGTCGGGCAGGGTGCCGGAGCGATGGTCCGCGAGCCATGCGTAGAAGCGCTCGGCGCTGCCGCGCGTATACGTGTGTATCGAGCGCGCCATCTTGCCGCTGCGCAGGCGCGCGAGAATCTGCGCGCGCTGGTCGCTGGACGGCAGCCGTGCCGATCCCGATGCTTTCTTCGCCACGATGCGTTCTCCTTCTGTTCCGCGGCATGCGTCGCCGGTGCGTGTGCCGGCTCGCGTGACGTCGGTGTATCCGGCGCCGCGCCGGCCGGCGCGGCTCCACCTGCTCAACCCGGCACGAACACGCCCAACGCCGCGACCGCCATCGCGAACGTCGCGAGCCAGCCGCCCCAGGCCAGCAGGCCGGTGATCGCGAACTTGCCCATGATGCGCGTGCTGTGGGCCATCAGCATCATCACGACCATGATCGGCACGGCGGTCACGCCGTTGATGACCGCACTCCAGTAGAGCGCGCGGATCGGGTCGAAATGCATGAACGTGATCGCGACGCCGCCGATGATCGCCAGTGCGATGACCGCATAGAACTCGCGCGCGACGCCGAATTGCAGCGCGAGGCTGCTGCGCCAGCGGAAAGTGCCCGCGGCCGCATAGGCGGCCGACCCCGCGAGGACCGGCAGCGCCAGCAGGCCGGTGCCGATGATTCCGAGCGCGAACAGCACGTACGCGAAGTGCCCGCCGATCGGCTCGAGCGCCCGCGCTGCATCCGCCGACGTCTTCACGTCGATGTGGTGCAGGTTCAGCGTGGCAGCGGCCGTCAGCGTGATGAAGAACGCGATGACGTTCGACACGCCCATCCCGACCCACGTATCGAAGTTGATCCGGCGCAGCTGCGCGGGGGCCTGGTGAGGCGCGTGCCGCAACGACTGCTGGTTCGGCACCGCGCGCAGCTCCTCGACTTCCTGCGATGCCTGCCAGAAGAACAGGTACGGGCTGATCGTGGTGCCGAGCACGGCGATGACCGTGGTCAGGTAGGCGGCGGACAGCTGGACGCGCGGCAACACGAGCGCACGGCCGACCTCGCCCCACGGGACGGGCACGATGAGCGCCACGGCGACGTAGGCGAGCAGGACCAGCGCGGTCCATTTGAGCAGGCGCGCGTAGCGGTCGTACGGCACGAGGATCTGCAGCAGGGCCGATGCGCCGCCGAGGCACACGACGTAGAGTTCTTGCGGGCCGTTCAGCAGGAGCTTGACCGCCGCGCCCATCGCCGACAGGTCGGCCGCAATGTTGATCACGTTCGCGACGATCAGCAGCACGACGGTGACGTAGAGCAGCCACGGGGGATAGTGCGTGCGTATGTTCGACGCGAGGCCCTTGCCCGTCACGCGGCCGATGCGCGCGCTGACCAGCTGGATCGCCGTCATCAGCGGATACGTCAGCAAGAGCGTCCACAGCAATTCGAAGCCGAACTGCGCACCCGCCTGCGAGTACGTGCCGATGCCGGACGGATCGTCGTCCGCGGCACCGGTGACGAGGCCCGGCCCGAGGCGGCGGAGCCACGTTGCGGCACGCGGACGCTGCTCCGCGGAATCGAGGGACTCGTTGTCGTTCATGATCGCGACTCGTGGGGAAGGGGGCAATCGAGTCGCAATTGGCATGCCCGACGGAACGCGCGGCGGCGCGGGCGGGTTATGGGATGCGACCGCCAGACGCGGTGCAACCGAACGCAATTTGACGCGATGGAAGACCGGCTCGGCTAACGGGCGGGGAGCGGCGGTACGGCAGGGAGCGCACGACGTGCTCGCGTGCTCGTGACGGGGGGAACCCGAACCCAGTTGGAGAAGCGACGGACGGTGCCGAGCGATTCGCGCAAGTCGCTATCGCTGCGACGTGCTTGACGTGTCGCGGCGAACGCTCATCGGTCGCCGCGATCGTCGGATGGTCGGCGAATTCGTATTGCCGCTACCGGCGAGCCAATGCCGCCGGTGGCAAGCGAAAGAACCTCGGAAGGCGCCGCGGATCACAGTTGGCGCCCACGCGCCGCGACACGCATGCGACCGGCGCGGCGCCCGGTCGGCCTCAACGGGCCGCCACCGCGACGTCCTGATTACCGCGCCCGGACACGAGGCAGCTCGACATGAACGCTTCGCTCTGGCTGTCGGCCGCAGCGCTGCCGAAGCCCTTGCCGAGCGCGGCGTATTTCACCTGCTCGGCGCCCTGCGAGCAGGCGGTCGGGCTGGCGTCGCGGCCTTGCGCGTGCAGCAGCGCGCGATCGCCGATCAGATAGACCAGCAGCGCGAAAAAAGCGATGTGTACGACTCGTCTCATGGTTCGTCTCCTCGTCGCTCAAGCGTAACGCGGAGACGTTTCTCGAAGCACTTGGGGCTTCCCCCGGTAAACGTCTGCAGAAATGACGGCGAGCCCGGCTGATCGTGTCCCGTTTTTACCGTGCGGACGACGAAAAGGCACGTTGGCCGCCCGCATCGCCGCGCGATTGACGCGAGTTTGACGAATGTCAGACGGCGGGCAGGGCGAGACGGTCGTGCCGACGGTCAGGGCGATAGCATGAATACATGTTTCAACGGAACGCGATGCGCGGCAGGCGATGGGCGCCGCGGCTCCGAATGCAGCGGGTACGTATTGAACATCGCTATCGAATTAGTGAGGAATCCAAATGCTTAACGTATCGTCCGTCCTGATCAGTCTCGCGCCGATGTGGGCGATTCTGCTGGTTGCATCGTCAGCCGCGACCTATCTCGTGTTCTGGCGCAAGGTCATCAAGTAAGCGGCGAGCGCCGCATCGCGTGCCGCTTATCTGACCGCCGTCACCGGCACGTTCGAAATCCGCACGAGGCGGCCCATCATGCTGCGACCGAACATCGACAGCATCTGATGAAACGGATCGTGCCGCGGCGCGACCACGACGATTTCGTCGCAGCCCGTCTCGGCCGCAACGGCCGCGATCGTGTCGGCCACCGGCCCGACCTTCTTCACGACGCTGTATCGGACGCCGGCTTCCCGCAGCACCCGTTCGGCCGTCGCCAGATCGTCGCACGCGAACTGGTCCTCGATCGAACGCAGTCGCGACAGCGAGTGAAATGCCTCGAGCCGCGTCGCTTCGAGCGGCGGCTGGACGTTGATCAGCACGATTTCCGACGCGCAGCGTTCGCGATACAGGAAGGTCGCATGGCGGACCGCCTGCAGCGAACGCGGCGAATGACCGACCGGAACCAGCAGCTTGAGCATGGAAGATGCTCCGGAATTGAGATGTTTGCAGCGTAGCGCGGCGCCGGATCGCCCGACCTAAAGAGATCGGGCGGCCGCGTAAAAATGTCGTCAACGTCCGCCGCGCCTATTAGAAATATAAGAAATTTAAGTTTATGCGCATAAACGTTTTCACCGACCGGCCGGGCGGCGGCGCGGGGCGGGCCGCGCCGATTTAGTCGGATCCTCAATGAATCGCGGCGGAAAATATCGGAGGTCGGCGATCCGGCGTCGCGTAGAGTAGAGCGTCGGCCGCGGCGCGGCCTTCTCCCGGCTCCGGCGCCATCCCGGCCGTTCGGGACGGACCGCCGCCACGCCGCGGCCCGCCATTCCATTCCGATTCCAGGAGACCTCGCATGCCGCATGGCGCCCCGCAGCTTCTCGCACCCGCTTCCATCACCGTCGACCCGATCGTGCGCCTGTCGGCCGGCGAACTCGCGTCGGCGATCCGCGGCAAGGCGGTCTCGTGCGTCGAGACGATGCGTGCGTATCTCGATCACATCGAGCGCGTGAACGGCGCGGTGAACGCGTTGATTTCGCTGCGCGATCGCGCCACGCTGCTCGCCGAAGCGGCGGAAAAGGACGCGGCACTTGCCCGCGGCGAGTACCACGGCTGGCTGCACGGAATGCCGCAGGCGCCGAAGGATCTCGCGATGACGAAAGGGCTGCGCACGACCTACGGCTCGCCGATCTTCCGCGATCACGTGCCGCAGGCCGATTCGGTCGGCGTCGGCCGGATGCGCGCGGCGGGCGCGATCTTCATCGGCAAGACCAACACGCCGGAGTTCGGCCTCGGCTCGCATACGTTCAACGAAATCCACGGCGCGACGCGCAATCCGTACGACCTGACGAAGAGCGCGGGCGGCAGCAGCGGCGGCACGGCGGCGGCGCTGGCCGCGCGCATGCTGCCGGTCGCGGACGGCAGCGACTTCGGCGGCTCGCTGCGCAATCCGGCCGCGTTCTGCAACATCTACGGGTTCCGTCCGTCGCAGGGCCGCGTACCGCGCTGGCCGGGCGTCGACGTGTTCATGCAGCAACTCGGCATCGAAGGGCCGATGGGCCGCACGGTCGGCGACGTCGCGCAGCTGCTCGCGATCCAGGCCGGCTACGACCCGAACGATCCGCTGTCGCTCGCGGAAGATCCGGCCGTGTTCGCGAAGCCGCTCGACACGGACCTGCGCGGCAAGCGCATCGCGTGGGTCGGCGACTGGAACGGCTATCTCGCGACCGAGCCGGGCGTGCTCGCGCAGTGCGAACAGGGCCTCGCGACGCTGCGTGAGATCGGCTGCGACGTCGATGCCGCGCTGCCGGCGTTCGCACCGGAGCGCCTCTGGCGGCTGTGGCTCGCGCATCGGCACCTGCTGTCCGGCGGCGGGCTGCTCGCGCACTATCGCGACCCGGCACGGCGTGCGCTGCTGAAGCCCGAGGCGATCTACGAGGTCGAAGGGCTGCTCGCGATGCAGGGGGCCGAGGTGTTCGACGCGAGCGTCGAGCGCACCGCGTGGCACCAGGCCGTGCTGGGCTTCTTCGATCGCTACGACTTCATCGCCGCGCCGACCGCGCAGGTGTTTCCGTTCGACGTCGAGCAGCGCTGGCCGCAGGAAATCGCGGGCCGCGCGATGGATACCTATCACCGCTGGATGGAAACGGTCGTGCCGTGGACGCTGGCCGGCTGCCCGGTAATCAGCGTGCCGGTGGGCTTCAACGACGCGGGGCTGCCGATGGGGATGCAGCTGATCGGCCGGCCGCGCGCGGATCTCGCCGTGCTGCAGCTCGCGCGCGGCTACGAGCAGGCGGCCGACTGGGTCGGCCGGCGGCTGCCGGGCTGGATGGCTGCGTAATGCGACGGCCGGCGGGCCGGTGACACGCGCCGAACCCAAGTGACGAACCGGGCGGCCGCGTGCCGCCCGGTTCGTTTCCACACCTCGAAACGCGCCGGCTAATCCTGCCATTTGTGCGCCGGGCATCACGCTGTCGCACAACGGTGCCGGCCGACACCGGCGCAGCGCCGGCGCATACCGGGCGTCGCCGGGATTGCCGCGGTGCAGGAACGAATCGCGGCGCCAGCCCGATATCGCGCGGCAAATCCGGAGGAATCCGCGCGCCGGGCGACGGTCGTGCCGGGCGATTTCGTATCGATGTGTTTCAGTCGTTGCGGCGGCGCGCGGCGCGCTTCGACAATATCGGCCTCAAACAAATTCGGGCACGAGGGAAACACATGAAGCACATTCGCGCGACGGGCAAGCACCTGGCATCGGCGGGCATCGCCTTCGGCATCATGCTCGGCGTGAACGGCACCGCCCATGCACAACTCGACCTCCAGTCGATCGGCTCGGCGCTGCTCGGCGGCGGGCAACAGCAGGCCGCACCCGCGCAGGGCGGCGTCGCGCAGCTGATGCAGGCGTACGTCGGCGCGAACCAGCAGGTGCTGGTCGGGCAGTCGTCGCTCGCGTCGGCGATGGGGCTCACCGGCGCGGCCGGTCAGGCACAGCAGGCCGCCGGCCTGCTCGGCGGCGGCAATGCGCTGACGCCGGCCGCGTTGTCGCAGATGGGCGGCGCGCAGCAGTCGGTGTCGCAGGCGCTCGGCCAGGCGTTCGCGAGCGGCGGGGCGTCGCACGGCCCGATCGACAAGCAGGCGTTCAGCAACGGCCTGGCGTCGCTCGGCCAGGGCCTGACGCAGTACTCGCAACTGCAGTCGGGGCTCGGTAATCTCGGTTCGACCAGCGCGGCATCGCTGCTGCAGTCGGGCCTGAATCCGCAGAACATGCAGGCCGCGTCGTATATCGCGCAAAGCGCGCCGGGCCAGTTGCAGTCGCTCGCGTCGACGCTCAGCCAGGCTGTGCAGTTCGCGACGAGCCAGGGCATTACGGTGCCGTCGGTCGCGTCGTCCGCGCTGAAGCTGCTGCCGTAACGCGGCCGCACCCGCTACGGAGCTGGCAGCGCGCGCGGCGATCCGGGATGGCCCCGCGCAACATGTGGATATCGCTCGATGCTATCGTGGCGTGTTCCCCGTTACCGGTGCCGGTTCATGACTGACTCGTTCGACCTCTCGCGCTACTTCGCCCGCATCGGCTACGACGGCCCGGCCGAGCCGACGCTCGACGTGCTGCGACGGCTGCACCTGCTGCAGCCGCAGGCCATTCCGTTCGAAAATCTCAATCCGCTGACCGGCGCGCGCGTCGCGCTCGACCTGCCCGCGATCGTCGACAAGGTGATCGGGCGCCGCCGCGGCGGCTACTGCTTCGAACTCAACAAGCTCTTCTACACCGCGCTCACGACGATCGGCTTTCGCGTGACGCCGCTGATCGCGCGCGTGCGCTGGATGCGGCCGCCCGAGCTCGTCACCGCGCAGACCCACATGCTGCTGCGCATCGATCTCGACGGCGCGGCGTGGCTCGCCGACATCGGCTTCGGCAGCGCGACGCTCACCGCGCCGCTGCGCTTCGTGCCGGGCGAGCGGCAGCTGACGCCGCATGGGGCGTTTCGCGTCGTCGACGCGCCGGTCGACGGCGAATTCGACATGCAGTTCCAGATCCCCGACGGCTGGCAGACGACCTACCGCTTTTCGCTGAAGCCGGCCGAGTGGATCGATTACGACGCCGCGAACTGGTTCACGTCGACCTATCCCGAGTCGATCTTCGTCAACGACCTGATCGCCTGCCGCGTGCTGCCGGACGGCCGCGCGGCGCTGTTCAACACCGTGCTGACGCTGCGCGACGCGGCGGGCGCGGGGCGCACCGTCACGTTCGACGACGCGGCCGCGTGGGGCGCGTGCCTGCGCGACACGATCGGCATCGATACGACCGGCTTCGACCTCGACGCGTTGTTCGCGCGGGTGGCGGCGCGGGCGAACCCGATGTAATGCGTCGCGGGCCGCGACATGAGCGTACGCAATCCGGCCGGCCGTGCGTGGCGCCTGCAGGCGCCGCGCCAGCCGCGCGCATGAGGACGAGACGATGACCGACCTTCATCCGGACGCCCCTGACAGCACCGCCGCGCGCGTCGCGCTGTGGCGCGCGCTGCACGTCGAGCTCGATGCGCCGCCGCACGTGTTCGCCGACGAAGTCGGACTGCGCCTGCTCGCGCCGGCGCCCGGCTGGCAGCAGCGCGGCGACATGGATCCGCAATTCACGCGGCCGTTTCGCGCGTCGATCGTCGCGCGGGCGCGCTTCATCGAGGATCTCGTCGTCGAGCAGGCCGCGCGGGGCGTGAACCAGTACGTGATCCTCGGCGCGGGCCTCGACAGCTTCGCGCAGCGCCGGCCCGAGATGGCGTCGCGCCTGACCGTCTTCGAGGTCGATCCGCCCGCGCCGCAGGCGTGGAAGCGCCGCCGGCTGACCGAGCTCGGCTTCGGCGTGCCGGACTGGCTGCGGTTCGTGCCGGTCGATTTCGAAGCGAAGCAGTCGTGGCGCGACGCGCTCGTGCGCGCGGGCTTCGATGCAGGCAAGCCGGCGGTCGTCGTGTCCACCGGCGTCAGCATGTACCTGACGCGCGACGCGAACGCGGCGGCGCTGCGCGAAGTCGCGTCGCTCGCGCCGGGCTCGACGTTCGCGATGACGTTCCTGCTGCCGCTCGAGCATGCCGATCCGGACGTGCGCCCGGCGCTCGAAATGGCCGCGAAGGGCGCGCGCGCGAGCGGCACGCCGTTCATCAGCTTCTTCATGCCGGCGGAGATCCGCGCGCTCGCGACCGGGGCCGGCTTCGCGCGGGCCGAGCATGTGTCGGCCGCGGAACTCACGCGCCGCTACTTCGCCGATCGGACCGACGGCCTGCGCCCGCCGGACAACGCGGAAGAACTGCTGGTCGCGACGGTGTGACGTCGCGACCTTCCATCACGCGCGTTCGAGCACGGCCATCTCGCGCACGATCACGAGCAGCACCGCGAGGCTTGCGCCGCCCGACGCGCGCAGGTCGGCGAGCAGGTGCTCGTAGCGCTGCAGCGCGGCTTCGCGGCGTTCGCGCCACGCGTGGACGATCGTCTCGGGCGCCGTCGAGTCGGCCGACTCCGCGAGCGCGCTGGTGGCGAGCGTGCGCTTGAGCCGCGCGACTTCCGCGAGCGCGGCCGCGCGCGCCAGCATGTCCCAGTGAGTCGGGGTCGGCAGCGAGGCCGCGCGTTCGCCGATCCACCCGTAGTTCAACAGCGTGCCGAGCGAGAAGTAGACGCCCGCGACCAGCTCGAGGCTGCGATCGCAGGTCGCGGCCACTTCGGCGATGTCGAGCAGCGCGGCCGAGATGTCGCCGCTCGCGACGCGTACCGCGAGCGCGCTCTCGACGCCGGCTTCGACCAGCGCGCGCTGCCGCTCGGACAGCGCCTCCAGATCGGCGGTTGGCAGCAACGACGGCAATTGCGGCGCGATGCGCTGCACCGCGTCGCGGCACCGCGCGATCAGGCCGGCGACGCCGCCGTCGGCCACCGTGCCCGACTGCAGCTGCCGCAGGAACCACAGCGCCGCGCGCTCCAGCAGCCGCGCGACGTCGACGAACATGCGCGCCTGCACGTCGTCGGCGACGCGGTTGTCGAGCGCGTCGATGTCGCGCCACACCGCATCGAGATCGAACACGTCGCGCGCCATGATGCAGGCGCGTACGATGTCGCCCGGCTTCGCGTCGGTTTCCTCCATCAGCCGGTGCACGAACGCGCAGCCGACCCGGTTGACGAGCGCGTTGGTCAGGTGCGTCGCGAGAATCTCGCGGCGCAGCGGGTGGCGCTGCATCGGTTCGCTGAAGCGCTGTTGCAGCGGCTTCGGGAAATAGTCGACGAGCATCGCGGCGACGAGCGGATCCTCGGGCACGTCGGATTCGAGCAGCGCGTCGTACAGCCACATCTTGCTGTACGCGAGCAGCACCGCGCGCTCCGGCGACGTGAGGCCCTGTTTCGCGGCCTGCCGTTCGGCGATCTCGTCGTCGGTCGGCAGGAATTCGATCACGCGGTTCAGGCGGCCCGCGCGTTCGAGCCAGCGCATCAGGCGCGCCTCGGCGTCGAGCAGCTCGACGCCGTAGCGGCCCGCGATCGACAGCGCCTGCGTCTGGTAGTAGTTGTCGCGCAGCACGAGCAGCCCGACTTCGTCGGTCATTTCCGCGAGCAGGGCATTGCGCTGCTTCTCGGTCATCTCGCCGTCGCCGACGACGAGCCCGAGCAGGATCTTGATGTTGACTTCGTGATCCGAACAATCGACGCCGGCCGAGTTGTCGATCGCGTCAGTGTTGATGCGCCCGCCGCGCTGCGCGAACTCGATGCGGCCGAACTGCGTGCAGCCGAGGTTGCCGCCTTCGCCGACGACCTTGCAGCGCAGGTCCGCGCCGTTCACGCGTACCGCGTCGTTCGCGCGATCGCCGACCTGCTGGTGGGTTTCGCGCGCGGCCTTCACGTAGGTGCCGATGCCGCCGTTATACAGCAGGTCGACCGGCGCCTGCAGGATCGCGCGGATCAGCTCGGTCGGCGGCAGCGCCTGCGCGTCGATGCCGAGCGCGGCCTGCACGGCCGGCGACAGCGGGATCGTCTTCGCGGTGCGCGGGTAGACGCCGCCGCCCGCCGAGATCACGGACGTGTCGTAGTCGGCCCAGCTCGAGCGTTCGAGCGCGAACATCCGCTGGCGCTCCGCGAAGCTCGTCGCCGGGTCGGGGTTCGGGTCGAGGAACACGTGGCGATGATCGAACGCCGCGACGAGCCGGATATGCGGCGACAGCAGCATCCCGTTGCCGAACACGTCGCCCGACATGTCGCCGACGCCGACCACCGTGAAGTCGGTCGTCTGCGTATCGATGCCCATCTCGCGGAAGTGCCGCTTCACCGATTCCCACGCGCCGCGCGCGGTGATCGCCATCTTCTTGTGGTCGTAGCCGACCGAGCCGCCGGACGCGAACGCGTCGTCGAGCCAGAAACCGTATTCGTGCGAGATCGCGTTCGCGTAGTCGGAGAAGGTGGCCGTGCCCTTGTCGGCCGCGACGACGAGATACGGATCGTCGGCGTCGTGGCGCACCACGTCGGGCGGCGGCACGATCGCGTTGCCGGCGAGATTGTCGGTCAGGTCGAGCAGGCCGCGCAGGAAGGTCTGGTAGCACGCGATGCCTTCGCGCATCCATGCTTCGCGATCGCTCGGCGGCGGCGGGTTCTTCACGACGAAGCCGCCTTTCGAGCCGACCGGCACGATCACGACGTTCTTCACCATCTGCGCCTTCATCAGCCCGAGCACCTCGGTGCGGAAATCCTCGCGACGGTCGGACCAGCGCAGCCCGCCGCGCGCGACGCGCCCGCCGCGCAGGTGCACGCCCTCGACGCGCGGCGAGTACACCCAGATCTCGAACATCGGCTTCGGCTCGGGCAGGCCGGGCACCTTCGCCGGATTGAACTTGAACGACAGGTACGGCTTCGATTCGCCGTTCGCGTCGTGCAGGAAATAGTTGGTGCGCTCGGTCGCGTTGATCACGCCGAGAAACTGGCGCAGGATCCGGTCCTCGTCGAGGTTCGGCACCTGGTCGAGCGCCGTCTCGATCGCCTTCAGCAGGCGTTCGGCCTGCACGTCGCGCGTGCCGCCCGTGGCCGGGTCGAAGCGCACCAGGAACAGCTCGACGAGCTGCCGTGCGATCGCCGGGTTGCCGGTCAGCGCGCGCTCGATATAGGCGTCGCTGAACGTCGAGCCGACCTGCCGCAGGTATTTCGCATATGCGCGCAGGATCGTGACTTCGCGCGCGCTCAGGTGCGCGCGCAGCACGAGGCGGTTGAAGTCGTCGTTCTCGATCCGGCCGCTCCAGATCCGGTCGAACGCATCCTCGAACAGGCCCTTCACGCGTTCGATGTCGAACTCGGTATCGTCGGCGAGTTCGAGGCCGAAGTCGTGCACCCAGGCGGGCGCGGCATCCTGCGTCTGGATCCGGTACGGCCGCTCCTCGTCGACGCGCACGCCGAGATGCTCGAGCATCGGCAGGCTGCGCGACAGCGCGATCGGGTCGCCCGCGCGATACACCTTGAAGCGGAACGCGCGCGCGTCGGCCTCGATCGGGCGGTACAGGTTCATCGCCAGCTGGCCCGACGCCTTCACGCGCTCGATCAGCTCGATGTCGCGCACGGCCGTGCGCGCCGGATAGTCGTCGCGATAGCCGGCCGGGAACGAGTCCGCATAGTGCTGCAGCAGGCGGTTGCCTTGTTCTTCGCCGAACGCGTCGAGCAGCGCGTCGGCGAGATCGTCCTGCCAGCGGCGTGCCACCTGCACGAGCCGCGTTTCGAGTTCGCGCGTGTCGACGTCGGGCATCGTGCCCGGTTCCGCATGGACGACGAAATGAATCCGCGCGATCGCCGATTCCGACAGCAGCGGCGTGAACTCGACGTTCACGCCGTTGTACGCATCGACGAGCAGCTTCGCGATGCGGCGGCGCAGGTCGGTGTTGTACTTGTCGCGCGGCACGAACGCGAGGCACGACACGAAGCGGTCGAAGCGGTCGCGCCGTACGAACAGGCGCGTGCGCTGGTGTTCCTGCAGGCGCAGGATGCCGAGCGCAATGTCGTAGAGCTGGTCTTCGTCGGCCTGGAACAGTTCGTCGCGCGGATAGGTTTCGAGCACCGTCACCAGCGACTTGCCGAGATGCCCCTTCGGCAGGAAGCCCGCGCGCCGCACGATGTTCGCGCATTTGCGGCGCACGATCGGTATCTCGGTGTACGAACCGAAATAGGACGTCGACGTGTAGAGTCCGATGAAGCGCCGTTCGCCGGTCACCTTGCCGTCGGCGCCGACCAGTTTCACGCCGACGTAGTCGAGATAGCCGGGCCGGTGCACGGTCGCGCGCGAGTTCGCTTTCGTCAGGAAGATCGGCCAGGGGCCGGTGATGATCTCGGCGGCGGCCGGCGGCAGCGGCGTCACGTCCGGCGCGCCGGGCGCGCGCAGCGATTCGCGCAGCAGGCCGCAGCCGGAGCCTTCGACGCCGCGCAGGCCGAAACCCGTGCCGTCCGACACGAGCGCGTAGTCGCGCTGGCCGAGGAAGGTGAAGTGGTCGGCGACCATCCATTCGAGGAACGCGCGCGCCTCGAGGTCTTCCGCGGTGGATTCGCGGGCCTTCATGTCCTTGATCGTCGCGCGCGCGATGTCGACGATCTTCGGCCAGTCCTCGACCGATGCGCGCACGTCGCCGAGCACGCGCGCGATGTCGTTGCGCAGCGTGTTGAGCAGCGCGGCGTCGCCGCAGCGATCGACTTCGAAGTGGATGAACGACGCGAGCTGCGACTGGCCGTCGCCGGCCGTCGCGCCGCCGGCGTCGACGCGCTCGATCGCGCCGTCGCCGCCGCGCCAGATGCGGAACACCGGGTGCAGCGCCGAGTGCAGCGCGAGCCCGAGGCGGTTGACGGCCATCGTCACCGAGTCGACGAGGAACGGCATGTCGTCGTTGACGATCTCGATCACCGTGTGGTCGGAGTGCCAGCCGTGCTGTTCGAGGATCGGGTTGTACACGCGCAGCCGCTCGCTGCCGGGCACGAATTTCTGGGCGGTCTGCCAGTGCGCCATCGCGGCGCCGTAGAGGTCGGCGATGCCGCGATTCTGCAGATCATCGGCGTCGACGAAATCGTAGTAATGACGCAGGAACGGTTCGACGATCCGGAACGTGGCTTCGGGCAGGCGTCCGCGCGCGAATTCGACGACATCGGAGAGCAGGTGTGCGACGACTTCTTCGTTCTTCGCTTCCATGGCGGTCTCCTGGTCGGGTGGCCATTGGCTGCTGCGTCTGTGCCGCATTATATGCGCCGATTGCGTGACAACGCGATGTGCGGGCGCACAACGCGGCTCAGGGAACGAAGGCCGCGTGCGACGCCGGAAGCTGGCGTCGCGCGGGCGAGTCAGGCGAGGTCCGGCGGCTTCACGTCGAGCCGCATCGTGCGGTGCATTCGTCCGGATGTCACCGCAACTCGAACGCCTGTCGCCAGGCAGGTTCCGCCACCGCTGAACGCAGCGGTGTCAGCGTTCGTCGCTCCACAGCTTGCCGCCCGTCGCCCAGTTCTCCTTCTTCACGTCGGCGAGGATGATGTCGACCGAGCCCGGGTCGCAGCCGAGCGTCTCGCACGTGACGCGCGTGATCGCTTCGACGAATGCGCGCTTCTGCTCGACCGTGCGGCCTTCGAACAACTGGATATTGAAAGTCGGCATGACTGGATGCTCCGATGGTTGGGAGTAGGGAAGTCGGGACGCGAGCGGCGTCAGTCGCGATACGACGGATCGATCCGGTCGAGGCGGCGCAGCAGCGCCGGCCATTCCAGTTCGCCCTCGATCGCGCCGCCGTCGCGCAACTGCGCGGCGGTGCGCTCGGCGACGGCCGGCTCGGGCAGCACGAGCGTCCCGCCGCCTGCCTGCGCGCGCACCTGGATGTCGCAGGCCTTGATCAGCGTATCCATCAGCACATATGCCTCGGCGACGGTCCGGCCGACCGTCAGCGTGCCATGGTTGCGCAGCAGCATCGCGGATTTCGCGCCGAGGCTGGCGGTCAGCCGCGCGCCTTCGGCCGGCGAGAACGCGAGCGCCTCGTAGTCGTGGTACGCGAGGTCGCCGTGAAACCGCAGCGCGTGCTGCGACGCGGGCAGCAGCCCGTCGCGCTGGATCGACACGGCGATGCCGGCCGTATTGTGCAGGTGCATCACGCAGACGGCGTCCGGCCGCGCGGCGTGCACGGCCGCGTGCAGCGCAAAACCGGTCACGTTGACTGCGTATTCGCTCTCGCCGATCCGGTTGCCGGCCAGGTCGATCTTCACGAGATTCGATGCGCGAACCTCGTCGAACGCGAGGCCGAACGGGTTGATCAGGAAATGCCCGGGTTCGCCGGGCACGGTCGCGGAAAGATGCGTGTAGATCAGGTCGTCCCAGCCGTTCAGCGCGACGAGGCGATAGGCGGCGGCGAGATCGACGCGCAACCGGCGCTCGGCGTCCGAGATCGGGCCGCCGGGCTTCACGGTGTCAGGACGGTGTGCGAATGACGACATCGGGTTCTCCGAGGGTGAAGCGGCGCGCGACGATCACCGTGATCCACGCAGCGATCGCGAACGGGGCGGTGAATGCCGGGAAGCCCGCGCGCGTCGCGAGCCACTGGATCAGCGCGGCGAGCGCGGCGGCCGCGAACGCCGCGCGCGGCCCGCGCGGCATCAGCGCGAGTGCGGCGAGCGCGCCGTTGAAGCCGAGCAGGCCGTCGGCGAACGACGCGCCGTTCGCGCCGGCCGCGATCAGCAGCACGGTCGACACGATCGTGCCGCCGAGTGCGAACGCGGCCGCGCGGCGCGACGCGACGGCGAGGCCGGCGACGATCAGCGCGCCGGCCCACGGGCCTTGCGCAAAGGTGGTTTGCGCGACGCCCGACAGCAGCGCGTCGGCGACGGAAGGCAGCGTCAGCGGCGCACCGGCGGTCGCGTCGCCCGCATGCTGCGGCGCGACAAACGGCAGCCACAGCGCGGTGACGGCGAGGCACGGGCTCGAATACGGGCACTGGCGCCAGCGGGCGAGCGGCACACGCATCGCGCGTTGCACGAGCGCCGCGCCGATCGCGACCAGCGGTACCAGCGCGACGGCGGCGGGCGAAGCGGGCGCGAACAGCACGGCGATCAGCGCGGCGAGCGCGCCGTTGAAGCCGTGCAGTCCCTGTTCGACGTCGCGGCGCTCGGCACCCGTCAGCACCGCCGTCATGCTGGCGGCGGCCGAGCCGACCAGCGCCGCGGACGCGAGCCGCAGGTCGGTCAGCGCCAGCGCGGCGAGCAGCAGCGCGCCGGTGACGGCATGCGCCTGCAGCACGATCTGCCCGATGCCGCGCAGCAGGATGCGCAGGTCGATCGACGGCGAGGCGGGGCGGGCGGTAGGCATGGCGGCGGTGGAGCAGGACGAGCCGCGAGCATAGGACACAATGCCGTGCACCGGAATAGGGAATTCTGGATAGTCAGGATTTGTGGCGCATGCCCTGAGTTGGGGCGGGGCGCGTGTTTCGGCGTCTTGTCTGCCGGGGACAATGGCGCTGTCGCGGGATTGCCGGGCCGGGAAACGAAATTTTGGCCGCAGCCGGATTTTTCGTGCGTATGCTGACGCGTCGGCGTTTTCGAGGAGGAACGATGCGTGAACTGCGCTGGGTGTCGCTCGAGGGCGACGGAATCGAACACCTGACGTTCGACCGGGGGGACGCCGGCATCGTCGTCGAAAGTGCCGTGGTCGGCCAGCGGTACGGCCGCGCGTACGGACTTGCATACCGGGTCGAGTGCGATCCGCAATGGCGGGTCAGGTATGCGGTGCTCAAAGTGATGGGCGGCGGCACGCTGGAACTGCACGGCGACGGGGCCGGGCACTGGCGCGACGGTTCAGGCAGCGCGCTGCCGGAGCTGGATGGCTGCGTCGACATCGACATCGCGGCGACGCCGTTCACGAACGCGCTGCCGATCGGCCGCCTCGGCCTCGCTCGCGGCGAGCGGCGACCGATCGACGTCGCATACATCTCGACGCCGGACCTGAAGGTGACGCCGGTCAAGCAGGCTTACGCGTGCATCGAGCCGGGCCGGCGCTACCGCTACGAAGGCGTCTTCCGGAATTTCACGGCCGAGATGGACGTCGACGCCGACGGGCTCGTGATCGACTACGAAACGCTGTTCAAGCGCCTGCCGCCGTTGCGCTGAACCGCCGCCCGCGGTGCCGCGGGTGCTGCCGCGACCGCCGGTCGTTCATGCGTCGAGGCAAACCGGTCGATCCGCGCCGCGATCAGGTCGGGATTGCGCGCCACGACCCAGTGCCCGCCGTCGATTTCCTCGCGCACGTGCTCGCCGAGCCAGCGCTCGAGATCGACCGACATCTCCGGCGTCACGTAGCGGTCGCGTACCGGCACGAGGATCTGCACCGGCGCCTGCGCATACCGCTCGCGCGGCTTGCTCGCCCGCGCGAGGAAATTCGCGCGGTAGAGCTGCAACCCGTTCAGCGCGTTCTTCAACTGCGCGGGATCGCGCTCGGGCCGCACGCGTTCGGTCAACTGCAGCCAGCGCGGCCACAATGCGGCGCCGCCGAGGCGCCACACCAGCGACGGCACGACCGGCAGGTGGAAGAACGCGATGTACCACGATTTCAGGCTCTGCCTGAGCCGCATCTTCGCGCGGAACACGTGGTCGAGGCACGGGCCGGAGATCGACGTGTACGACGCGATCCGGCCGCGCAACGCAGGGTCGGTCACGGCCTCCCAGCACTGGATCGACCCCCAGTCGTGGCCGACCAGATGGAACGGCCGCGCGCCGCAGGTCGCGTCGGCGACGGCCTTCAGGTCGTCGGCGAGCCGCGCCAGCGTGTAGTCCGCGCGGCGGCGCGGCGCATCGGATGCGCCGGCGCCGCGCACGTCGTAAGCGATCACGCGGTAGCGCTTCGCGAGCCGCGCGCGGACCGGCGCCCACACGGCCGACGAATCGGGATAGCCGTGCACGAGGATCAGCGGCGGCGCGCGGCGCGGGCCGCTGACATGGACGGCGAGTTTCACGTCGCCGGAGCGGACGGTCAGCATCTCGTGCGTGCGTGCCATGACGTCATGCCTGCGGAACCGGATGCAGCGGCACGCGGCGCGGGGCGGCCTGCGCCGCGTGACGCGCATTGGTCGCGTCGATGTTCGCGAGCAGCGTGTCGAGCCCCTGGAGGTACTGATGGTTGTCGTGGTCCCACGGATGGAAGCCCGGACGGAAGTAGTCGAGCCATTCGCGCGCGATGCTCGGGAACACGCCGGTCCGCGGGCTGTACAGATACTTCACGAGCCGCCACATGCCGCCGAACCTGCCGTGTTCGCGACGGTGCGCGCGCATCAGGCGCACGTGGAAGTCGAACACGATCGTCCAGAACAATACCGTCGTCGTCAGCATCGTGCCCGTGCGCAGCAGGTAGCTGCCGAGGCCGGGCTTCATCACGGCGTTCCATACGTCGTACGACACCGCCTTGTGCTCGGTTTCCTCCATCGCGTGCCACATCCACATCTGCTGATAGCCTTCGACCGACCCGTCGATTCGGTGCTCGTGGCCCGCCAGCAGCTGGTTCGCGAGGATCGCCGTGTAATGTTCGAGCGCGATCGTGATCGCGAGCTGCATCGAGTGCGGCAACGTCTTCTTGAAGAAGCCGAGGATCGTCCACAGCCGCTTTTCGAGCTTGTGCGCGGGCAGGCCGGACGACTGCAGCAGGTCGTTGTACTCGATGTGCTCGCGCGTGTGCATCGCTTCCTGGCCGATGAAGCCGAGCACCTGCTTCTTCAGCTCCGGATCCTCGATGCGGTCGCGGTAGTGGCGCACCGAATCCATGAAGAAGCGCTCGCCGGCCGGGAACAGCAGCGACAGCGCGTTCATGAAGTGCGTGACCGGCACACCCTGGACATGCCAGTCCTTCGCGCGTTCGGGCGGCAGCGCGAAACGAATGTCGCGCCGCACCGGCATCATGTTCGGGGTCGTCATGATTGTTCTCCTCCCTGATTGCCTGCGTTGTTGTAGGTGGCGTGAAGCGGCGCGGCGGCCGGCGTGCCGTAGCGGGCGGCCGCGCGGCGAGCCTTCGCGGCCTCGCGGCGCGTCGTGAGCACGACGAGCGCCTGGTACGCGGCCGGCAGGATGCGCGCCATCCAGTCCGCGGCCTTCGCGTCGCGGCCGATCAGCACACGCCGCTTGTTGCGGCGCACGCCGGCGAGGATCGTGCGCGCGGCGTCGTCGGCGGTCGTGATGAAGAACTTCTCGAAGCTGTCCTTGCCTTGCTGCTCGCTCTCGACGATGAAGCCGACCATGTTCTTCGCGACGCGGCTCGACTGCGCGATGTTGGTGCGGATGCCGCCCGGATGCACGCAGGTGGCCGACACGCCGCACTTCATCATGTCGAGTTCCTGGCGCAGCGATTCGGTGAAGCCGCGCACCGCGAACTTGGTCGCGTTGTAGCCGCTCATGCCCGGCTGCGCGAAGATCCCGAAGATGCTCGACGTGTTGATCACGTGACCGTCGCCGCTCGCCTTCAGGTGCGGCAGGAACGCCTTCGTGCCATGCACGACGCCCCAGAAGTTGATGTTCACGATCCACTCGAGATCGCCGTATTCCATCCCTTCGATCGTGCTCGACAGCGCGACGCCCGCGTTGTTGAAGATCAGGTTGACCTTGCCCTGTTCCTGCGCGGTGTCGTCCGCCCACGCGAACATCGCGTCGCGGTCGCCGACGTCGAGCACGCGCGTCGACACGCGCACGTTCGGCGCGATCGCGCGGACGATCCGCTCGGTTTCGGCGAGGCCGACGCCGTTCTTGTCGGCGAGCGACACGTGGCAGCCGGCCTGCGCGAGCTGGACCGCGAGCGAGCGGCCCATGCCCGAGCCTGCGCCCGTGATCGCGGCGACCTTGTTGGCGAAATCTCTCATGTCGTTGGCTCCTTGTCTGGCTCAGGCCGCTTCGGCGGACGTGGAAGCGGAAGCGGCGGACGCGGCGGGCGCGGCGACGGGCCGCCCGCTCGTGTCGTGGTGCGGCGCGCGATACGCGTGGTAATCGGCGATCGAGAAGTGCGCGGTCGCCTGGCGGAAGCGCCAGGTGAAGCCCGGCCACAGCGTCGTGTTCTTGCCGGTGCGCGGGTCGAGGTACCAGCTCTTGCAGCCGCCCGTCGACCAGATCGCCTTTTTGAGGCGGCCCTGCAGGTCGCTGTTGAACTGCGCCTCGACGAGCGGGCGCACCTCGATCGCATCCGCGCGTTCGCGCTGCATCGCGTTCAGCGCGCCGAGGATGTATTCGATCTGCGACTCGATCATGAACACCATCGAGTTGTGGCCGAGGCCGGTGTTCGGGCCGACGATCATGAAGAAGTTCGGGTAGCCCGGCAGCGTCGTGCCGAGATACGCGTGCGCGCCGTCGCGCCACGCATCGACGATGTCGAGGCCGCCGCGGCCGATGATCGCGCCGCGCGGATACGGATCGGCGACCTGGAAGCCCGTGCCGTAGATCAGGCAGTCGACTTCATGACGCTTGCCGTCGGTCGTCACGACCGCGTCGGCTTCGATGCGCTCGATGCCGGTCGTGATCACGTCGACGTTCTTGCGCGACAGCGCCGGGTAGTAGTCGTTCGAGATCAGCACGCGCTTGCAGCCGAGCGTGTAGTCCGGCGTGACCGCACGGCGCAGTTCCGGATCGGGAACCTGCTTGCGGATATGGCGCAGCGCGAGCTTCTGCACGTTCTTCATCAGCGACGGATGGATCGCGAAGCCGAGCACGCGCGATTCGAGCATCCAGTAGATGCCGCTGCGCACCGCCTTCTGCGTGAACGGCAGCGTGCGGAACAGCCACTTCTCGAAGCCGCTCAGGTTGCGGTCGGGCTTCGGCATGATCCACGGCGGCGTGCGCTGGAACAGCGCGAGTGTCTTCACGCGCGGCGCGATCTGCGGCACGAACTGGATCGCGCTCGCGCCGGTGCCGATCACCGCCACGCGCTTGCCTTCGAGTGCGTAGTCGTGATCCCACTGCTGCGAATGGAACGCACGGCCCTTGAAGGTCTCGACGCCGGGAATCGCAGGCAGCGCGGCGCGCGACAGTCCGCCCATCCCCGACACCAGCACGCGTGCCGACAGCCGCTTGCCGTTCGCGAACGTGAGGCGCCAGCGTCGCGCGGCCTCGTCGTATTCGGCACGCTGCAGCTCGTGGTTCAGGCGCAGGTGCGGGCCGACGCCGAAGCGCTGCACGCAGTCTTCCAGGTACGCGCGGATCTCCGGCTGCGGCGCGAACATGCGCGTCCAGCGCGGGTTCGGCGCGAACGAGAACGAATAGACGTGCGATTGCACGTCGCACGCACACCCGGGGTAATGATTGTCGCGCCACGTGCCGCCGACCGACGCGGCCTTCTCGAGCACGACGAAGTCGGTCACGCCGGTCTGCCGCAGGCGAATGGCCATCCCGAGACCGGCGAAGCCGGTGCCGATGATGGCGATGTCGGTGGTTTCGTCCGGGCCGTCGTGGCCGGGCGGGCCGAAAGGCAACGTGCGAGCATTCATCCGGGTGTCTCCGATTTGGCTCATTTTTTAATGTTACATTGGTTGATGTAACGATAGTGGGTGAACCCGGAAACCGCAAGAGGCTAGAAGCGGCGCTCTAAGGGCCGGAAGCCGCGCGGGGAAAGGCTGAGCGGGGTTTGGAACGGTCTGGTTTCCGCATTGCGGAATGCACGGAAACGGCCGTCGGCAGGGCTGGAGAGGCGGGAGACGAAGGCCGCCGACACGCGGCGGCCTGTTTGAAACACTATCAGGGACGGATCGGGTGGGCGGCCGTCTCATGGAAAACCCCGGCGACGATCGTGATCTGCGCGAGCGCGTAGAGGCCCCAGATCAGGTAGTCGATGCCGGGAAAGCCGCCGAGGAAGCGTCCGACGCCGATCAGCGTGTCGGAGCCGACGAAGATCAGGCTGCCGACGGCGACCAGCGGGCCGCGTGTGCGGGCCGCGAGCGCGAAGCTCGCCATCGCGCACAGCACGAGCATGTAGACGGCGACGGGTACGAGCAGTTCGCCCAGATGCGGAAGGAACGCTGCATAGAACGCCGGCGCGGCGATCCACAGCCCGATCAGTGCGAGGAAGCGCCAGCCGTGCGGCCGCGCGCGCCAGCGCACGAAGATCGCGCAGTAGCACAGGTGCGTGAGCAGGAACGCGCCGAGGCCGAGGACGAACGACAGCGGCCACTCGGGCAGCGCGAGCAGCACGTCGCCGAGTACGGCCGTGACGAGCGCCGCGCACAGCCACGCGCGTTCGCGCGGTGCCGCGCAGCTGCTGCCGGCCGCGAGCAGCAGGATGCCCATCGCGGCTTTCGCGGCGGCCTGGCCGGGATAGGGCGCGGCGGCGAGCGACAGCCCGTACAGCAGCGCGGCGGCGATGGCGAGCGGCCAGAGCCGGCGATAGGTGGCGGGAAGCGTGGCGATCAAGGCGGGTGTCTCCGGGGTTGTTGTCGTCTGCGGTGGACGGCGCGCCGGCGGGGGCGCGGCTGCGGCCATTATCCGGAAGAAAGCGCGGGCGAAAACCGGCGAATCCTTCTAGGCGCGGCATGGCGACGGGGGCGGTGGTGCGGCGGTCCGGCTGCACGGGATCGGGCCATGCGGCGCCGGTGCGCCTGCCGCCGCGCCGATCGTTTCGATGCGTTTGCCCCGGTCGAACCGGGGCAATACGGCGGTTTCGGCTTGCTATCATCGCCGCGTATCGACGTTGTTCCGCCCGGCCGCGCTACAGGGTTCGCAGGCCGGCGCGACGGCCGCGCCCGATGAGGGCATGCCGCCGCGCTTTCAATGAATCCGTGCCGAGTCCCGCCAGCGCGCCCGATGCAGTGGCTGGGGCCGGTCCTCATGACCAACAGGTTCGACATGACCGAACTGCTCCACGGCGACGGCGCGATCCGTCGCACGACGCCATATGGCTCCTCGATCGAAAACACCTATGCGGGCGTACTGTCGTTCATGCGCCGCAACTATTCGCGCGCGCTCGACGGCGTCGACGTCGCGATTTCCGGCGTGCCGCTCGACCTCGCGACGACCTTTCGCTCGGGCGCGCGGCTCGGGCCGGCCGCGATCCGCGCGGCGAGCGTGCAGCTCGCGGAGCTCAAGCCGTATCCGTGGGGCTTCGATCCGTTCGAGGATCTCGCGGCCGTCGATTACGGCGATTGCTGGTTCGATGCGCACAACCCGCTGTCGATCAAGCCGGCGATCGTCGAGCATGCGCGCACGATCCTGCGCTCGGGCGCGAAGATGCTGACGCTCGGCGGCGATCACTACATCACGTATCCGCTGCTGGTCGCGCACGCGGAGCGCTACGGCAAGCCGTTGTCGCTGATCCACTTCGATGCGCACTGCGATACGTGGGCCGACGACGAGCCCGACAGCCTCAATCACGGCACGATGTTCTACAAGGCGGTGAAGGAAGGGCTGATCGATCCGGCGACGTCGGTGCAGGTCGGCATCCGCACGTGGAACGACGATTTCCTCGGGATCGAGCGGCTCGATGCCGCGTGGGTGCATGAGCATGGTCCGCGCGCGGCTGTGGAGCGGATCGTCGACATCGTCGGCGCGCGGCCCGCGTACCTGACGTTCGATATCGACTGTCTCGATCCGGCGTTCGCGCCCGGCACGGGGACGCCGGTCGCGGGCGGGTTGTCGTCCGCGCAGGCGCTCGCGGTCGTGCGTGCGCTCGGGGCGGTGAATCTGGTCGGCGCGGATGTGGTCGAGGTTGCGCCTGCTTATGATCACGCGGACATTACCGCGATCGCCGCTGCGCATGTTGCGTGCGATCTGCTGTGTCTGTGGCGGCAGAAGAAGGTGGCGGGGCGTTGAAGTGGGGGTAGGCCGGCGGGCATGGCCTTGTCATGCAGAAGACCGGCGGGCTGAGCGCCCACCGGTCTTCTTTGATGCGCCGCGTGCAACTTCGACGGATCGATGGCCGTGGGTGGATTGTTTGCCGTGGGCTGAGGAAAAGGGCTTGTCGCGCGTTTCGGTGGATGGTGCTTTCCGACCCGGTGCGGCCCCTCAAATGAAATCGACGACCGTCAGGTTCCCGCCCGACATGAGACGATCGCGGATGAGACCACGTCGACCACTTGCGAAATTCGAGCTCTGGATGAAAGGCTGCTGGCCTCAAGCACGCAAGCTCGGCGCGGCCTACGGAAAGTCTTCACGGCGCTCCGCCCATGTCAGGATCGCATCCAGTGCGGGGCATAACGCCTGGCCCCAATCAGTCAGGCGGTAGTCCACCTTCGGCGGCACCTGGTGATAGACCGTACGCGTTACGATGCCGTCCGCTTCGAGGCTGCGTAGCTGCTGGGCAAGCATCTTCTGCGTGATGCCGGGGATCAGCCTCTCGAGGTCCGAAAAGCGCCTCACTTGCCCGCCGAATAGGTGGAACAGGATCACCAGTTTCCAGCGGCCTTCCAGCAGCTTGAATGCGGCTTCGACATCGCTTGCGGCAGTCGCGGGGGTGTAGTTTTTTCGGTTAGCCACGGGTTACTTACTTTTTTGTGCGTTCTTGCGATGCGGTAACTGTAGCGCCATGATCGGGGCATGCAAACCTTCACGTTGAGGTGAGCCCCGATGAACATGATGCTGCCTCCGCCGCTGGATGCCTATCTGCTCGCGGAAACCGTCACCGACACCGCCCCTCTATCGAACTGCTTTACCGCCGATGCCGTGGTGCGGGACGAAGGCCGCACGATCAAGGGGCTGGAGGCCATCCAGGCCTGGAAGAAAGACAGCAAAACCAGGTACCAGTACAGCGTTGAGCCGCTGGACGTATCGCAGGACGGCGCCACCGTGACGATGCGCGCACGGCTCACGGGCACCTTCCCGGGTAGCCCGGTTGAGCTGACCTATACGTTCGTCCTGGCCGGCGGCAGGATTGCGTCGCTGGAAATCCGCTGATGAGCTCCGCATCCGAACTTCTGGGGCTTCGGGCGCTCGTTACGGGCGGAACGAAGGGCGTCGGCAAGGCCGTTGTCGGACGCCTTTGCGAGGCAGGTGCGAAGGTTCTGACGACCGCGCGTTCCCGTCCCGATGAGCTTGCCGAAGAACGGTTCATCGGGGCGGACATCGCGACGGCCGAGGGCTGTAAAGCCATCGTCGACGCCGTGCTCGAGCGGTTGGGTGGCGTTGATATAGTCGTGCACGTAGTGGGCGGCTCGTCTGCACCGGCCGGTGGCTTCAGCGTGCTGGATGACGCTGAATGGAACAAGGCATTGAGCCTGAACCTATTCCCGGCAGTGCGCATCGATCGCGCGCTGTTGCCCTCGATGATCGCGCAGCGTTCGGGCGTCATCATCCATGTCACGTCGATCCAGCGGCAATTGCCGTTGCCGGAGGCGACGATTGCCTATGCCGCCGCCAAGGCCGCGCTGTCAACCTACAGCAAGGCCTTGTCCAAGGAGGTCAGTCCGAAGGGCATTCGCGTCGTGCGTGTCTCCCCGGGCTGGGTCGAGACCGATGCCGCCGCAGGTCTCGTTGCCGAGATCGCCCGACAAAGCGGTATCGACACGGAAGGCGCCCGCAAGATCATCATGGATTCGCTCGGTGGCATTCCTCTCGGCCGACCATGCTCGCCTCGGGAGGTTGCGGAACTCATTGGCTTCCTCGTCTCCGCGCGGGCCAGCGCAATCACCGGCACTGAATACGTCATCGACGGAGGAACTGTTCCGACTGTGTGATCCGAGCCACTTGCCCGGCCGTCGCGGTGCCGAACCTGTTTGCCAACGGGCTGGCAGTCACGACCAAGCCTCTTCCGCGAGACAGGGCTTCTGTTCGCGACCGCCGCAACGGTAGATGCTCCGAAGGGTACAGCATCATCGATGACCGTCTCTTCCTGGTCCGGGAGCGGGCAGTCGTAAATCTTCGTTGAGCGACTCAAACTGGCCGAACGCCGCCAGCGCGCCCGACATTCCCCCGAAAATTCGAGCAGAATCAAAAAAGGCCGACGGGCAGGGTACCCGTCGGCCTGTTCGAAACGAGTGCGAACCGTGCGTTACTTCGCCGCGAGCGCGCTTGCCACGCCCTTGTCGGTCCACGCGTTATCGGCCACGTTCAGCTTCTGCGGAATCAGCTTCGCCGCATAGAACGCATCGGCCACCCCCTGCTGAACCGCGACGATCTTCTCATCGACCGGCACCGCGCCGAACGGCACACGCTTGATCCACGTTTCCACGAGCGGCTGCGGCAGGCCGACCTTCGGCGCGATCAGCGCGGCCGTCTCGGCCGCGTGCCCGTTGACCCACAGGCCCGTCTCGCGCAATTGCTTCAGGATCGTGCCGACCAGGTCGGCGTGTTGCTCCGCGAAGCCACGCGTTGCCTCGTAGAAGTTGTTCGCGGGCGTGAGGCCCGTGTAGTCGGACAGCGTGCGGATCTTCAGCGAATTCTGCGCGGCCGCGTAATACGGATCCCACACGGCCCACGCGTCGACGTTGCCGCTCTCGAACGCGGCACGCGCGTCGGCCGGCGGCAGGTACACCGGGCGAATTTCGTCGTAGCGTACGCCGGCCTTTTTCAGCGCTTCGAGCAACAGATAGTTCGCGCTCGAACCCTTCTGCAGCGCGACCTTCTTGCCGCGCAGGTCGGCGAGTGAACGGACCGGCGAATCGGCCTTCACGAACACGGCTTCGTTGTGCGGCGACGGCGGTTCCGCGGCGACGTACACGAAGCGCACGCCGGCCGCCTGCGCGAACACCGGCGGCGGCGCGCCCGTGTAGCCGAAGTCGATGCTGTTCGCGTTCAGCGCCTCGAGCAGTTGCGGGCCGGCCGGGAATTCGAACCACTGGACGGTGTAGCCGAGCGGCTTGAGCCGCGTCTCGAGCGAGCCCTGCGTCTTGACGACCGACAGCAGGCCGGCCTTCTGGTAGCCGATGCGCACGACCTTGTCGGCGCTGCCTTGCGCGAAGGCCGATGTGGCGGCGACGGCGACGAGCGCCGTCGCGGCGGTGCGGGTGATCCAGCGGGTGAAACGAATCATCGAACGGACTCCATGCGAAACGTCTTCGGGGAGCGGCGCGCGCCGCTCGGTTGGAAGAATCGTCGCACGGGCGATCGGGCCCGCAAACCAAGCAATGCCGATATGAATATGACGGCGGCGGTCCTATGCTTTGTCGCCGTCGCCTTGCGGGCCGGACGCATCGGACGTATCCGACGTGCCGGCCTGGCGTGCTGCTTCGTCGCTGAGTTTCCGGTCGAGGATCGTCGCGACACGGCCGCCCAGATACGCACTGGCGGCGTTCTCGAGCGCGCGGTTCGTCTCGCCCTCGACGAACACGGCCGCGAGCGGGCGCAGGCGCCAGATCGCATCGACGAGCGCGGGCACGTCGGTGACGGGTGGCAGCGTGCCTTCGTCATAGCGGTCGAGCCGCTTCACGACGAGATCGACGAGCAGCCGCGCGATCGCATCGAAGTGCGGCCGCGCGAGGCTGATCACGTCGAGCAGCTCGCGCGGCGGGATGCCTTCCTTCGTCATCGCGGCTGCCGCCTCGAGCAGCGCGGGGCTTTTCGCGACGAACGACAGGCCGCGCCGTTCGAGCAGGCCGAGTTCGGTCACGCGCGACAGTTGCGACGCCGTCTGCGGGCCGAACATCTGCGCGAGTTGCGCGAGCGAATAGGTTTTCGGCAGTTCGTGCGACCAGCGGCCGCCGATCGCGTTTTCCAGGCCGAGGATCGAGCGCAGGTCGTGACCCTCGTCGATCGCCATGATCAGGTCCTGGATGTTCGACAGCGTGTAGCCGCGCGCGAGCAGGTGGTTGATCAGCTTCAGGCGCGCGACGTGCGTGTCGTCGTAGATGCCCACGCGCCCACGCTTCTCGGGCGGCGCGAGCAGCCCGCGATCCTGGTACGCGCGCACGTTGCGCACGGTCGTGTCGGACACGCGAGCGAGTTCGTCGACCGTGTACTCGTTGCGGGAATCCGGCGCGGCCTCGTCTGGCATGGTTGGAGTCTGTTTTGACATGCGGCCATTCTAGCGCGGCGCGACAGGCTCGGGCGCGGCGGGGAGCGTGCGTGCGCCGTCGCCGAGCGCGCGCTGCATCAGCGCGGTGTCGATCCAGCGGCCGTGCTTGAAACCGACCGCCTTCAGCACGCCGGCCGGCTCGAAACCGAACGCGCGGTGCAGCGACGTCGACCCGCCGGTGCCGCCGTCGGCGATCACCGCGATCATCTGCCGCCACGGGCCGGCTTCGCAACGCGCGATCAGTGCCGCGAGCAGCGCGCGGCCGATGCCGCGGCCGCGCTGCGCGTCGTCGATGTAGATCGAATCCTCGATCGTGTGGCGGTACGCGCTGCGCGTGCGATAGGGCGTCGCGTACGCGTAGCCGGCGATGCGGCCGTCGCATTCCGCGACGAGATAGGGCAGCCCGTGGCGCAGCACCGCGTCGCGGCGCGTGCGCAGTTCGTCGACGTCGGGCGGCGTCTCCTCGAACGACGCGACGCTGTGGCGCACGTGGTGCGCATAGATCGCGTGAATGGCGTCGAGATCGGCATCGGTCGCGTCGCGGACGACGCAGGCGGGAGCGGCGGGCATGGTGGCGGAGTAGGCGGATGAAACCGCTACTATGCCGGCCGTCGGGCGGTGCGGTAAAGGCGTTGGCCGCGTCGCCTGCGTGCAGGGCCTGCCCGACCGGCCTACAGATGGCCGTCCGCGTCGCGAACGGCGTCGGCGATCGCCTCCGCGACGCGCTGCACGCGCGGCGAGCGGCGCACGTCCGGGTGGACGACGAGCCAGATCTCGCGCTCGACGTCGCAACGAGGCGCGGACGTCAGTTCGACGAGCGCTGCGGGGGCCGACAACGACGGATCGGCCGCGGCCGGGCCCGAGCTCGTGGCCGGCACGTCGACGAGAAAGCGCGGCAGCAACGCGATTCCCGCACCGGCCACGCACGCACGATGCAGCGCGGCCAGGTCGTTGGCGACGAACGCGAAGCGGCGCCCGGCCGCGAAGCGCTCGAGCCATTGCTGCTGCGGCATTTGCGCGAGCGCGTCGTCGTAACCGAGGAATGCCCAGGTGTCGGGCGGCGCGGTGGCCCAGTCGCGCGATGCGCACAGCGCGAAGCGCATCGTGCCGAGCCGGCGCGCGGCCAGCCCCGGCTCGTTCGGTCGTGACAAGCGCACGGCGAGGTCGGCTTCGCGCGCGTACAGGTTCGCCGCGTGCATTTCGCCCATCAGGTCGATCCGCAGCGCGGGCCACGCGCGCTGCGCGCGGGCGAGCCGCGGCGCGAGGAAGTGGCTCGCGAATACCGGCGACGCGGACACGCGCACCACTCCGTCGAGCGCCGCCGCCCCCTGCGCGGCGCGCGCGAACGCATGCACGTCGGTTTCGACGCGCGCCGCATGTTCGGCGAGATGCAGCCCTTCGTCGGTCGGCGGCCAGCCGCGCGGCAGCCGGTCGAACAGCCGGATGCCGAGCGCGGACTCCAGCGCGTCGATGCGCCGGGCAACCGTCGAATGCTGGACCTGCAGCGTCCGCGCCGCGGCCGACAGGCTGCCGCCGCGCATCACCGCGAGGAAATAGCGGAGGTCGTCCCAGCTCATCGGCGGCGCGGACACTGCCGTTGGTTCGGTCGAATTTTGCACAGTAGATGGGCGTGTAACGGGAATTCCGTTCGATTATGCACGATGGGATGATCGTGTCACTTCATTCGATTGCGAGGAACGTCATGACCCAAACTGCCACCGCCACCCGGATCGGGATCGACCGCTACGGCGACGCCGGCGTGCTGCGCCGTGTCGATGCGCCCGTCGTGCCGCCCGGTGCCGGCGAGGTGCGGATTCGCCAGACCGCCGTCGGCGTGAATTTCGTCGACATTTATTTCAGGACCGGCGCGCACCCGTTGCCGGCACTGCCGGACGCGCTCGGCGTGGAGGCGGCCGGCGTGGTCGAGGCGGTCGGGCCCGGCGTGACGGCGGTCGTCCCGGGCCAGCGCGTTGCCTATGCGGGACTGCCGACCGGCAGCTACGCGAGCCTGCGCACGCTGCCCGCCGAGCGCGTGGTGCCCGTGCCCGACGGCGTGAGCGACGAAGCGGCCGCGGCCGGGCTGCTGAAAGGCATTACCGTCTACATGCTGCTGCACCGCGTGCGGCAGGTCGGCGCCGGCGAGACCGTGCTCGTGCATGCAGCGGCCGGCGGCGTCGGCTTGCTGGCGACGCAGTGGGCGCGCGCGCTCGGCGCACGGGTGATCGGCACGGTCGGCTCGGCCGCGAAGGCGGCGCTGGTGCGCGCACACGGGGCGGAAGCGGTGGTCGATTATCGCGAGGCGGATTTCGTCGCGGCGGCCCGCGCGTTCGGCGGCGGCGCAGGCGTCGACTACGCGATCGACGGAATCGGCGGCGACGTGCTGACGCGTACGCTCGGCGCGGTCCGGCCGTTCGGGATGGTCGCGAGCATCGGGCAGGTCGCCGCGATCGGCGCGCGGCAGACGATCGATCTCGACGAACTCGGGCCGGCCCGCTCGATCGCGCTGGCGCGGCCGAGCGTGCTGGGTTTCATCGCGCGTGACGTGGCAGGGTATCGGGAAGCGGCGCGCGCGACGCTCGAGCGGCTCGCGGGCGGGATGCACGTGGAGATCGGCGCGCGGCTGCCGCTCGAACACGCGGCCGACGCGCATCGCCTGCTGGAGTCGCGGCAGACGACGGGCGGGGTGGTGCTGGTGCCGTGACGGCGGGCGGGGCGGCACGGCGATCGCAAATCGGGAGAACGGTCGCCTCGTGGCTTCGATCGGCCGGCGATCGCTGCCGCCGGCCTGCGAATCAGTGGTGCTTGCGCAGCGGCGCGCTCTCGACGAACCAGGCGAGCACGAACGCGATCGCGATCACGCCGGCCGCCGCGAGATACACCACATGCAGCGACCCGGCGAACGCATGCAGGTACGCATCGCGCACCGCATCCGGCAACTGGTGCACGGCCGCCGGGCCGAGCGCGGGCGGCAGCTCGGTGCCGGCCGGCAGCGCCTGCACGATCCGCGACTGCAGCTCGTGCGAGAACAGTGCGCCGAACGCGGCAACGCCGAGCGAACCGCCGATCGAGCGGAACAGCGTCGCGCCCGACGTCGCGACCCCCATGTGCCGGAATTCGACCGTGTTCTGCACCGCGAGCGTCAGCACCGGCATCACCATGCCGAGCCCGATCCCGAGCAGCGCCATGTACGCGTACATCGTGTGCAGCGGCGTGTCGAGCGACAGCGTCGACAGCAGCGCCATCGCGACGCCGCCGATCAGCGTGCCCGCGATCGGAAACGGCCGATACGTGCCGAGCCGCGAGATCAGCCGGCCGCTGACCACCGACATCGCGAGCATCCCGCCCATCATCGGCAGCAGCTGCATGCCGGCCTGCGACGGCGTCGAGCCTTTCACGACCTGCAGATAGAGCGGAATGAACGTGACTGAACCGAACAGCGCGATGCCGACGACGAAGCCGATCAGGCTCATCAGTACGAAGGTGCGCTGGCGGAACAGTTCGAGCGGCATGATCGGCTCGGCCGCGAGCCGCTCCTCGTAGATGAAGCCGCCGACCGCGACCACGCCGAGCACCAGCGTCATCCACAGCTGCGGCGACGACCACGGCAGCAGCGAACCGCCTTCGCTCGTGAACAGGATCACGCAGGTGAGGGCCGTCGCGAGGAACGCCGCGCCCATGTAGTCGATCCGGTGCTTCACGTGCGCGGTATGCGGCCGGAACGCGATGCCGATCACCGCGAGCGCGAGTAGGCCGAGCGGCAGGTTGATCGTGAAGATCCAGCGCCACGACAGGTGTTCGACCAGGAAGCCGCCGAGCAGCGGCCCGACGATCGTCGCGAGGCCGTACACGCCGCCGAACATCCCCTGATAGCGCGCGCGGCGGTCGGGCGGCACGAGGTCGCCGATCGCGGCCATCGTGACGACCATCAGCCCGCCGCCGCCGAGCCCCTGCAGCGCGCGCAGCACGATCAGTTGCGTCATGTCTTGCGCGATGCCGCACAGCGCGGAGCCGGCGAGAAACAGCACGATCGCGGCCTGCAGCACGATCTTGCGGCCGTACAGGTCGCCGAGCTTGCCGTACAGCGGCAGCACGACCGTCGACGACAGCAGGTACGCGGTGACGACCCATGACAACTGGTCGAGGCCGCCGAGCTCGCCGACGATGGTCGGCAGCGCGGTCGACACGATCGTCTGGTCGAGCGCGGACAGCAGCATGACGAGCAGCAGCGCGGCGACGATCAGCCCGGTCGGCGCATCGCGGCGGGCCGCGTCGGCGGCCGGCGGGGCAAGGAGGGTATCGGTTCTCATCGAGATATCTGCCATGGCAGGGAATTGAGCGAAATATAGAGATAATTTGTTGCCTGGTCAATTTCTGTCGGGCCTCGATTTGTTGCATCGGTAACAGGAGATTGCCGACCGGGAAAATTGATCGCGATCAGCCCGACGGCGGACCGGACTCAAGTTTTTTGCAGGCAAACCGTAATCCAGAGTGCCGCGGACCGATTGCCGCGGCACCCTTTATCGCTCCCGTCCCGTCATGAACCTGAACGCCCTGTTTTCCCGTTTCTCGATCCGTACGCGGATTTTTTCCACGCTCGGGCTCGTCGCCGTGCTGCTCGTCGTGTCGGGCCTGATCGGCCTGACCGGCATGCAGCGCTCGAACCGCGCGCTCGACGAAGCCTATACGCGCGAGCTGGCCGCGAAGACCGCGCTGTCCGCCGCGAGCCTGAACCTGACGATCGTGCGCACCACGCTCGACCGCGCGATGCTGCATCCGGAGGCGCCGGAAGTGCCCGAGATCGTCAACAAGGCCGAGGGCTATCTCGCGAAGGCCGACGCCGCGTGGCGCACCTACGCGACGATGCCGCACGACGGCGACGAAGGCCCGCTCGCGACCCGGCTCGACGCCGCGCGCCAGGCGCTGATCGGACAGGCGTTGAAGCCGATGATCGACGCGATCCGCGCGGGACGCCGCGACGACGCCGACCGCCTGCTGATGACGGTCGCGCCGCCGCTGTCGGTCGCGCTCACGCAGGCGACCGACGCGCTCGACGCGTACCAGGCCGCGCGCGGCAAGGACGTCTACGACACCGCGCAGACCTATTACGGCTGGATGCGCGCGGGCGCGATCGCCGGCATCGCGTTCGGTCTCGCCGCGTGTCTCGGCTGCGCGGTCGGCCTGCATTTCGCGATCACGCAACCGGTGAACCGGCTGCTGTCGCATTTCCGCCGCCTGTCGGACGGCGACCTGACGTCGGAAGTGCGCTGGTCGTCGCGCGACGAGATGGCCGAGCTGGTCAAGGGCGTGACGGGCATGCAGCGCAGCCTCGCCGATACGGTGCGCCAGGTCAGCCAGGGTTCCGAAGCGATCTCGACCGCGACGCACCAGATCGCGGCCGGCAACACCGACCTGTCGCAGCGTACCGAGGAGCAGGCGTCCGCGCTGCAGGAGACGGCCGCGAGCATGGAACAGCTGACGGCGACCGTGAAGCAGAACGCCGATCACGCGGTCGAGGCGCAGGCGTGCGCGGACAACGCGAGCGAGATCGCGACGCGCGGCGCGACGGTCGTCGGCGAGGTGATCGGCACGATGAACGAGATCGACCAGAGTTCGCAGAAGGTGGCCGACATCATCGGCACGATCGAGGGCATCGCGTTCCAGACCAACATCCTCGCGCTGAATGCGGCGGTCGAAGCCGCGCGCGCGGGCGAGCAGGGCCGCGGCTTCGCGGTGGTCGCGGGCGAGGTGCGCACGCTCGCGCAGCGCTCGGCGTCGGCCGCGAAGGAGATCCGCACGCTGATCGGCGAGTCGGTCGAGCGTGTCGCGACGGGGTCGCGGCTGGTCGGCGTGGCCGGCGCGACGATGCAGGACATCCAGCAGGCGATCGGTCGCGTGACGGGCATCATGACCGAGATCGCGGCCGCGTCGAACGAGCAGCGCGACGGGATCGAGCAGGTGAACCGCGCGGTGTCGCAGATGGATCAGGTGTCGCAGCAGAACGCGGCGCTGGTCGAGCAGGCGGCGGCGGCAGCGGCGTCGCTCGAGGAGCAGGCCGATGGGCTGCGGCGGGCGGTGGGGGCGTTTCGGGTGGCGTGACGCACGGTGCGGCGCGCGCAGCGGGAGCAGTGGGCGGGGTAGTCATCCGGCGCGCGCCCGCCACCCGCGTTCCGCCGCGTCATCCACCCGCAAGCTGCGCCGCCGAGCGTGCCGACGCGACGAGCAGCAGCTTCATCGTCGCGCGCGTCGCGCCGACGAACAGCTTGCGGGCCGCACGCGCATCGAGCGTGTCGAAGTCGATCTCGGTGAGAATCACGCACGGCGCGGACTGCCCCTTGAAGCGGTAGATCGAATCGAGCAGCACGTCGCCTTCGCGATATTCAGGGTTGCCGAACAGGTCGTACTTGCCGGTGAAGCGCTTGACCCGGTGCGGGCCGAGATGGTCGAGCCGCGCGAGCACCGAGCTTTCGCGGCCGCGATACGACAGCACCGCGATGTCCTGCTTGCGGAAGCCGAGCGACAGCGCGTGCGTGATCGCGCGCTTGGTCGCGTCGATGCACGCTTCGGCGAGTGCGTCGCCCGACGCGCCGTCTTCCCCGTATGACGACACCGACGGATCGGAACCGTCGAACGGGCTGCCCGAGCGCAGTTCGGCCGCGAGCGGCTCGACGCGGCCGACGACGTCGCGCACGAATTCGAGCAGGTCGCGCGGGCTGCGGTAGTTCGTCAGCGCCTTCAGCGTGACCCAGCCGGGCAGCGCGACGGGCTCGCGCAGATAGAGGTTCTGCAGCGGGTCTTCCAGCCACCACCACGCGGCGTCCGGCGCCAGCAGGCGCTCGAGCGCCGCCGCCCACGGCGCGTGGAAGTCCTGTCCTTCGTCGACGATCAGCACATCGAAGCGCCAGCGTTCCGGAATCGGCGCTTGCGCGAAGCGCGCCTCGAGCCGCTCGAACGCGCCGGGCGTGTCGAAGTCGGGCGTATAGCCGCCGTCGCGGGCGACCCAGTCGCACAGCTGATGGTAGTTCGCGATCTTCGCGCCGGGCGGCGCGATGCGCGCGATGTAGTCGGCGAGCGGCCGGTTGAAACACACGTAGAGCACGCGCTTGCCGGCCGCGACCGCGTCGCGCATCGCCTGCACCGCGAGCTGCGTCTTGCCCGAACCCGCGGTGCCCGTCACGCGCAAGCGGAACGGCGTGAATTCGAGCTGGCGCGCCCACTCGGCAAGCCCGCCCGACAGCCGCGTGACGAGCGTGCCGGCCTGCCCGACGAGCGCGCTCGTGTCGGGCGTGAGCGCCAGTTCATCCGCAAGGAAGTGATGCAGCTTCGCTGCGTTCGGCAGCGGCTCGTCGTGCTCGGGCAGGATCTGCAGGATCACCTGCGCGAGCTGCGCCTTGCGCGACGCGTCGACGATGCGGTCGGCCGCGACGCCGGCGATCGCCGTCTCGCGGATCGCGTAGTCGGGGCAGTACAGCAGCGCCTCGACGCCATAGACGCCCGCGCCGAGCGCGGCGGTCAGCCGCCGGTGCAGCGTCTCCTGCGTGCGCGCGAGCTGGATCGGGACGTTGCGCTCCTTCTGCAGGTAGACCTTCACGAGCCCCTTCGGCGTTTCGCGCAGGAAGCCGGCCTTCTGCTCGATCAGCAGCACGCGGCCGGCCGGGCTCACGACGACGAACGCCGCTTCGCCGAACACCGAGAAACCCTGGTCGGCACGCGTCCAGTGCACGCCGTGATAGACGGTGTAGTTGTCCGGCAGCGCATGTTCGAGGGCGGCAAGCGTCTCGCGCTCGCGTTCGGCCGCGCCGGTGGCGGCGAGGCTTTTCCAGTCGTCGGGAATGAGGCGGGCCATGAAGTCGGGCGGCGGATGCCGGTCGTGAACGGGGTCCGGCTATTGTACTGAGGAACCCGTTCACGACCGCCGCGCCGCAGGGGCGCCGGCCATGCGAAAGAGGTGGACGGCGTGCGGGAATTACCCGCGTGCGAGCCGCTTCGCGAGGTCGGCGCTGAGGATCGCCATGCGCGCGGGTTTTTCGTAGCAGACGACGTCGAATGCGCGGATCACTTCGCTGATGTCCGCTTCGCTCGCGCGGCCGGTGAGCAGGTCGCCCGTCAGCACGAAGATCGGCGCGCCCGGATTGTCGGACGTGCGCACCGCCTTGATCGCGGTGGCGGCCGTGCTGTCGTCGAACAGCCATTCGGTGACGACCGCGTCGAACGCCTGGCCCTGCAGCGCGTCGACGAACGGCGCGAGGCCGTCGAACGCGGCAGTCGAGAATCCCTGCCGCTCGAGATAGCGGCACAACTCGGTCGCGCTGACGCGATCGGGATCGATCACCGCGACGACGAGCTTGTCGCTCTCCGCGCGGCGCGGATAGATCTCGATCTTGTGCACGTCGTACGCGTTCTGATACAGCACGCCCGTATGGCGCAGCACGCGCCAGCGGCCGTTCTGTTCGTACGCGACGAACTCGGGGCGCGCGCCGGCTTCGAGCGGCGCGCCGATCCAGGCAGTGCACGGAATTTCGGCGACGCCGGCGTACAGGACGGCCTCCTGCGAATAGGCGCCGACCATGCCGGGGTCGAGCGTCTGCGCGCCGAACAGTTGAGCGGCGGGCTCGCCGTAGGCTTCGGCGACTTTCTTGATCTGCGCGAGCGTCCAGGGGCTGCTGCCGCGCAGCTTGCGGTGACCCTGCGAAAAGCTCAGGTCGAGGATGCGGCACAGCTCGGTGGTTTGCTGGCGCTTGCCGATGCCGTTGCGGGTCATCAGCTCGCGCACGCGCTCGGCAACCGCGAGGGAATCCGTGGTGATTGCTTCAGTGGTCATGCTACGGGAACGGATCGTGACGTTCAGAACGACGCCTTGCGGCAGTCTCGGCGGACAGTCTTCATGACGTCCAGGGGCGAGCCGACCGGCCACGCGCGGAAAAGATAACTTTACCGCAAAACGAGTGTCATTCCATGTCGCAATCGGTGCCTTTCTGTGAAAGGTGTGTCACGACGTTACGCTAGATCCGCAGGTGTGCGTCACGCGCCGCTGGCCCGTTCGCAACCTTCGGACGCGGATCGCGAGGCGCCGGGACACGATTCCTCGCCGAGCGGCACGTAATCGCACCGCACTGCCGACGAAATGCACCAGAGCAGGGCGTGTCGGCGAGCCGAACCGCGGGATTCGTGCCGCTGCGTCGGCGACAAATTTTTACATGGCGTCGCGCGTCGGGCCGGATGGCCCGACATCTTGTACGCGAATGATTCGACGGCTTACTCTAATGAAACCGATGGGGATGCCCTTGTCGAGCGCGCATGAACGCGGCGGAACCCCATGCTACGATTCGCCCGTCTCAAAATAGTGTTGAAGCGATGCAGAAGAAATTTGTGATGCGCGGGTACGAGATGAACTGCGAACCGCGCGTGACGGAGGACGGCAAATATGCCGCCCAGGTCGAGGTCACGAAGCTGGGTTTCAGCCGCGAGGCCGCATTCCGCAAGCTGGGCGAATTCGATACCGAAGCAGACGCCGTCGCCTACGCGAAAGCATTCTCCGAAGCCTGGTTGAGCCGCTACGCGTAGCGCGTCGTTTGCCCGTGCAAGACGGGCGCCGGCTCGACCGGCCGGTGCATGCACCGTGAGCCATTAGGGCGCCGAACGGGCGCCCCCCATTCAAAGCGAAAATCACGAGCGACGCCCGGATGCGCGGCGGGGTCGCGCGCACCTTCCCGCCTTTGCCGCATGGCGACGCGCCCGGATGGTCGCGCCCGGCAGAAAGGTTCGCGGAAGGCGATGGACAGCCGGCCCGCGATTGATTCCTGATGGTTTCGAATATCCGGGGAAGCGAGTAGATTCATCGCCCGGGTTGTGAGGTATCGTTCGATGCTCGATTGAAGGCAACGCAATTGGAGGCAGCGAATGGCCACTTTGTGCATGCAGATCGTCGTTCTCGGTAAAACTGTCCAGCTCGTGTTGTCGTCGGAGCACCGTACCGCCAGGATTTACATCGTCGACGCCGACGCGGGCAGCCATCCGCCTCGAACGATGAGCATCGAACAGTACGTCGACGCCGGCATGACGGACGACGAGATCGCACGGCATGTGCTCGAAGTCGTCACGATGTCGATCGAGCAGCTCGCGCGGCTTCAGCCGTACAACCGCACGGCGCGCGCGCAAACGCGTCGGTTGAGCTATCCACACTGATCACCCCGATACCGGTTGCACCGGGATCGTCCCGGCGCGAACCCGCCTGTCGACCTTCGATAACGTCCATGTATTGCGATGACCTCGCGGTCATCGCGCCTTCGGCATTGATCAATGAAGCATGGCCTTCCCGACGCATTGCACGGGAAAGTATCGTCATGTCATCATGGTCAGGAAAACGAACGACATCGAAGAACCCTCGAAAAACGTCCGCCGAATTCGAATTGCCTTACGCCGGCATATACGTGAACGGCTCGCCGTCTTCCCGTTCGACGGACAGCAGCCGCTTGAGTTGATCGAGCGCGAACAACTGCTTGCCTTCCGCCGCCGCTTCGGCGATCGCGGCATCGACGAGTTTTCGCGCGCGCGCGAGGATCACGGATCGCTGACGCGCGATCTCGAGCACCATGCGTTGCTCGATGTTCTGCCGGCTCGATTGCCTGTCGCTCAGATGACGCCAGCGATCGCGAAGCTCGGCCCAGGTGACGCGCCGGAATTCCGGAATCGTGCAGGGGAGCGTGCCGGCTTCCGCGGGTTCGGGCTGCGCGCGCAATGCACATCGCAGCGCTTCACGGGCGCGCCATTCGTCGGAAAACGGTGCATACACGTCGCGCGAGCGGCCGATCGGATTCGCGCGCTCGATTTCCTTTTCGAGCAGGTAGGTCAGCCGTCTCAGTGCGGAGCCGTGCGCGAGCATGGCCGGATCGAGCACGCGGATCCCGCGCGATGCATCCGCGACGTGTGCTTTCAGTTCCCACAGCGTCAGACGAAGGTGCTGCACCTCGAGGATCAGGCGCTGGACGTCGGCATAGGTGCACTTCGTCCACCATTCGGTGAGGTCGTTCAGCTTCGGGGGATCGAATGGGGGGAGGATCATGTTACTGCTGAAGGGGCACTGTATGGATATACAGTTTATCGCGCGGTAACATAGCGCCGTCAAGGCGAAAAAACAGGGACGGTCGACGGGCAACCGTCACCGGCGGCGGGGCCGCGGCCACGCACCGGATCGTTCATCGACTTTCCCCCACGTTCGCCATCCCGATCCTCAATCCGGGCGCCTGTCCGGCGCATGCCATCGCGAACGCCGATGCGTGTGCCGGCGTATCGACGCCAACAGAGAACAATGACGACCACCTATCCGCTGCACGACGCATTGACGCACGCCGACACGGCGTTTCCGGCCGAAGCCGACATCGTGATCGCCGGCGCCGGCATCATGGGCTGCGCGGCCGCCTACTACCTCGGCCTGCGCGGCCTGAAGGCCGTCGTGCTCGACAAGTCGCGCATCGCCGGCCAGCAATCGACGCGCGCATGGGGCTTCGTGCGGCAGCAGGGCCGCGAGTCCGCCGAAGTGCCGCTGATGATGGCCGGCATGCGGATCTGGGAAGGGCTCGAGCAGGCGCTCGGCTTCGACCTCGAATGGCGGCAGGGCGGTTGCCTCTATATCGCCGACAACGACGACGACTGGGCGTCGTTCCAGGCGTGGCTCGCCGTTGCGCGCGAACACGGGCTCGACACGCGCACGCTGACGCGCGCGGAAATCGACGAACGCGTGACCGGGCTGTCGACGCAGGCGCGCACGCTCGGCGGGCTGTATACGGCGACCGACGGGCAGGCCGAACCGCGCCGCGTGGCCGCCGCGTTCGCGGCGCGCGCGACGGAAGCCGGCGCGCGTTTCTTCGAAGGCTGCGGCGTGACGGCGATCGAGACGGCCGGCGGCGCGGTCGTCGGCGTCGTGACCGAGCGCGGCACGATCCGCACGCGGCGCGTGATCTGCGCGGCCGGCGCGACCAGCTTCCGGCTGCTCGACGGCGTCGGCATCCGGCTGCCGCAGCAGGCCGTGCGCGGCACCTGCATGCGCACCAACGTGTTGCCCGACGTGTCCGCGTCGACGATCTGGGGACACGGCCTCGGCATCCGGCAACGCAGCAACGGCGCGATCAATCTCGCCGACGACATGCAGGTCGACGTCGACCTGACGCTCGGCCATCTGCGCGGCCTGAGCCTGTTCTGGCCGGAATTCTGGTCGCAGCGCGAGAAGTTCCGGCTGCATCTGAATGGCGCCGCGTGGCGCGATGCCTGCGCGCGCATCGGCCGCGGAGGCGGGCCGATCGAGCCGCGCGATCCGCAGCCGCAGCCGAATCGCGCGCATGCGCCGCGCGCGCTCGCGAAGCTGAAGGCGATCTTCCCCGCGCTGAAGGACGCGCAGATCGTCGAGGCCTGGGCGGGCCTGATCGACGTGCTGCCCGACGGGATTCCGGTGATCGACGCGCCCGGCACGCCGTCCGGGCTCGCGATCGCGACCGGCTTCTGCGGGCATGGTTTCGCGATGGGGCCGATCGTCGGGCGGCTGCTGGCCGAATGGATCGATACGGGCGCGCCGTCGCTCGACCTCGCGGCGTTTCGCGCCGGGCGTTTCGCCGACGGGACGATGGTCCGGCCGCGCAGCATGCTGTAGCGGACGGGCCCGCGTGTTCCCGTCGTAGAATCGAGCCCGCAATCTTCAGGAGATTCCCCGTTGGCAACGCCCTCCGACAAGCGCCGCTCGTTGCGCTCACGCCTGCGTCGTGCCCGCGATCCGTGGCAGGCGCCGCGTGCGCGCACGCTGTTCACGCGTCCCGCGACGTCGCCGCGGCGCACGCTGCTGTTCCGCCTCGCCCTCGTCGTGTTCCTGTGCGCGCTCGCGTTCCTCGTGCTGTATCTCGATCGCGACGGCCTGCGCGATTCGACGAAGAGCACGCCGATGAACGTCGCCGATCTCGTGTACTTCACGATGGTCACGGTCGCGACGGTCGGCTATGGCGACATCGTGCCGGTCACCGCGCGCGCGCGTCTGATCGATGCGTTCTTCATCGTGCCGATCCGCATCGGCATCTGGTTCATCTTCCTGGGCACGGCGTATCAGTTCGTGATCCAGCGCGTCA